>NZ_MSAJ01000021.1:0-3356 GCF_044510355.1 Pseudomonas sp. DD1 | reverse complement strand
TCGTTCTTTAAAAATTTGGGTATGTGATAGAAAGATAGACTGAACGTTACTTTCACTGGTAACGGATCAGGCTAAGGTAAAATTTGTGAGTTACTCAAATTGAGTATTATCGAATTTTCGGCGAATGTCGTCTTCACAGTATAACCAGATTGCTTGGGGTTATATGGTCAAGTGAAGAAGCGCATACGGTGGATGCCTTGGCAGTCAGAGGCGATGAAAGACGTGGTAGCCTGCGAAAAGCTTCGGGGAGTCGGCAAACAGACTTTGATCCGGAGATGTCTGAATGGGGGAACCCAGCCATCATAAGATGGTTATCTTAAGCTGAATACATAGGCTTAAGAGGCGAACCAGGGGAACTGAAACATCTAAGTACCCTGAGGAAAAGAAATCAACCGAGATTCCCTTAGTAGTGGCGAGCGAACGGGGACTAGCCCTTAAGTGGCTTTGAGATTAGCGGAACGCTCTGGAAAGTGCGGCCATAGTGGGTGATAGCCCTGTACGCGAAAATCTCTTAGTCATGAAATCGAGTAGGACGGAGCACGAGAAACTTTGTCTGAATATGGGGGGACCATCCTCCAAGGCTAAATACTACTGACTGACCGATAGTGAACTAGTACCGTGAGGGAAAGGCGAAAAGAACCCCGGAGAGGGGAGTGAAATAGATCCTGAAACCGTATGCGTACAAGCAGTGGGAGCCCACTTTGTTGGGTGACTGCGTACCTTTTGTATAATGGGTCAGCGACTTATTTTCAGTGGCGAGCTTAACCGAATAGGGGAGGCGTAGCGAAAGCGAGTCTTAATAGGGCGTCTAGTCGCTGGGAATAGACCCGAAACCGGGCGATCTATCCATGGGCAGGTTGAAGGTTGGGTAACACTAACTGGAGGACCGAACCGACTACCGTTGAAAAGTTAGCGGATGACCTGTGGATCGGAGTGAAAGGCTAATCAAGCTCGGAGATAGCTGGTTCTCCTCGAAAGCTATTTAGGTAGCGCCTCATGTATCACTGTAGGGGGTAGAGCACTGTTTCGGCTAGGGGGTCATCCCGACTTACCAAACCGATGCAAACTCCGAATACCTACAAGTGCCGAGCATGGGAGACACACGGCGGGTGCTAACGTCCGTCGTGAAAAGGGAAACAACCCAGACCGTCAGCTAAGGTCCCAAAGTTATGGTTAAGTGGGAAACGATGTGGGAAGGCTTAGACAGCTAGGAGGTTGGCTTAGAAGCAGCCACCCTTTAAAGAAAGCGTAATAGCTCACTAGTCGAGTCGGCCTGCGCGGAAGATGTAACGGGGCTCAAACCATACACCGAAGCTACGGGTATCATCTTCGGATGATGCGGTAGAGGAGCGTTCTGTAAGCCTGTGAAGGTGAGTTGAGAAGCTTGCTGGAGGTATCAGAAGTGCGAATGCTGACATGAGTAACGACAATGGGTGTGAAAAACACCCACGCCGAAAGACCAAGGTTTCCTGCGCAACGTTAATCGACGCAGGGTTAGTCGGTCCCTAAGGCGAGGCTGAAAAGCGTAGTCGATGGAAAACAGGTTAATATTCCTGTACTTCTGGTTATTGCGATGGAGGGACGGAGAAGGCTAGGCCAGCTTGGCGTTGGTTGTCCAAGTTTAAGGTGGTAGGCTGGAATCTTAGGTAAATCCGGGATTCTAAGGCCGAGAGCTGATGACGAGTCATCTTTTAGATGACGAAGTGGTTGATGCCATGCTTCCAAGAAAAGCTTCTAAGCTTCAGGTAACCAGGAACCGTACCCCAAACCGACACAGGTGGTTGGGTAGAGAATACCAAGGCGCTTGAGAGAACTCGGGTGAAGGAACTAGGCAAAATGGCACCGTAACTTCGGGAGAAGGTGCGCCGGTGAGGGTGAAGGACTTGCTCCGTAAGCTCATGCCGGTCGAAGATACCAGGCCGCTGCGACTGTTTATTAAAAACACAGCACTCTGCAAACACGAAAGTGGACGTATAGGGTGTGACGCCTGCCCGGTGCCGGAAGGTTAATTGATGGGGTTAGCTAACGCGAAGCTCTTGATCGAAGCCCCGGTAAACGGCGGCCGTAACTATAACGGTCCTAAGGTAGCGAAATTCCTTGTCGGGTAAGTTCCGACCTGCACGAATGGCGTAACGATGGCGGCGCTGTCTCCACCCGAGACTCAGTGAAATTGAAATCGCTGTGAAGATGCAGTGTATCCGCGGCTAGACGGAAAGACCCCGTGAACCTTTACTATAGCTTTGCACTGGACTTTGAATTTGCTTGTGTAGGATAGGTGGGAGGCTTTGAAGCGTGGACGCCAGTTCGCGTGGAGCCAACCTTGAAATACCACCCTGGCAACTTTGAGGTTCTAACTCAGGTCCGTTATCCGGATCGAGGACAGTGTATGGTGGGTAGTTTGACTGGGGCGGTCTCCTCCTAAAGAGTAACGGAGGAGTACGAAGGTGCGCTCAGACCGGTCGGAAATCGGTCGTAGAGTATAAAGGCAAAAGCGCGCTTGACTGCGAGACAGACACGTCGAGCAGGTACGAAAGTAGGTCTTAGTGATCCGGTGGTTCTGTATGGAAGGGCCATCGCTCAACGGATAAAAGGTACTCCGGGGATAACAGGCTGATACCGCCCAAGAGTTCATATCGACGGCGGTGTTTGGCACCTCGATGTCGGCTCATCACATCCTGGGGCTGAAGCCGGTCCCAAGGGTATGGCTGTTCGCCATTTAAAGTGGTACGCGAGCTGGGTTTAGAACGTCGTGAGACAGTTCGGTCCCTATCTGCCGTGGACGTTTGAGATTTGAGAGGGGCTGCTCCTAGTACGAGAGGACCGGAGTGGACGAACCTCTGGTGTTCCGGTTGTCACGCCAGTGGCATTGCCGGGTAGCTATGTTCGGAATAGATAACCGCTGAAAGCATCTAAGCGGGAAACTAGCCTCAAGATGAGATCTCACTGGAACCTTGAGTTCCCTGAAGGGCCGTCGAAGACTACGACGTTGATAGGTTGGGTGTGTAAGCGCTGTGAGGCGTTGAGCTAACCAATACTAATTGCCCGTGAGGCTTGACCATATAACACCCAAGCAATTTGACTACTCTTGACTTGGAAACAAGCAAAAGCATCAGATTGCGGTGTGTGAAGACGAAATGAACCGAAAGTTCGAATCTCACAAAACACCGAAAGCTGTCACATACCCAATTTGCTGAAGCGAGGCCATCTGGTCACGACTCAGTACCCGAATTTCTTGACGACCATAGAGCATTGGAACCACCTGATCCCATCCCGAACTCAGTAGTGAAACGATGCATCGCCGATGGTAGTGTGGGGTTTCCCCATGTGAGAGTAGGTCATCGTCAAGATTAAATTCC
>NZ_MSAJ01000020.1:0-9986 GCF_044510355.1 Pseudomonas sp. DD1 | reverse complement strand
AAGTGTACGTCAGCCTCGCATAATAGACGTTATGGCTAAATCCTCGCCGGGGGCTTCGCAATTTTCCCGGCGTCGGATTCTGCCCTTTCGGGCGGCAAGTACCATAACGTCGGTCTCATTATGCGAACCGTCCTATGAGGGGCTGGGGGGCTCTGGCGGTCAGATTTGAAGCCAGGCTCATGACGGTTTAGGCTCCTTGCCTGGCTTGGGCTGAAAATCGGCCGGCGTCATTCCGTAACACACGATGAACACATCTTTGCTGCCCAGCTCACGATACCAGTGCACAACGTCCTCAATCAGTTCGTCCAAGACACCGATCAAAATATCGTCGTAACCTCCAGGAGCACCGGCTTCATATCGATAACGCGCATTGGTAAAAACTTCCCGATCCTTCTCGATCCAATGCTCGTGACGATCAAGCCGAATACGTTGCCTGATCGGTTCAGGTATCGCATGAAACAACGTAAGCAAATCGTGCTTGTTAGGGCCTCTGTCTTTCCGATAAGCCGGGATTCTGTCTGTCGCTTTCAAATGCTCATGCGCAGTTTTTATTGCGCCCATGTCCAGTTCGTAAGTTTCATTGACTTGGCCAAGGTTGCCATTGGGCTTTGACACGAAGCTTTTCAGCAGGATTTCCATGCCAATTGCAGCATTGATCTGCGCAATGTCCAGCATGTCATGGCCACGTCTAAGGTGCTTCGCAGCCTTCAAATAGCGATAAGCGCTTTCAACCATCCAGGGCGACAAATTTGTCATTACAACAGTCCTTTCACTCATTTTTGTTCAGTTCTTAGACACCAAAGCCAGGAGCTTCGCAACGCTGGAGCCCTTGATTTACGTGGCTTGTTACCGATTACACGTGTCTGCTGCAGCTTTGCAAGATAACGCACATGCTTGGAAGATAGCGACCAAGGATGAACGACCCCTAGTTCATTTAATGCGCTACCCTCCTCCGTTAATAGCTAATGATTATAACTAAACTAAATGACTATTTAGTTTAGTTATATCGGCTCAACCAAGACAGGTGTCAGAAAAAGGACCAGCTCTGTGCTGGTTGATACTGTCGAGCTGCTGGTAAACAACCACTTGAAACCAGGAATCTTACCCAGGTATGGCACGCTTCTAACGACGGTTGTATCCAGATCCGAGTAAACACCACCCAAAGCAATAGTCTGGCCAAACGGCGAAAAAACCCGTGAAGTCAGCGAGGTCGTGTTTATCGGAGGAACGCCATTCATGGCATTAGAATAATCAGGCTCATCCTTTGAAAGAATGACATCCAGCAGCACTCCTTTACCGTTAACAATCGGAGTCACGTCGAGCGACAAGGCGGCCTGCTTGAACGATGTGGAAGTTGCACCATCGCCGGCCGATTGCTGATAAGGAACCTCAGACCCTTTAACAATTTTGGCCTGATGACGGTCAGAGGTGTAAACGCGAGGGCTGGAAATCACCCTGCCCCTGCCCTCCTGCTCCATCGCTGAAAGCCTGGCATCAAGCGTCAAAGCACTTGAAACAATACCGACAGTACCTATCGCACCAGAGGCAAAGCCCAGTGGTACAGAGCCTGAAATAGTACCGGCACCGCTGCCTACAGTGCCACCCCATTGGACGCCCAGGTTCTTGGAGTAAGAGCGATCAACCTCGACGATACGAGCCTGGATCATCACTTGCTTTCTAGAGTAATCAACCGCGGTAATCAACGTTTTGAGCTGCTCTAAACGCGGCTTGCCCATCCTGGCAACGATGATCGAAGAACCGTCTTCAAAGTTCAGAGTTTCTCCAGGATCAAGGGGAAATGCTTTTATAACATCTGAAGCCAAAATGTTATGCACCTTGAAGATTGAAACATCGAAAGAGGTTGCGACAAAAGAAGGATTGCTCTGAATTTGCTGATCTTGACCGGAAATGTATGAGTTTGCCGAATATGATTCACCTGGACGTGGATAAGCACTGACCCGAAGGAACTTACCTTCAACGGCGTATAAGAGCCCATTTGTAGATGTTACATATTCGATAGCTTCATCCCAGCTCACATCCTTCATACGCATAGAAAGTGAACCACGGACGTTTTCGTCTAGTACAAGATTCAAACCACGGTAATCAGCCAAAAGCTGCAAAGCGGATGAAACCGGAATAGTCTGAAAATCAAACGTCAGTTGTTGAGGGGCAGTATTCGCCTGGGATAAGGAAACGAAGAAAAAAAGGAATATGGCAGCATTAAAACGACGCAGTACATTAAAGGTCTTCATGATATGAGTTCCAGGTGGATGGTGGGTTAATTGGTAGAGGTCTTAGCGCTACGCTAAAGCCCTCCCCCAATTAGCCCACCTGTAATTGGATTAGGTTTTTTTAATGACCAATTAGTGATTCTGAAACCGTCAACCAAACAAAAAGCCTCAGTAAAATCAGGAAAATACCGACAGTGATTGAACGAGATGTATCGAGAGTTGCCATTATTGTCTGCAATCAAAGCAAGAGCCTCGGATACAGCCCTTGAAGACGGATCAGGTTTTGAAGGATGAACGAAGCCAACCAGACGCCAAGTGGTTGAGATTGGCAGTTCAGGAGATTTGGCCGGTTCCTTTGCCTTGCTAATTACTGGATGAGTATCAACGACACCAGGTGAGCCGGAGGAAAAGAAACTTTTTACACCGTAAATACCCAGGCCAATGAACAGAACAAAAGCAAAGGCAGTCCCCCAAAGACCATAAGAGCGTAGAAATGAACCACTATTATCAGCCACAGACTCATCACCTACGTCACCTGTTTGAGACTTAGTGGCCGATCTATAATAACCAAAAACAGTAGAGTTATACTTACCTGCAATTTGACGGACAAGCTTTGATTTGGGAGGTTTATCCCCCGTAACAACACCAGAATAAGCGTCAACGCGATAAAACCTTTTAGATTTCTTAGTGATAAGAAAGGTTGTTTCAATTAGAGTTCTAGCCCAGCTAGCAAGCTGAGACAAATCCTGAGTAACAAGAATAACCCGCATGGAGTTACCTTTATCGTCAACCATGTGACGATGCTCTGCTAGTAGTGCTTTATCATTAATGTTGGCTTTCTGAACCGTCTGGCCACTTGGCCACCTACGCCAAAGCTCATCGAGAATAAGGACGCATCCATTTTTAACAAATTCAGTAAGGTCAGGACGCTCCCACCAGTCATGAGGCAACAAATCGATAGAGCCACCGAAATCAGCAAGTAACTCGTCAACAAACAAAGGAATATTGGTTACAACATGACGGCCTTGCTTTAATGAGGGGATGACAACACGTTCAACAACACTAGAGGTCTTGCCTGAACCTGGTTTACCAACATAAGCATGAATAGCCATGAATCACCCAATAAACGGAATGCGACGAACAAGAAAGCGCAAGACGTAAGCGCTAGTCACAACAGTTATTCCGAAAGGAATTTTCATAATTGCCATGAAGTACCAAACAGAAGGAGATATTTGAGAAAATACCTGACCGGCATTGTCGATAAGACCAACGATAAAGCTAGAGCCTATTAGGCTCAGTACAGCCTCCCAAAGCCAACCAGCAATGGCTAAAGGAACTTCAACGATGAAATCCAATATCTGCTCTAAGATAATTAAAATCCATTTGGCGAAAGCACTCATAAAACCCCCTATAAGAAATTAAGCAGACATAAAAATACGAAATGCTAATAAAGACCAAGCAGCGAGGAATACAGCACTCAAAATAGGAGCGATGGACTCAAACAGCGTACAGTGAGAATCAAAAAAGATGGGCGTAGAAAATATTGTTATATAGGCAAACGGACAGGTACCACCTCCAGCGGAATTAATACTTCGCGTAAACCCCGCGACAGATTGCCCAAACGTAGATTGGACATATTTACTGCTCATCCCAGATACAAAGCCATTGTATTTAGCAGCGTTACCCTCATTCGTAAAACGCTCCGTGTCTAGCTGACCAGGAGAAGTAAATCCAAGTTCGGAGCCATCACCTGAACCGCCACCTGTGCCGCCATCATTACCACCGCCGTCTCCATCAGGATCACCACCTGGGTCAGGTGGAGTAGTTACATTAAGGGAATCACCAACACTGGGCTGCTGGTAACCAACCTCACCAGTACAAGCAGAATTCGACGAATCAATACCTACAAAATAATTGCAAAATCCCGAAGAAGTCGAACCGGTATTTAAATAACAAGTGCTCACAGTGGCTGAGGAAGCCAAGTAGGAACACGAATTATGACAAATATTTTGAGTTACCGATGAAACAGACCAAGAAATATAGTATTTGTCGGCTGATTTAATAGCTGATGAATCAGGGCCACGTGACTCTAGAGTGTCCTCACAAATAATAGTGTTCGATCCGATGACGGAAAAATTAGCATTCTTGAGGATGCCGCCATGAGTATAAGTATAGGAGCAGGTTTTCCTCGTTGGAGTGTCTGCGATACAGGCGCCTGGAGTGTAGTTCTTATAAAGCCCACTATCGTCAAACGCGGCAAGGTAAACAACTGCAAACTGTTCTGCCGTAGGAGAGTTAGCAGCAGCCGCACACTGAGTGGGATAAAGACTAGTTGAAGAGCAAACCCAGCCAGCCGAAGCATTTGAAGAAAAGACAAGAGCTAGAAAAAAAGGTAGCGCGAGGAAATATCTCATTTCACCACCCCGCAAAGACTGCGAAAGCGCAACCTGTTCCGATGCAAAACATCGCGAAGTAATAGAGCTGATCCATTCTGCACTCCAAAATTTAGAGAAAAAAAGGGCGCCCGAAGACGCCCAGGTAAACCAGAACCGGCAACTTAGCCCCGAAGGAAACCAAGTACGATTTTTGCACCCTTGATACCGGCATAAACCCCGGCAAGGATCCCAGCAACAGCCAGAACACCAACGGAGATAGTGCTGAAATCAATGGAGGAAGTCAGGCCGGTATAATCCCAACCACCAGTGCCATCAGCTGCGAAAACAGCAGGAGCGGACAGAGCAGCAGAAACAGCAACAACAAGGGTCTTTTTAAACATGGATAAATCCTCAAGCTTGTTTGATGAAATTTAAGAACGCCCGAATCCCCATCGACATAACCATAAAGCTGCCAACTAGGGTGAAACCGGCGCCGAAAGCTTGGCCCAATACAGTTGGGTCAAGTTGTGAAAGGTCAAATGGGGGAATGTATGGAACAGAAACCCAGTCAACCGAGCACGAAGGAGCACCGCCCTGAATAACTAAATCACCAGGGCAATGCAATAAACCGGACATTACGCAGACTTCTGAGGTGCTGCAGTCGATGCAGCACTAGAACTAATACGACGACCTTGGCGAGGGTCAACTTCAAAAATAAGACGGTCATCACGAACCTGTGCAATGACATCACATTCGTATTTTCCAGGCTGAGGTACTTGCTGAGGCGTCTCAGCGTAAAAAGTACATTTCTGTGGATACGGAATATTTGGCAAGTGAGCATATGCCTCGAACATGCAATATGGCTTGCCAGATTTAGCGGCAGTGCCGCTACGATGGTTACCAGTTACTTCGACCACAATAATATTAGACATGATGATGCCCTTATCTCAATGTTGGAAAGCCAGGAACAGTGCCGGGCTTACGGTATGCCCAACTTGGGGCGACAGCTTCAGGGTTACGCCTGAATGTTTTAAATTTTCGTGCCGAACGCTGACGAGCTACTTGCTGCTCAGCCAGTGCAGATAGAAACAAACGCATAAGACTATTAACCCCAGCGCGTTCATCATATTGAGGATCGTTGAGAGCATTTACGAACTCCGTTTCTACGGCAAATCGAAGGTTTAGATAGGCGTCACGATTCATTAAAAACCCATCCATTCAGCAACAGAGGTTGTTCCCGATTCTTGACGCTCTACAAACCAAATACGTTCAGGCTTAACGCCCTGTTCTTTACGGCTTTCTAATAGCTTAAGTGTCTCAACAACCTGTTGCGGAATAACATTTCTCATCAAAGAGGCAAGCCTTGTCTGGTCTTCAAGACGACGACGCTGACCAGCAGTAAGCACGGTGGCATCGAACTTAACTGTTTTCATGCAGCGACCTGCTGAAGATGGTTCGGGCGTTGATACCAAGCAGGTACAGCCAACACAGTTTTTGTAACTTCACGGCACTGGCGGACAAAAACAGGGGCGAAACGGCTTGTATCACAAGCATTTCGAATATTGATACCTATTCGATTAAGTCGTGCAGCGTGGGTTTGCACCTGCTTTTTAGCGAAGTCGAACCGTTGGCCATGCATCCATTGAATGGCATACATAGCTGTTGTATTAGCAGAACGAGTTGAATCAACAATATGCTCTGCCAACAGTTGCTCACTAATGCTAACGATGTCCATCGCTGTCACCTTTAACTTTTCATCTATCTTAAGAAACTCACTGTGGAGTTCGGCTAAACGCCTTTCATCAAATAAACCCCAATAACAAAGGGCTTCGCGCTGTAAAAATTCGCTTTTTAATTCTTGCTCCATGCGGACTACACCTTCTTGGGTGCAGTAATCTCTAACCCGCTTAACATATTTATATTCTTCTGAAGAGTCGCCAAAGGCTCGTTTAAACTTCGGAAGAGTGTTCTGATCCATCTCATAAGCCTTGTCATAGGCTTTACGATATTGAAGACGACCGCCTTTTCCATTGCCTTTTGGAGTCCAAGCAACAGTGCGACCGTTGGGATAAAGAAATCCGATGGAGTGTCCAATGCGTTGACTTGATATGCCACGCAAATAAGCAACTACGTTGCCCTCCCCCAAAGCCACATTAGTCGTCAGATCAATACGTTCAATCTTTGCCCCGTCGACAAACTTTGCACTGGACTCACCGTGGCCAATATCAAGGCGTGTACAGCGCGAAAAACCCGGAAGTCCATAATCCCGCAACAATGAGTTGTAAACAGAAACGCACTGCTCGATAGAGGTGAAACCGAAAAGGTTGTCCAACCGCCCTACCCGGCTCGGATTTCCTTCGACACGGATTTTTCGGCCCTGGACATGAATAGTGACGGATGTGGAAAAGCTGGCCTCATGCTTAAAGCGCGGCTGACGAGTGCTCAACACTTCATTGGTATTCGAGTCGACAGTCAGCGTGAAGATTCCGCACACGATCGGTAGATCATGCTGATGCTCCTGCGAAATAGTCAGCCAATCAATGAACATCCGAAATCCTGTCAAGCCACTAAATGATGTGGCTAAGACTACGATATATTGTGGCGAGGCGGCAAGTGTAATTTGGTGGCTTATGCCACCACATATCGGTGGTGTATGGATATACAGGGGTTAAATTAGATGCATCAAACTGGCGCGGTTGAAATCCAAATGAGCATCGGCGAAAACATCAGAATAAAGCGGGAAGACATAGGTCTTTCCCAGAAGGCTCTGGCCGAAGCCATCGGCAGCGGAGAAAACACGGTTGCAGGATGGGAGAAAGGGAAAAATGCCCCTCCCGGCGACAAGGTAGTGAGCATGGCAAAGCTTTTTGGGTGCGCTACAGATGAAATCTTGCTAGACGAAAGTGAGCGAGACGTGGCACCAGAAATGAGGGCATTGCTCAGAAGATTCAGTGACTTACCAGACAATATAAAACCTCTGGCACGCAGCGTAATGACGTCCCTGCTGGCAACCATCGAGAACGAAGCCGGCAGAAACAGCGGGGAAAAACCTAGCTGGCCTGCGTCTGAATGACCGTGGGAAACCACGGTAAAGTGGGGGTGTAACAGCACCCCCACCTCAAACGGCCGAAAACCGGCCTAATCAGAATTTTCGGTATCCCGAGAGCGCAAACGGTCTCGGCGTAAAAATCAAAAATGGGGATGCAGGTATGACCACGGAAACCATGTCCGACAGAATTGCTCAATCAGTCAAAGACTCGCTAAAAAGCGAGTTTGGAAAAATTGGAGACTCGGTTAAAGAAGCCATCAGAACCGAGCTGGACAAATATGGCACTGGCAAAACCCACGACGAAACGATCTACGATTACCTGCTAATAACCGGCGTGAGTGGCATAGGCGAATCGATGCCGTCCGAGTTCAAAAGCATGCCAGAAAGCACGAAAGAATCGATCATTTCTGCGCTTATGAAGGAGCTCAAGCCCGGCGACGGCATAACATTTTCAGACGATCAAAAAATTCCATTTTGGGTGCAAGCGACACCTCTGGATGAGGGGTTTAGGCCTTCCAAAAACGCTTCTCAGAAGCGATGGATTAGACTTGATTCAATCACCCAAGTAATCCCCAAAGCCTTGTCAGGCGGCGAAGATGAGCCTCAAACAGCAAGGATTTGGGCACTCGCCATTGAAGCAAACAATCAAAAATACTACGTAACAAGCAAAGAATTTAAAGGCGAAGCAATCAGGGAGCCAGAAAGGAAGATGCTTGATGCCGTTACCAAGGCGGTTTCAGTATCAAATTCTGGAGCAGGACTTGGCTTATTTTGATTGGAGGCCGGGGCATTTTTGGTACTGAGAAGTAGCCGAAAAATAGCAGCTTGATAGCAGAGAGATAGCAGTCAAATAGCTGTTAGATAGCTAGAAAGTAGCAATGCCACCAAGCGATAGCCCAGGCGATAAATCATTCAGTTTTACCAAAAACGAAGCGCTAGATAATCGGACCTGCCGGGACCTGTCCAGAGATAGTGCTATACGTCACGGGACCGCGCAGGCTTCGCACAAACCCAGGGTGAATGCCTTGGGGTAATCAGGGCGCGAAGTGACACCACAGTGACTACAGGCAATTTGAACGCGACAAAAAACCCCAGGTCTCTCACGGGCGCTGGGGTTTTTCTTTGGGCGATAGACCGGCCCGCGTTGCGGGGTCTCGGCGCATAAGGTGCAACGTACTAGCAAGAATCTGCGAGGCGCCTAATGCCCTTCGGGCAGGTCGAGGTATGGCGGCTATTCGGGCACGTACTCAGAAAAAAAGAACTCATTCCTCCACAGAGGCACGCGGACGCGAAACGGGTAAGCGTTAGGTGCGTGGAGGAGCATATGTGTAGGGATCAATGCCCCTCAGAGAGCACCAATGCTGCAAGGTAAGCATAAATGCTTCAAGAGGATAAATACTGTATCCCAAGCATCTCATATAAAAATCAAGGCCTTTCAAAGTAGGAATAAATAGTGTCAAGCCGTCCAACTTTACTGGAAAGTTGACCGAGTAGATGAGTCCTGAGGTTGCTAAAGATTCCAACTGCGGTCGAAACCGCGAAAGCGCAATATTACATCCTTCAGCCAGTATTTCGTCGTGCGTAGCGCTTATCGGAACAATTTCACTGAGGTCGCCTGGATACTGAGCCAGAATTTCTCTAACCGTATAAAGCAAACGATTCGATGGCTGGAAGAACGATTCTGCATGCGTAGGCAGTGATGCACCGACGCTACAACATCTTGGGTCGCTGTAGATTGCATTGATGATGCGAGCTTGAAAGGGGGTAAGGCGTTTCAAAGTTTCCGTATAAATGATGGAGTCGTCAGCCGCTGAAGGCGTGCCGGAAGCAATAGCAAGTAGACCGGCCCACATGGACTGAATACGTGGATCATCGGTCCACGAGGCATCCTCGATAACCTGACGAACCAGCATTGGATTGGTATCTCCACTAGAGGTGATTTTTGCCCTCTCCATTTTTTCCCGAGTTTTTTCAGCTATCGCTTCTAGATTCTGGGTCCGGAACACGGCAATTTTATCTTTGAGAAGAAGACCTAGCTCTTCGGCAGCGGGCATGCAGATAGCCCCGAAAAAAGCACCTAAGCCATCTACAGATTTCTCCGTAATTTTCTCGACGGCCTTAGCTATAGGCTTCGTGCCAAAAATATCTACGCTGTTGTCGTCGGACATAAGCAAATCCTGTGAACGCTGCTATGGCTGAAAAAAAAGTGTACGTCAGCCTCGCATAATAGACGTTATGGCTAAATCCTCGCCGGGGGCTTCGCAATTTTCCCGGCGTCGGATTCTGCCCTTTCGGGCGGCAAGTACCATAACGTCGGTCTCATTATGCGAA
>NZ_MSAJ01000019.1:0-14453 GCF_044510355.1 Pseudomonas sp. DD1 | reverse complement strand
GGTCACTTTTGGAAAAGAGCCCCAAAAGTAACCAAAAGGGCTCCTGCCCCACCACTCGGTGCCTCGCCTAGGCTCGGCATGCCCGCAGTCAGGCATTGCTCCGTGGGCCCGCCGCGATCGGCCATCCCTGGCCGTGTCGCGGCTACCCCGGCATCCATGCCGGGGTGCCCACTGCGCAATACCTGCCTGCGGCCAGCGTGGTTTAACGGGGCGCCTCAGATCAAGATCAAAAGCCAGATCAAAAGCAGAGCAACAGCAATGCCAGAGCGCGAAGCTGCATTCCCTGTGGGAGCTGGCTTGCCTGCGATGGCGGTACATCAGCCAATACATTTATCGACTGATACAGCGCCATCGCAGGCAAGCCAGCTCCCACAGGTATATGCGCACGCTTCGACGATCAGGTCGGCTGTCAGGCCGCCTCGCTTTGCTTTTGATCTGAGGCGCCCCGTTAAACCACGCTGGCCGTCATCCGATATTGATTTGGGGGGTAACCCGGCAGGACGCCGGGTTAGCCGCGCTGGGCCATGGATGGCCCATCGCGGCGGCCCCCCGAATCAATGTCGGATGACGGGCACACCGAGCCTGGGCGAGGTGCCGAGTGGTGGGGCAAGAGCCCTTTTGGTTACTTTTGGGGCTCTTTTCCAAAAGTGACCCGCCGTAAGGGCGGAACCAATAGCCGCCGTAACCGCAGCAACGGATATGTACTCATACCCAATAACCAAAAAAAGCGAGTTGTGTAGATACCTATGGCCATCGCAGGCAAGCCAGCCCCCACAGGGATTCACTTGGCCGTCAGGCCGCCGGGCATTCCCGGTGCAACGCTGCCTCGACTAACAACTGCGCCATCTCGATCAATTGCACCACTGCCATCACCTGCTTACGGCTCGAGCCTTCAAGATACTCGGTGCAGTCGTACGCACTGACCGCCGCCGACTCGAGCATTTCACAGGCGTTGCTCAACGCTTCTTCGGTGCTGAGACCGGCACGTACTGAAGAGTTTTTCTGACGAGGCAGATACAAGTTGCGAATGCAGTGCGTAATGCTTGAACGCACGTTGGGCGGCTTCGTGGAGTTTGCTGTTGTTCAGGGATTGGGGCGGGCTAGGCGTGACTTTTTTTATACGGTTGCTCCTGGAGTTAAAGGAGCCGCCACAATCACTTCCACATGATGGGTGGCGACTGTACGCAGGTGTGGAAGACCGAACTCCAGGACCCCGGCGCACCCGAAGGTGCCCCGCGCACAGCCGCATATAGCTGCGTGAAAAAGGGCGACGACCGAGGAATGGAGACCCGGCAGGGCTGGGCCCTCCTGCGTACAGCTCGCCCAGCATGATGTGTGCCTGTTAAATGATGAGCCGTAGGGAAAGTCCTGTTTTGATCATTCCCACACGGAGCATGGGAGCGATCCTCATATGCATGGGAATTGTCCTTCAGTTGTTCCAACCTTTCATAAAACTTTCATCAAACCGCCCTCCTGCAGTCATGTGCAAGTCATAGCCCTGACACCTCCCGCGCCTACTGTCGTTTGAACTCAAACGCAGCCACGCAAGGCTGTTCAAACCAGACAGAGAAGCCCATGACTCCCGCTATCCATGTCGATCGCCTGAACAAGACCTTTGCGAAGAAAACCGCGCTGGTCGACCTCGAACTCACCATCGCCAGCGGCGAGATGGTCGCCCTGATCGGTGCATCCGGTTCCGGCAAGTCCACGTTGTTGCGCCACCTTGCGGGGCTGGCCTGTTGCGACAAGAGCAACGGCGGCAGCGTCAAGGTGCTGGGCCGAGAGGTGCAGGCCAGTGGGCGGTTGAATGGCAAGGTGCGGCGGTTGCGCGCGGATATTGGCTATATCTTCCAGCAGTTCAACCTGGTCAATCGCCTGAGTGTGATCGACAACGTGCTGCTTGGTTGCCTGGGCCGCATGCCGCGCTGGCGCGGCAACCTCGGGTTGTTCAATGCCGAGGAAAAGCAATGTGCCATGGAGTCCCTGGCGCGGGTTGGCCTGGCGGACCTGGCCCAGCAGCGGGCCTCGACCCTGTCCGGTGGCCAGCAGCAGCGCGTGGCGATTGCCCGGGCCTTGACCCAGCGTGCCGAAGTGATCCTGGCCGACGAGCCGATTGCCTCCCTGGACCCGGAGTCGGCGCGCAAGGTCATGGAGATCCTCGCCGATATCAACCGACGCGACGGCAAGACCGTAGTTGTGACCCTGCATCAAGTCGATTACGCCATGCGTTATTGCCCACGGGCCGTGGCGCTCAAGGGCGGGCGCATTCATTTCGACGGGCAGGGCCGCGAGATGAGCAGCCAGTTCCTCAACGATCTGTACGGTGCCGACGTCGACACCAGCCTGATGTTTTCCGAGCCGCCGCGCCGTTCCGAACTCCCCCAGCGCCTGGCCTTGGCCCGCGCTTGAACCTCCATTCACGATCCCTAGGAGTCGCCTGTATGTTGAACCGTATCGGTCATGTTTTCCTGTCTGCCGTGTTGTTGGCCAGCGTCGCCTTGGGCAATGCCCAGGCCGCTGACAAGGCCATCAACTTCGGCATCATGTCCACCGAGTCTTCGCAGAACCTCAAGAGCATCTGGCAGCCGTTCCTCGATGACATGCACAAGAAGACCGGCCTGACCATCAACGCCACCTTCGCTTCCGACTACGCTGGCCTGATCCAGGGCATGCGCTTCAACAAGGTCGATGTGGCCTGGCTCGGCAACAAGGCTGCGATGGAGGCGGTGGACCGGTCCAACGGCGAGATCTTCGCCCAGACCGCTGCCGCCAACGGCGCCGCCGGCTACTGGAGCCTGCTGATCGTACGCAAGGACAGCCCGCTCAACTCCGTCGAAGACATGCTCAAGAACGCCAAGAACCTGACCTTCGGCAATGGCGACCCAAACTCCACCTCCGGCTACCTGGTGCCGGGCTACTACGTGTTCGCCAAGAACAACGTGGATGCCGGCACCGCCTTCAAGCGCACCCTCAACTCCAGTCATGAAGTCAACGCACTGAGCGTGGCCAAGGGGCAGTTGGACGTGGCTACCTTCAACACCGAAAGCTGGGACCGCCTGGAAGTGACCCAGCCGGACAAGGCCGCGCAACTCAAGGTGATCTGGAAGTCGCCGCTGATCCCCGCCGACCCGATGGTGTGGAGCAAGGCCCTGACTGACAGTGAGAAGACCAAGATCCGCGATTTCTTTGCCAACTACGGTGACACCGAGGCAGAGAAAGCGGTGTTGAAGAACATGCAGTTGGGCAAGTTCCTCGCGTCCAACGACGACCAGTTGCTGCCGATCCGCCAGTTGGAGCTGTTCAAGCAGCGCACCACCATCAGCGCCGACAGCAAGTTGGCCGAGGCGGATAAAGCCAAGAAGCTGGCGCAGATCGACGCCGACCTGGCCACGCTGCAACAGCGCCTGAGCGAGCTGGACAAGAAACCCGACGCCAACGGCTAACCCCCTGTTGGAGCTGGGCCTATGTGGGAGCGGGCTTGCCCGCGAAAGCGTTGAATCAGTCGCTGGATGTGTTGAATGACCCACCGCTTTCGCGAGCAAGCCCGCTCCCACACACACATAGCTCCCACACAAGCGGGTTCCCCCATAGGCCCCGCTCCAGTAATTATCGAGAGTGATCCATGACGACCTTGCACGCTGAAGCCGTGGGTAAAAGAACCTGGCCGCAATACCTCGGCTGGGGCCTGTTCCTGGTGCTGCTGGCCTGGGCCTGGAAAGGCGCGGAAATGAACCCGCTGGCGCTGTACCGCGATTCGGGAAACATGGCGACCTTCGCCGCTGACTTCTTCCCGCCGGACTTCCACGAGTGGCGCTCCTACCTCAAGGAAATGATCGTCACCGTGCAAATCGCCCTTTGGGGCACGGTGCTGGCGATTGTCTGCTCGGTGCCCCTGGGCATCCTCTGCGCCGACAACATCACGCCCTGGTGGATTCACCAACCCCTGCGCCGGGTGATGGATGCCTTTCGCTCGATCAACGAAATGGTGTTCGCCATGTTGTTCGTGGTGGCGGTCGGCCTTGGTCCGTTTGCCGGGGTACTGGCCCTGTGGATCAGCACCACCGGGGTACTCGCCAAGCTGTTTGCCGAAGCCGTCGAGGCCATCGACCCCGGCCCCGTGGAAGGTGTACGCGCCACCGGTGCCAGCGCCTTGCAAGAGGTGATCTATGGCGTGATCCCGCAAGTCATGCCGCTGTGGGTGAGCTACGCGCTGTACCGCTTCGAGGCCAATGTGCGCTCGGCGACGGTGGTGGGCATGGTCGGCGCTGGCGGCATCGGCGTGATCCTGTGGGAGAACATCCGCGCCTTCCAGTTCGTACAGACCTGCGCGGTGCTGCTGGTGATCATCGTGGTGGTGAGCCTGATCGACGTGCTGTCCCAACGCCTGCGCAAGCGGTTTATCTGACCTTGGAGGGGTGCCTGCGGGCGCTTTTTTTAAAGCATGCAGTTGTCTAGACAAGATGAACCGGTGTACCGCGAACTCGCCGATATCCTGCGCCGTGAACTCAGCGGCTACCAGGCCGGGGAGTTCCTGCCGGGCGAAGTGCAGTTGGCCGAGCGCTTTGGCGTCAACCGCCACACCCTGCGCCGCGCCATTGATGAGCTGGTGTTCGAAGGCAGCCTGCTGCGCCAGCAGGGCAAAGGCACGCAGGTGCTGGACCGGCCGCTGATTTACCCGATGGGCGCCGACACCGCCTACAGCCAATCGCTGTCGGCCCAGGGCCATGGCGTGCAGGCGCTGCTGCTCAAGCGCCGGTACTGCTACGCCAGCCGCGAAGAAGCGCAGCACCTGGGCATCGCCGAAATGGCGCCGATGATTGAGCTGCAAACCCTGCGCAAGCTCGACCAGCAGCCCGTCAGCCTGATCCGTCATCGCTACTGCGCCAGCCACGCGCCGTTGCTGGCGGATTACAACGGCGGCTCCCTGCGTCAGTACCTGCGCGAGCGCGACCTGCCGTTGACCCGCACCCAGAGCCTGATCGGTGCGCGCTTGCCCAACCGCGACGAAGCCGCGCTGCTGATGATGCCCCGGCATCTGCCTGCACTCACGGTATTCACCCTTTCCCGCGATCGCGATGGCCGCCCGGTGGAGCTGGCGCAGTCCACCAGCCGTTCGGATCGCTTCCAGTACCAGGTGGTGACTTGATGGAGAACCCGATGAATCTGTCCCCGCGTCAGCATTGGATTGGCGTACTTGCCCGCGCCCAGCTCAATGAACTGCAACCCCACGAAGCGGCATTGAAGGACGCCGAGTACCAACTGATCCGCGCCCCGGAAATCGGCATGACCCTGGTGCGTGGGCGCATGGGTGGCAATGGTGCGCCGTTCAACGTCGGTGAAATGACGGTGACCCGCTGTGTGGTGCGCCTGGCCGATGGCCGCACCGGCTACAGCTACCTGGCCGGGCGCGACAAGGTCCACGCCGAACTGGCGGCCCTGGCCGATGCCCATTTGCAAAACGCGCAACCGAGCCCGTGGCTCAGCGATTTGATCAGCGCACTGGCCCAGGCCCAAGCCCGGCGCCGCGCGCAAAAAGAAGCCGACACTGCGGCGACCAAGGTCGAGTTCTTCACCCTGGTGCGAGGAGAAAACTGATGCACGCTCAATTATTGCAGCCGGCGTTTGTCGACCCGGTGCTGGATGCCCAGCGCAGTTTTCGCGCGGCGCTCAAGGCCTTGGCCGAACCGGGTTTGATCCAGCACCTGCCGGCAGCCCCGCACCTCGATGGCCTGGCGCCCGCCACCTATGCCTTGTGCCTGGCGCTGCTGGATGTCGACACGCCGCTATGGCTGGCACCGGCGTTCGACAAGCCACTGATCCGCGCCAACCTGGCCTTCCACTGCGGCTGCCCGTTGGTTGCGCGTCGGGAGGAGGCCGCGTTTGCCTTGCTAGGCGAGCCGGACCTGCTCGACCTCAGCGGCTTCGATCACGGCAATGATCGCTACCCCGACCAGTCCTGCACCTTGCTGGTCCAGCTTAGCGACCTGGAGGCCGGGCGCGCCTTGCTCTGGCGCGGCCCGGGCATCCAGGCCCAGCGCCGGGTGCAGGTGCCGGTGCCGTCGGCTTTCTGGTTGGAGCGCCAGCGCCGCGAGGCCTTTCCCCGTGGCCTGGACGTGTTGTTCAGCGCCGGCCATCACCTGCTCGGCCTGCCGCGCAGCAGTCGCATCACACAGGAGCACGCCTGATGTACGTAGCCGTCAAGGGTGGCGAACAGGCCATCGACAATGCCCACCGTCTGCTGGCGAAAAAACGCCGGGGTGATACGGCGGTTCCCGAACTGAGTGTCGAGCAGATCCGCCAGCAACTGCCCCTGGCCGTGGCGCGGGTGATGAGTGAAGGCTCGCTGTACGACGAAGAACTGGCGGCACTGGCGATAAAGCAGGCGGCGGGGGACCTGGTAGAAGCGATCTTCCTGCTGCGCGCCTACCGCACTACATTGCCGCGCTTCAGCCCGAGCCTGCCGATCGACACCGCGCAGATGTCGTTGAGCCGACGGTTGTCAGCCACCTTCAAGGACGTGCCCGGCGGCCAGTTGCTCGGCCCGACCTTCGATTACACCCATCGCCTGCTGGATTTCGCGCTGCTGGCCGAGGGTGAGTATCCAGGCCCGCAGACCACGGCGGATGCGCGCCTCGAACCGTGTCCACGGGTGCTGGGGTTGCTGGCCAAAGAGGGCTTGATCAAGCACGAAGCCGACGACCACGCCAGCGTCGCTGATATCACCCGCGACCCGCTGGAGTTCCCTGCCAGCCGTGCCGAGCGCCTGCAGGCCCTGGCTCGCGGCGATGAAGGGTTTCTGTTGGCGCTGGGCTATTCGACCCAGCGTGGCTATGGGCGCAATCACCCGTTTGCCGGGGAGATTCGCATCGGTGAAGTCGAGGTATGGGTCGATCCTGAAGAACTGGGCTTTGCCATCTGCCTGGGCAGCATCGAAGTCACCGAGTGCGAGATGGTCAACCAGTTTGTCGGCTCGGCCACCGAGTTGGCGCAGTTCACCCGCGGCTATGGCCTGGCGTTCGGGCATGCCGAGCGCAAGGCCATGGGCATGGCCCTGGTGGACCGCTCGCTGCGTGCCGAGGAGTACAGCGAAGAGATTGTCTCGCCGGCCCAGCGCGAAGAATTCGTGCTGGCCCACTGCGACAACGTTGAGGCCGCCGGTTTTGTCTCGCACCTCAAATTGCCTCACTACGTGGACTTCCAGGCCGAACTGGAACTGATCCGCAAACTGCGCCAACCGGCCGAGGGCACCCGCCATGAATGACGCCGCCTACAACTTCGCCTACCTCGACGAACAGACCAAACGCATGATCCGTCGCGCCTTGCTCAAGGCCGTGGCGATTCCCGGTTACCAAGTGCCGTTCGGTGGTCGCGAGATGCCGCTGCCCTATGGTTGGGGCACCGGCGGCATGCAATTGACGGCGGCGATCCTCGGTGCCGACGACGTGCTCAAGGTCATCGACCAGGGCGCCGACGACACCACCAACGCCGTGTCCATCCGGCGCTTTTTTGCGCGCACCGCCGGTATCGCCACCACCGAAGCCACCCCCGACGCCACAGTGATCCAGACCCGCCACCGCATCCCGGAAACCCCGCTGCAGGCCGGGCAGATCATGGTCTACCAAGTGCCGATCCCCGAGCCGCTGCGCTTTATCGAGCCCTCGGAAACCGAGACCCGCACCATGCACGCCCTCAACGACTATGGGGTGATGCACGTAAAACTCTACGAAGACATCGCCACCTTCGGCCATATCGCCACCGCTTATGCCTACCCGGTGATGGTCGACGAGCGCTATGTGATGGACCCTTCGCCGATCCCCAAATTCGACAACCCGAAACTCGACATGAGCCCGGCGCTGATGCTGTTCGGTGCCGGCCGCGAAAAGCGCCTGTACGCGGTGCCGCCGTACACCCAGGTCAGCAGCCTGGACTTCGAGGATCACCCCTTTGAAGTGCAGACGTGGGACCACCACTGCGCCATCTGCGGTAGCCATGACTCGTTCCTCGATGAACTGATCCTCGACGACGCCGGCACCCAGAGTTTTGTGTGTTCCGACACCTGGTACTGCGCCCAACGGGTCAAGGAGAACAACCAGTGAGCCAGCCCTTATTGCAAGTGCGCGACCTGTCCCTGCTGTACGGCCTGGAGAAGGGCTGTCAGGACGTGAGTTTTGATCTGTACCCCGGTGAGGTGCTGGGGATTGTCGGCGAGTCCGGTTCGGGTAAATCCACCTTGCTCTCGCTGCTGAGCGGGCGCTTGCCGCCCCAGGCCGGCAGCGTCGGCTATCGCAGCAAGGACGGCGAATGGCTGGACCTCTACAGCGCCAGCGAAGCCGAACGCCGCACTTTGCTGCGCACCGAATGGGGCTTCGTTGAACAGAACCCCCGCGACGGCCTGCGCATGGGCGTGTCGGCCGGCGCCAACATTGGCGAGCGCCTGATGGCCCAGGGCGTGCGCAATTACCAGCAACTGCGTGGCGCCGGCCTGGACTGGCTGGGCCAGGTGGAGATCGACCCGCAGCGCATCGACGACCTGCCGCGCACCTTCTCTGGCGGCATGCAGCAGCGCCTGCAAATCGCCCGCAACCTCGTTTCCAGCCCGCGCCTGGTGTTTATGGATGAGCCCACCGGTGGCCTGGACGTGTCGGTGCAGGCGCGCCTGCTCGACCTGCTGCGCGGCCTGGTACGTGAGCTGGACCTGGCGGTGGTGATCGTCACCCATGACCTGGCGGTGGCGCGCCTGCTGGCCGATCGCCTGATCGTGATGCGCCGCTCGCGGGTGGTGGAAACCGGGCTGACGGATCAGATCCTCGACGATCCACAGCACCCTTACTCTCAACTGCTGGTGTCTTCGGTATTGCAGCCATGACGAATGCCTTGATCGAGGTCCGTGACCTCTCGAAAACCTTCACCTTGCACCAGCAGAACGGCGTGGTGCTCAACGTGCTGCGCGGGGTGGCGTTCAGCGTGCAGGGCGGTGAATGCCTGGTGCTGCACGGCCAGTCCGGTGCGGGTAAAAGCACCTTGCTGCGCACCTTGTATGGCAACTACCTGCCGGCCGGGGGCAGCATCCGCGTGCGCCATGCCGGTCAGTGGCTGGAGCTGGTGGGCGCTGCCCCCCGGGAGGTTCTCGAGGTACGCCAGCAGACCCTGGGCTATGTCAGCCAGTTTTTGCGGGTGATCCCACGGGTCGCCTGCCTGGATGTGGTGATGGAGCCCGCGCTGGCCCGTGGCTGGACGAAGGCTGACGCCCAGGCCCGTGCCGAGCATTTGCTGGCGCGCCTGAATATCCCCCGGCGCCTGTGGCAGTTGGCGCCGGGCACCTTCTCCGGGGGCGAGCAGCAGCGGGTCAATATCGCGCGCGGCTTCATGGTGGCCTGGCCGGTGATGTTGCTCGACGAGCCGACGGCCTCCCTGGATGACCGCAACCGTCAGGTTGTCCTGGAACTGATCAACGAAGCCAAGGCCGGCGGTGCCGCACTGATTGGCATCTTCCATGACCGTGCCGCCCGTGAGGCGGTGGCTGACCGCCATTTGGACATGACGCCCGCTGTGATTACCGACGAGGACTACGCCGATGCCCGCTGAACAGATCCTCAGCAATGCCCAACTGGTCACTGCTGATCGTGTATTTCTCGGCAGTGTGCTACTGCGTGACGGGGTGATCGTTGACCTCGCCGAAGGCCGCAGCCAGTTACCCCACGCCCAGGACCTGGGCGGTGATTTCCTGCTGCCGGGGCTGGTGGAGTTGCACACCGACAACCTGGAAAAACACATGACCCCGCGCCCCGGCGTGGACTGGCCATCGACCTCGGCCGTGCTCAGCCATGACGCGCAGATCATCGCGGCCGGTATCACCACGGTGTTCGATGCGGTGTCCATCGGCGACGTGAACCCCAAGGGCAATCGCATGCAGAAGCTGCCGGCGATGCTCAATGCCATTGCCTCGACGCAGGAAGCCGGCCTGACCCGCGCCGAACACCGCCTGCACCTGCGTTGCGAGTTGTGCCACCCGGACACCTTGAGTGTGTTCCGCGATCTGGTGGAAAACCCGCTGGTGCAACTGGTGTCGGTGATGGACCACTCGCCGGGCCAGCGCCAGTTTGTGCTGGAGTCCAAGTACCGCGAGTACTACATGGGCAAATACCATTTGAATGATGAAACCATGGACGCGTTCGTGCTGTTGCAAATGGCCAACTCCAAGGCCTACAGCGACCGCTACCGCGCCGCGATCGTCGAGCATTGCCTGGCGCGTGGCCTGTCGGTGGCCAGCCATGACGACGCGACCCTGGCCCATGTCGAGGAGTCGGCGCGCTATGGCATGAACATCGCCGAGTTCCCCACCACCCTGGAAGCGGCGCGCGGTTGCCGGCAACTGGGGATGAAAGTGCTGATGGGCGCGCCGAACGTGGTGCGCGGCGGTTCCCACTCGGGTAATGTGGCCGCCGCCGGCCTGGCTGCTGAAGGATTGCTGGATATACTTTCCAGTGACTACTACCCGGCCAGCCTGTTACCAGCGGCCTTTGCCCTGGCGGCCCAGGACAATGACTGCGATCTGCCCCAGGCGATCAAGATGATCAGCCTGGCCCCTGCACAGGCGGCGGGCATCAAGGATCGCGGGGAAATTGCCGTCGGCCTGCGTGCGGACCTGGTGCAAGCCAGGGCCCAGGGCGGGCTGCCGGTAGTCCAACAAGTCTGGCGACAAGCCAAGAGGGTGTTTTGATGGTGGGCAGGTTGATCTATCTCATCGGACCATCGGGTTCGGGCAAGGACAGCCTGTTGGAAGCCGCGCGCGGGCCATTGGCCGAGCGCGGTTGCCGCATCGTGCGACGGGTCATCACCCGTTCGGCGGAAGCGGTGGGCGAGGCCGCCCAAGGTGTGAGCCCCGCGCAATTCGCCGCGCTGCAAGCCGAGGGCGGCTTTGCCCTCAGTTGGCATGCCAATGGCCTGTCTTATGGCATTCCACGGCAGATCGACGACTGGCTGGCGGCCGGCGACGATGTGCTGGTCAATGGCTCCCGTGGCCATCTGGCGCAGACCCGCGCACGTTATCCGACGCTGTTGGTGGTGCTGCTGACGGTGGACCAGGCGGTGTTGCGCCAGCGTTTGCTGGCGAGGGGCCGTGAGTCGGTGGCAGACATCGACGCGCGCCTGGCACGCAATGCGCAGTTCAGCGACAGCCTGCAGGCTGCGCCTGGGGTGTTCCTGCTGGATAACTCCGGGCCGTTGGTGCATACCGTCGCCCGGTTGCTCGATTGCCTGGAGGAGGGGCACTCGGCATGCGCCTGACCCTGCTGGGCACCGGCGACGCCCGCCAAGTCCCGGTGTATGGCTGCGAATGCGCGGCCTGCACCCTGGCGCGCAGCGATGAACGCCTGCGCCGCCGCGAGTGCAGCGCGCTGATCGAGTGCGGTGAGCAACGCTGGTTGATCGACAGCGGGCTGACGGACCTCACCGAGCGTTTCCCGCCACGCAGCTTCAACGGCATTCTGCAGACCCACTACCATGCCGATCACGCCCAGGGCCTGCTGCACCTGCGCTGGGGCCAGGGCCTGATCATCCCGGTGCATGGCCCGGCAGACCCCGAGGGCCTGTCGGACCTCTACAAGCATCCCGGCATCCTCGATTTCAGCCAGCCCTTCGCCGAGTTCGAGACCCGCCAGTTTGGCGAGCTGACGGTCACCGCGTTGCCCCTGCAGCATTCCAAGCCGACCTTCGGCTACCTGCTGCAAGGGCAGGGACGGCGCCTGGCCTACCTGACCGACACCACGGGCCTGCCCCCGGCGACCCTCGACTGGTTGCGGCGCGAGCCTCTGGACGTACTGGTCATTGACTGCTCCATGCCACCGCAACCCCAGGCGCCGCGCAATCACAATGACCTGACCCTGGCCCTGCAATGCATCGACGCGTGCGGCGCCGAGCTTGGCGTGCTGACCCACGTCGGGCACACCCTGGATGCCTGGCTGTTGCAGCATCGCGGTGAACTGCCACCGCATGTGACGGTGGGCTGGGATGGGCGGGTGTTTTAGCTCCATGCCTGGGGCTTTTCAATATCCGGCAAAACAACCGTCAGTCTGCTCTGAAAAATCTGTGCTTGAGCAAAGGTAACTCTGGAGTTATTTTTGTTCGGGCCGGAGCAAGGAGGCTGTGGTGCAAAGCAGGCTATTGATCAAGGAACTGCAAGAGGCGGGCTGGGTGTTGGATCGGGTCACGGGCAGTCATCACATTTTCACCCATCGCTATAACCCGTACACGATACCGGTGCCCCATCCCAAGAAGGATCTGCCCTTGGGCACCGTGCGAATTATCCGGCAGCGTGCTGGGTTGTTTTCGTTCTAGGTCGGTTTTTTCAGGAGAATATTCATGCAATACCCAATCTGTATCGAATGGGGCGATGACTTTACCGCCACCGGTATCCAGATCCCTGATATTCCAGGCGCGGTGACGGCCGGGGACAGTTTTGAAGAGGCTTACAACGCCGCCGTCGAAGTGGCTCACATCCTGTTGCAGGAGCTGGCTGGCGAAGGCCGCGCGATTCCGATGCCGACCTCGGTGGCGACGCACCACGGCAATGAGGAGTACGCCGGGATGGGCTGGGGGATGCTCGAGCTCGATATCTCGCCTTACCTGGGCAAGACCGAGAAGGTCAATGTCACGTTGCCGGGGTATGTGATCCAGCGTATTGACCGTTATGTGCGCGAGCACAAGGTCAAAAGTCGCTCGTCATTCCTGGCGGATGCGGCGCTGGAGAAGTTGGTGCGTTCTTGAAATCGGTGAGTTCGGTGGTGGGGCGTCGAAGCTAAAATGTAGAGCGGATATTTCGTGGGACGGCGAGGATTTGGATTAAGAAACGCGTGTATTTTTTGCGTTTTCCAAGGGCCATCAGCAAGTTGAATGGGCTTTTTCAAGACGGCATAACCCTTGGGGATTGTAAGGATCCATGTGTTTTGTCAGTAAACCGAACAAGCGGCCAAAGCGTTTCAATAAGACTCAAAGCCCCGGTGGCGGGGCGATTTCCTGCATGAAAGATTAGGCACGGATGACGGGGACCGAGACGGCTTTCTGCGATGAAAGGCGGCGCAGTTGGACCCTGATATCCCAGTTATTAATCGAATCGGAGATCGCCATGAGTCAAATCAACAACACTGCTGCTCATCCTGGCTGCTGTCCTGAAGGCATGCACGGGCCGTCCAGGGAACCCATGTCTGCCCGTGGGAAACGCTCCCTCAGTACTGATCAGGTTGCCGGGCATCTTACGCGCAGCGGTACGCGTTTTAACGATCGGGACGGGGACGGCAAGACGCAGGTTTCCTACAAGCTCCAGGGTTTCACCGAGCAGCAGAAAACCTGTGCTCGGCGGGCCATGGAGGCTTGGCAAGACGTGGCCAACATCAGTTTTCATGAGAACGCCCGCAAGACGGATGGATCTATAGAGGTGTCCGGCTCTCATCGCATGGAAAGTGGCGTGGCATGGGGGCCGACACGGCACAATCCCGCGGCGAAAGCCACGATCGGTACACGGCGTGCCTCACATGCGCCCAAGGAGGGGAGTTACTTCCACACCACGATGGTTCACGAGATAGGCCATTGCCTGGGGCTGGCGCATCCCGGTGACTACAACGGTGGCGGATCGTACGAGCGGGATGCGAAGTTTGCGCAGGACACCCGGGCCGGTACGGTCATGAGTTATTGGGCAGAGCACAAGAACGCGGGTCATGACTTCAAGGGGCGGATGCCCTCGGCACCCATGATGTATGACATCGCGGCGGTTCAGCGTCTTTATGGTGCCAACCACACTACCCGCAACACAGACACGACCTATGGGTTCAACTCCAATACCGGGCGTGACGTACTGAGCATCAAGAGCGCTGCGGATTCAGCGGTTTTTTGTGTCTGGGACGGCGGCGGTAACGACACCCTGGATTTCTCCGGCTATTCCCAGGACCAAAACATCAACCTCAATGCGCAATCATTCTCGGACGTCGGGGGAATGAAAGGTAATGTTTCCATCGCCAAGGGCGTGACCCTGGAAAATGCCGTCGGCGGTGCAGGCAATGATGTGCTGACCGGCAATGATGCAGACAATCGCCTCAAGGGGGGCAGGGGGGCAGACAAGCTGCGCGGAGGCGGCGGGGCGGACATCTTCGTCTACGACAAGGCCAGTGAATCCACGCCGCAGAACCCAGACCTGATCGAGGATTTCACCAGCGGCACCGACAAAGTCGATGTTTCTGGCGCCTTGAGAGAAGCCGGTATCAAACACCTCAACTTCTCCAGTCAATTCAATGGGCAGCCAGGCAATGCCGTGCTGGGTTATGACGCGCGTACAGGGCGTGGCAGTCTGGCGATTGATATGAACGGTAGCGGCAAACCTGACTTGCTGTTGACCACTGCCGGTAAAATCCAAGCCACCGATATCGTGACGGGAGGACCGACGCCAACCCCCGGGCCCGCCC
>NZ_MSAJ01000018.1:0-17366 GCF_044510355.1 Pseudomonas sp. DD1 | reverse complement strand
ATCCCGAACTCAGTAGTGAAACGATGCATCGCCGATGGTAGTGTGGGGTTTCCCCATGTGAGAGTAGGTCATCGTCAAGATTAAATTCCAGAACCCCTGTTTGCTAACGCAAACAGGGGTTTTGTTTATGTAGAAGTCCATGAATTTCACCGGACCGTTGCTAGTGCAACGCTCTGGTACACAGAATTTCTTGACGACCATAGAGCATTGGAACCACCTGATCCCATCCCGAACTCAGCAGTGAAACGATGCATCGCCGATGGTAGTGTGGGGTTTCCCCATGTGAGAGTAGGTCATCGTCAAGATCAAATTCCGAAACCCCCGTCTGTTAACGCAGACGGGGGTTTTGTCGTTTTGGGGGCTTATGTGTCCTCTGCTGACCGCCCGTCAGTTTCCTGCATAAAAAGAAGATGTATCCCACAAATTCCTAAGATTTATCCAACCTTGGCCGAAAGCCTGATGAGCCATGCGTGCACTGAAATAGAGCGGTCGTAGAGTCCGCCTATACCGTACATGGAACGTTGCATTCGGCACGCTCACCCCCTTTTGGCAAAAAGAAGTCGATGAAATGAATCTCAAGTTCAGTCATAAAATTCTGTTGGCCGCGTCAGGCGTTGTGGTTTTGGCCTTCGCGCTGTTTACGTTGTACAACGACTACCTGCAGCGCAATACCATCAGGCAAAATCTGGAGTCATCTATTGAGCAGTCGGGCGACCTGACTGCCAGCAGTGTGCAGAACTGGCTCAGTGGCCGGATACTGGTCCTGGAGAACCTTGCGCAGAACGTTGCTCATCAAGGCGCCAACGCCGACCTCCCCGGCCTGGTTGATCAACCGGCGTTCACCTCGAACTTCCAGTTCACCTACGTTGGCTCAACCAACGGTGTCTTCACTCAGCGTCCTGACGCGAAAATGCCTGAAGGCTACGATCCGCGTCAGCGCCCGTGGTACAAGCAAGCGGTCGCTGCCGACAAACCCATGCTGACGCCGCCTTATATGGCCGCCGTCGGTGGTTTGATCGTCACCATCGCGATGCCGGTCAAGAAAAATGGTGAGCTGCTGGGTGTAGTGGGTGGCGACTTGAGCCTGCAAACCCTGGTGAAGATCATCAACTCGGTGGACTTCGGCGGGATTGGCCACGCGTTCCTGGTCAGCGGCGATGGGCAGGTAATCGTCAGCCCTGACCAAGAGCAGGTAATGAAAAACCTCAAGGATATCTACCCAGGCAGCGGTGTCCGGATTGAGAAGGTTAATCAGGATGTCGTCCTCAATGGTCAGGACCGCATCCTGTCCTTCACCCCGATCAGCGGCTTGCCGGGTGCAGATTGGTACATAGGCCTGTCGATCGACAAAGACAAAGCCTACGCCCCCCTGGGTAAATTCCGCACCTCCGCTTTGATCGCGATGTTTATTGCCGTCACAGCGATTGCCGTGTTGCTGAGCCTGTTGATCCAGGTGCTGATGCGCCCACTGACCACCATGGGCCGCGCGATGCAGGACATTGCTCAAGGCGAGGGTGACCTGACCCGCCGCCTGGTCGTGGAAAGCAAAGATGAATTCGGTGAGCTGGGTAGTGCGTTCAACCAGTTTGTCGAGCGTATCCATGCCTCGATCAGCGAAGTGTCTTCGGCGACCAGGCATGTACACGATCTTTCCCAGCGCGTGATGGCATCGTCCAACGCCTCGATCATCGGCTCCGACGAGCAGAGCGCCCGTACCAACAGCGTTGCTGCGGCCATTAACGAACTGGGTGCCGCCACCCAGGAAATCGCCCGTAACGCCGCTGACGCCTCGCAACACGCCAGTGGCGCCAGCGAGCAAGCCGATGACGGTCGCCAAGTGGTGGAGAAAACCATCCTGGCGATGTCCGAGCTGTCGCAGAAGATCAGCTTGTCCTGCACGCAGATCGAAACCTTGAATGCCAGTACCGACAACATTGGCCACATTCTTGATGTGATCAAAGGCATCTCTCAGCAAACCAACCTGCTGGCCCTCAATGCCGCCATTGAAGCGGCCCGTGCCGGTGAAGCCGGCCGTGGCTTTGCCGTGGTCGCCGACGAGGTGCGCAACCTGGCTCACCGTACCCAGGAATCGGCGGAGGAGATCCACAAGATGATCACCTCGTTGCAGATCGGTTCACGCGAAGCGGTCACCACAATGAACGCCAGTCAGGTGTCCAGCGAAGAAAGTGTCGAGGTTGCCAACCAGGCCGGTGAGCGCTTGATCAGCGTGACCCAGCGAATCGTCGAGATTGATGGCATGAACCAATCGGTGGCGGCAGCCACTGAGGAACAGACTGCCGTGGTGGAAACCCTCAATGTTGATATCAACCAGATCAACCTGCTGAACCAGCAAGGTGTGGCCAACCTCAACGAGACCTTGAAAGACTGTGACGCGCTGTCACAACAAGCCAATCGCTTGAAGCAGTTGGTCGACAGTTTCAAGATCTGATCACCACGGGGTAAATGTGGCGCAGTGCAGCAGTGCACTGCGCCATTTTTTTCAGCCAAGCAACCGGCGTACGTTATCCAGCGCACTGTCGGCGAAGTCCTGGATAAACTGTTCAAACCCCTTTTTATCGCGGGCATCAACGGGCTCGGCGATGATGGTCCAGGTCGCCCGCGCTTGTTGCCCCTCAAGCGACTCAACACCCATTGCCGCCCACAGTCGGGCCACGCCCAAGGTGTTATAGATCGTCGTCCACGTCATGTGCATCGTCCGCGCATCGTGGCTGTTGAGCTGTTCCACGACGATATTGCCATCGTGGAACCATTTCTTGCGTAGCGATCCCACCCCGCTGCCCGTCATGCTGATACGGGCCAGGGCAGGAATGAACGCGTCAAATCCCTCGAAACGCCCCACGACCGCCCATAGCTCATCGGCGCTGCAGGCAATCACCACAGATGACACCACAGGCCTGCCCAAGGGGTTTTTGATCAACGTATCGGGTTGCAGCTGTCTCATAAGTATTTCCTGAAGGCGGGGGTCACAGAAAGCCGATGGCATTGAGGTATTGGCATCCTCTGCGTAATAACTCGGGTGCTTTTTCGGGATACTGCACACCCATTTGTTCGACGCCATGGCGTGCGTTCTCATGGCGAATCATCGAAATATCGCCGATGTCTTCTCCCAGCCCATTGAGGTAGAACCCGAGCACACCGAAAAGGGCATTCTCGCGACCTACTTCGCGCAGATGGTGCTGCCAATCCGCGACGCTCACCAACTCGAACGCATGACCTGCCTGGCGAAACGACTCCACGTAGGTTTCCCACCTCAGGGGCTGCGGATTGTGCAGGTTGAAGACGCTACGCTCGGCAACGTAGTTGGCACTGTGGAAGGCAATGAACCGTGCCAGGAAATCCACCGGCATCAGGTCGAAGTTCAAGCCCAGGCGTGGCACCCGGCCCAGCTGCAGCGATCCCTTGAGCATCAGCAGCAGGCGGTTCTTGTGGGGTTGGCAGACACCGTTGTGGCTATTGAAACTGATGTTCCCGGGTCGATAGATATTGATCCAGGCACCTTGTCCGGCGGCACGCCCCAATAGACGTTCGGCCACCCATTTGGACAGGTTGTAGCCGTTCTTGATGTACAGCGGTGGGGTGCTTGCCGCCGGCGCTTCAAGCACTTGCCCGTCGGCCCCAACGCTACTCGACGCGGATAGTGTGGAGACGAAATTGAGCACTTTCTTGCAATGGGTTTCGCACAGGCGCAGGCATTCAATGACCGGCTCCACGTTGTCCTTGGCCAGCGATGCGTAGTCCATGACGTGATTGACGTGGGCCGCGCTGTGTACCAGCACCCCGAACTGGCGGGCGAGGCGTTCATATGCATGTGCCTCCAGGCCTAAACGAGGTTGGCGCAGGTCAGCGGTGTATACCCGTACGCGGCTCAGGTCCAGGTGTTCCAGGCGGTATTCACGCATGGCGTCGGCAAACCGTATGGCGGCCGATTGTCCTGGGTTTTCGCGAACCAGGCAGGCGACTTCTGTCGCTCCGGCCACCAGCAAGGCTTCGACGATATGTATACCCAAAAAGCTGTTGGCGCCGGTCACGATAGCCTTGTGGCGATCACCGGCACGCGCCCCTGGCAGCAGGGGCATATCCAGGGTGCGTAGTGCATCGCTTATCGCCCGGGCGGTGGGCGCCGTCCCCGGCGCGCTGTCGCCCATCAACGCCGCGAGTGTCTGCACCGTTGGCGCTTCGATAAACCGGTTGAGGGGCAGGCTGCGTCCGTACAACTCGCGAATCCGCAGGAGCATGGTCGAAAGCAGAATGGAGTGACCGCCGAGATGGAAAAAACTGTCGTCAGTCGAGATCTCGTTGACCGGCAACCCCAGCAGCTCACTCCACAGGTCCAGCAATTGCGCTTCCACCGGCGTTTGGGGGAGGCAATGGGGGTTATCCGAGACGGCCTGCACGACCAGTGCCTGTAATGCCTGGCGATCAACTTTGCCATTGCTGCCATAGGGCAGGCTCGTCAACTCAGTGAATACGGTCGGCTGCATATAGTCCGGCAACGTTTGCCTGGCGTGTTGCTTGAGCGCTGCCAGGGCCGCGCCCGAATAGCTGGGATCAGCGTGTGCCACGAACACGAGAATTCTTCGCTCACGGTTAATCACCACCGCCACCTGGCGAAACAACTGGCTGGCGCGCAAACACTGCTCAATCTCCTGGGGCTCGACCCGAAAACCGCGGATCTTCACCTGCTGGTCCTGGCGCCCGACCAGTTCGATGCCCTCTGCAGTCCATTTCGCCATGTCTCCCGTGCGATAGGTGCGCAGGGTTCGGCCATCAGGCAGCGCAAGGTGCACAAAGTGCTCGGCGGTCTGCCGTGGCTGGTTCACATACCCAAGGCTTACTCCAGGGCCTGCGATGTACAGCTCGCCAACCACCTGATCCTCAACCGGTCGGCGCTGCTCGTCGAGGATCAGCACCTGACTGTTGGCGATGGGCATGCCGAGGTTGAGATTGCTGTCGTCAGCCCGCATCCGCCGGCTGCTGACCAGCACCGTGGCCTCTGTCGGGCCATACAGGTTGTGCAGGGCGCATTGCCCGGCCATTTGCTCAATGACATGGGGCTCACAGATATCACCGCCGGTCAGCAGGTGCTCCAGGCCCAGCGGCCGATCCATCGGCAGCAGGCTCAACAGCGCAGGTGGCAGGAAGGCATGAGTGATGCGCCGTTGCCGGATCAGTTCCACCAACTGGCGAGGGTCGCGACGCTGTTCTTCGCTGGGAACAATCAGGGTCGCGCCCTGGCTCAGGGCCGGAAAAAGGTCGATCAGTGAAGAGTCAAAACTCAAGGAAGAAAATTGCAGTACGCGGCTGTGCTCACTGAGCTCGACATACTGGCTGTACCACGCCGAGAAATGGGCCAGGTTCTGCTGGCTGAGCAAAACGCCCTTGGGCTGGCCGGTGGTGCCGGAGGTGTAGAGCACCATGCTGGCGCTATCAATCGAGGGTAACGTCAGGGCCAGGGGGCAGCGCTCGTCCATGTGCCGGCTGTCTATGCCGCTGACATCCACCCCAGTGAAATGCTCGCGCAACGGATGTTGGCCGTCATCGAGCAACACCGTGGCCCCTGCATTCTCCAGCATGGCCCGCTGGCGCGGCAGCGGATGGCTCGGCTCCAGTGGCAGATAGACCGCGCCGCAGCCAAGAATCGCCAGAATGCTGGCATACAACTCAACCGACTTGCCCAGGCAAATACCGACCACGGGCACCTGCCCAGGCCCGAGCAACGGCCGCAAAACCTGCTGGATCGCCAGGCTGTGCCGCAACAGGCGTCGATAACTCAGGCTGAGGCCGGCGATCTCCAGGGCCGGCCTATCGGCGAAGACCCGCAAGCTGTGCTCCAACTGTTTGATCAGCGGCGTCCGGGCTTTTTGCAGCAGCGCCGGCTCATCGGTCCGGTTAAGGCGATGCAGGTAGGCCAGCCCCTCCAGGCCTTGCAGGCTTTGCTCTGGAAGGGGGGAGGCGCTCGCACGTTGGGCAAAATGTCCGGGGTTGCGCGCGAAGCCGCTGACCTGCCGCACAATCCACTCGACCAACTGTGTCACCGCCTGGCGTCGCAGTTGTTGACCGTTGCCGCAGGCTGGCGGTGCTACATCCAGCACGGCCAGCAGTTGCGATACGCGGTCATAGCAGCGTATTTGCAGGGCCGGCAGGCCGCACTCGCTCAAGGGGCCGATGGCCAGGCGCAGGCTCATCACGACCATGCCGGGCGAATCCTGGGCGACGGGCTGAGTGCCGTCTTCAATCAGCAAGTCGATGGCCGGCTCCTGCGCACCAAGGTCATGACCATAGGGTTCCAGTGCCTGCGTCAGCTCGTGCAAGGCCGTACTGGTACCGACCGGCCTAATCCCTAGGCGTCTCATGACGGGCTCCCGGATACGGGCAGATACGCGCTCATCGCCTGGGCGACGCAGGGTGTTTGCAGCAGCCCGCTGCGGCGCAGGAAACCCATGATGTTGCTGATCAGCGGGTGCTGGCGGGTGATGGGAAAGGCCAGGGCATTTACCTCGACCCGCAAAGCTTCGCGGACGGAGGGACTGATATCCAGATGGTCGATCAACAGCAGGTCGAAGTCCCTTTGCAGGTCACTGGTCAAATAGTGCTGCAGGAAGATCGGCAGCATCTGGGCGAGACAGTGGCGGTCTGCTTCGCTTGCTGTTTGCCAGTAGAGCCGCACCAGGCCGGTCCAGAAGCTGGCGTGGCGGCCCTCATCAGCCAGATGGTCGGCCATCAACCCCCTTACCGACTGTTTGACGCTGTCATCCTTGGCAAACGCCGCCACGTCATGGGTGACTGTGTTCTCGGCAATCGCCACGCCGATCAGCTCCACGGCATCACGCAGATGCGCCGGTACGTGGGCCTGCGCGCTGGGTATGGCACGGCTCAACTCGATGGCCGCAGGTAGCGCCAGCGGCGCAATACCCGTCTTCTCCTGCGTTTGCTGCATGAAGTCCAGGGCAACGAGGGCGTGGTAATCCTCATCGACCACCACGGTCATGGCGGCGTAGCGGCAGGCCACAGGGAAGGGGATTGAAAAGCGATTCTTGGCGATGCTCCTCGCGGTTTTATCGACGATCTCGGTTTCAAAGATCACCACGTCGTTGATGAATTTGTAGAACGTCTGCACCAGGACAAACTCGCGCCACTGCGGACAATGCTCCAGAAAGCCTGCACTGAGCACCAACGGTTGACGACATAGGGGATAGATCAACTTGTCGTCATCTTCCAGCAGGCGACGCGGGCGAGTACGGATGGTCGCCTGCTGCTCCCAGTCGGTCGCGAATGAGCGGTAGTCGGCAGCGGTCACAGGCTCACCTCCTGGCATCCTGCGTGCCGGCGCAGGCCGTCCCACAGGGCGATGCGGCTCTCTACGGCGCTGATGGCAGCATTCCAGGCCTGTTGTTCGCGCAGGGGATCTGCCTGGATCAGCCGCTGTAGCAGGTGTTCTGCGGCCGGTTCATGACCCTGGGCGTCCAGCTCGATGTGCCGCTGCAGGTAATAGCACAAGCTGGGGGCTTGCCGATGAGCGACATCGCAGCCTTCCAGGAGGCGCTTGAACATCGCCGGGATGACACTTTCGCGGCCATGCAGGAAGGTCGCGGCGACACAATGGGTCGGTGCGTTCAAGGCGACGTCCAGGGTGTGCCGCACAAAGCGCTCTACCGCAGGATCAATGGTGATCTGTGCCAAGGCGCTGTCGACGCTTGCTCCCTCACGCTGCAACGCGATGAATCGTTCGATGGTGATGGTGCAGGCTCCCACCTCGCGCATGGCCTCCAGATACAGTTCGAAGTGACTGCTGTGCCCGACGCCCTGGCGCTGGTCTGATTCCTCGTCCAGGACAATTTCGTTGATCAGCCGCGCGGCCTGTGGGTCTGTCGGCGGCAGCCAGGGCAGGCGGATGCAGGTCAGGTCCTGTTGCAGGCGTTTGGTCAGGGTCATGAAGTCCCAGACGGCGAACACATGATTTTGCATAAAGTGTTGTAGTTGCGGGAAAGAATTGATTTCCAGGAATATCGGATGTTCATGTAATTGTTGTTTTTTATGTCTAAGTAGTTCTTGTAGTTGAAACATGGTTAATGCCTATAAGTCGTTATGTCGACTCAAATAAAAAATTTGTTTAGAACCAAGCGTGGGTTGTTGGCGAGTACTTCGTTGCCCGGCAAGCAACAGGTAGTGACAAAGCATCCTATTCTTGTTGGAGCGCGCGTCGTCCACAGCTATGCCCAAGCCTGTGCCTACGCTTTCGAATGAAGTGCCAAGACCAATTAAAGAATAATCACTTGGTTAAGTGTTCAAATACTTTCTGAGTTGTATAAGGTTTTTTTGCAGGAAGGGAAATGCTGCAGTTGAACTTACTGTTCGGGGTGGGAACTTTCCTTGTTGTTTGCGAGTTTTATGTGGGTGGACTTAACGGGCAGGGTTTGATCCATTATTGCTTTGCAACGCTGCAGGTTCCTATCGGTCGATATCGAGTCTGTTGGCGCAACCATCCAGGAGGGTGACGGCAGGCATGGACCGGCTTTGGGCGTGTGCGGCGCCTGGTCATCCAGGTCGCGCACTGGGCGGCTAAAGCCGGGAGAAGTCAACGCGGACCTTTGTCGTTGTCCTGTTCAATGCTGTTGAGGTATTGAGTGATCACTTCCATGCCGCGCATCAGGTGATTACGCAGCGTCAGCACGCTCTGCTCGACTTTTTTCTGCGCGACCAGATTCAGCAGCTCGCGATGGTCCTCCTGGGAGGTTTCGCCCAGTCCCATGGCTTCAAGGTTGAAGCGCAGGAACCGCTCCTCCTCGTTCAGCCCGTGTTCCACCAGGTTCAACAACCGCTGGTTGGGTGCCTTGCCATACAACGCCATGTGAAACAGGCGGTTGAGCCGGCCGATTTCGGTGTAGTCGGTTTCGCACTCAAGGGTGTCGATCAAGGCACCCGCCTGCTCGATATCGCTCTGGGTGAGTAATGGGATCGATAAGCGCAGTGCTTCCGACTCCAGGAGAATACGCAGGGCGTAGGTCTCCGCCGAGTTATCTTCAATCAGCGGAGCAACCACGGCGCCTTTATGGGTTACCACATGCAACAGCGACTGTGCCTCCAGCTGGCGCAGGGCTTCGCGCACTGGCATCCGGCTGACCCCGAACAGGCTGGCCAGCTCTTGCTGGCGCATGGCGGTGCCGCAGGGCAGGCGACCATCCAGTATGGCGTTGCGCAATGTTTCTTCAATAACGGAGCGCGCGAGGTGAGCGGGAATGGGCCCACTGATCTTGATGCTGCTCAAAGGGTTCGGCTTGTGCGTCACGACTACGCTATCCTCCTTTCTTGTTGGAATGGGTTTTGGCTAATTGGATCCAAAGAACACTAGAGATTGCATGCAGGCTTGTCAAACAGGCAAAGTTTCCCTTTGTAAGCGACTCAACAGCGCGGTTTTACATCGCACATTATGGCTGGCGGGCGTCTTACAAGTGCGATTGCTTTAGCTGAGTGGACACTGGGTGATTGCACTGTGCCATTGTCTTTTGCCGACTGACCCTTCACCATCGAATGATTCTCCGTCTCTTTCTACGGACTGAAGCCATTGGCGGTACGTTTTACTCCCTCGCGGATCCTGTGCTGGCTGTTTTCAGCGCTGCTGCTGGCTGGCTTATTGCCTGGCGGGCTGCATGCCGATTGGGATTTTTCCCAGATCAGCCGGCGCGCTACAGCGCTATATGGACCACTGGGCGCGGGCCAGCAGCGTATCGACGACTGGCAGCGGCTGCTGGCCACGCAAAAACAAGGCAGCGAGTTGGAGCAGCTCAAGGTGGTCAACCTGTTCTTCAACAAGCGGGTGCGCTATGTCGAAGATGTCGACTTATGGAGCCAGGTCGATTATTGGGAGACGCCCATCGAAGCCCTGTGGAAGGGCGCCGGCGATTGTGAAGACTATGCCATTGCCAAGTATTTCAGCCTGCGACACCTGGGCGTCTCCAGCGACAAATTGCGCATTACCTACGTCAAGGCATTGCGGCAGAATCGCGCCCATATGGTCTTGACCTATTATTCGACGCCAGAGGCCATGCCACTGGTACTCGACAGCCTGATCGACGAGATCCAGCCTGCCAGCCAACGGACCGACTTGCTGCCGGTCTACTCCTTCAACGCCGAAGGCTTGTACCTGCCCGGCGCCAAAGGCAACAAAAAGGTTGGCGACACCAAGCGCCTGTCGCGCTGGCAGGATGTGTTGAAAAAAATGCGGGCGGAAGGCTTCCCAGCCGAGCCGGCCAACTAGGAGTAACTGTTCAGATGTCACTGTTCAAACAGCTGTTGATCGCTATCTGTCTGTTCCTGGTGGTCGCCTTCAGCGGCAGCTTCATGGTCAGCCTGGAAAGTTCGCGTACCCAATACGTGAACCAACTGCGCTCCCACGCGCAGGACGCGGCGACCGCCCTGGCGCTGTCCCTGACGCCCAATATCGACGACCCGGCGATGGTCGAACTGCTGGTCAGCTCGATCTTCGACAGCGGTTATTACGCGAGCATCCGCGTGGTCGACGTGACCAATGACCAGGTCATCGTCGAGCGCAGTGGTATCCCCGACAACAACGGCGTGCCCAACTGGTTCGTCAAGTTGATCGGCCTGGAACCGGCCGGCGGCGACGCCCTGGTCAGTCGTGGCTGGGAGCAGGCGGCGCGGGTCGAGGTGGTCAGCCATCCGATGTTCGCCCTGGCCAAGCTCTGGCAGAGCGCTCTGGGCAGCCTGGGCTGGCTGCTGCTGTGCGGCGCCGTCAGTGCGGTGCTGGGTGCGCTGTTACTACGCCGGCAACTCAAGCCTCTGGACTATATGGTCAAACAGTCCCATGCCATTGCCCGTCGTGAGTTCCTGAGCCTGCCGGATCTGCCGCGCACCCCGGAGCTGCGCCGCGTGGTACAGGCGATGAACCAGATGGTGGAAAAGCTCAAGGCGCTGTTCCAGGAACAGGCCGAGCGCAGCGAAAAACTGCGGGTGGAATCCTATCAGGACAACCTCACGGGCCTGGCCAACCGTCGTTATTTCGAGATGCAACTCAATGCCCGGGTCAGCAACCCCGAAGAAACCAGTTCAGGCTACCTGCTGGTGCTGCGGGTCAAGGACCTGGCCGGCCTCAACCAGCGCCTCGGTGGCCAGCGCACCGACCAGCTGCTGCAGGCAGTCGGCGAGCAACTGCTGCGCCAGTGCGAGCCGTACCCGGAAACCCACAACCTGATTACGCGCATCCGCGGCGGCGAGTTTGCCGTGTTGGCGCCGGGGCTGATGCGTGAAGAGGCGATGCAACTGGCGCAGAACCTGGAAAGCACCCTGCAAAGCCTGCAAGCCACCGGCGCCAGTGACGTTTCGCCGGTTGCCTGTATCGGCCTGGCGCCGTTCAGTCACGGTGATTCCCCCCAGGGCCTGCTGACCCTGGCCGACCAGGCATTGGCCCAGGCCGAAACCCTGGGTGACGTAAGTTGGGTGTGCCTGGACCACAGCGCTGCCGCCAGCGTCGGCGACGATCATCATGCCTGGCACTCACTGTTGGACCTGGCGCTGAGCCAGCAACGCTTCGAGCTGTACTTCCAGCCGGTGGTGGCCGCCCAGGATCCGCAACTGATCCTGCACTACAAAGTGCTCTCGCGTTTGGTGGACGATCAGGGCCACACCATCCCGGCCGGCCGTTTCCTGCCTTGGCTGGAGCGGTTTGGCTGGTCGGCGCGTCTGGACCGACTGATGCTCGAGCTGGTGCTCAAGCAGATGGCCAGCCATGAACATTCGTTGGCCCTGAACCTGTCTGCGGCCACGCTGGCAGACCCCCAAGCCCTGAACCGCGTGTTCGACCTGCTGCGTCAGCATTCCAACCTGGGCCCGCGCCTGACCCTGGAAATCGGTGAAGAGCAACTGCCCGAACAGGCGGTACTGGAGCAGTTGACCCAGCGTCTGCGAGAGCTGAACTTCTCCCTCAGCCTGCAACGCTTTGGTGGGCGTTTCAGCATGATCGGCAACCTGGCGCGCCTGGGCCTGGCCTACCTGAAGATCGATGGCAGCTACATCCGCGACATCGACCAGGAAAGCGACAAGCGCCTGTTTATCGAAGCTATCCAGCGCGCAGCCCACAGCATCGACTTGCCGCTGATTGCCGAGCGGGTCGAAACCGAGGGTGAGTTGCAGGTGATTCGCGAGATGGGGATTTTTGGCGTGCAGGGCCAGCTGTTTGGCGAGCCGGCGCCCTGGCGCTGAGGCCGTGGCCGGCCTCAGATCAGGCCGGTCTCATCATCATTGATCAGGTGGCTCAGGCCACCCAGTGATTCCCGTGCGTGGCTGCGATCCTTGAGCTTGGCTTGCGCGGCAACCGGCAGGTCCGTGAGGTTGATCACGCCTTTCTGGATCAGCACCTGAATCAAGTCTTCCAGCACCCGGATCATCTCCGAGTCACTGTGCTTGAGCTGCTTGAGGCTCAGCTCCGCTTCTTCATTGGCAAACCAGGCCTGGATCTCATGATGATCCGCGGGCAGGGTGCCGGTCGATTCGGCGAAGGCAACCGCTTCGGCGCGAATCAGCTCACCCTGTGCATCACGTTGCACGTAGAACATTGAACATCCCTCATGAGGAGAACTGACGACAGCCTGTCAGCAGCATAGGCCAACGGAGCGCGATTGGACGTGAGTATGCCGTGCAATCGTTGCCCCATGCCAGTGAACGGTGGCCGCAAATGAATCGGCCGCCTCAAGAGGCGGCCGGGTCATTGGTTCATTAGGTGTGATCGACCTTGATGGTCGGGTCAGCACCACTGATCAACGAATTGATCGTCTGGCCGGACCAGTTGTTACCTTCCAGCTTGATCGTCACATCCGCATTGGCCAGGCCACCGGCGGCGTTGAGCTTGCCTTCGGAACTGATCTGCAGCGTGGTCACGTTATCCACCGTGGTCAACTTCAGGAAGTTGTCGATGGTGCTGTCGGTTTCACCCTTGAGCAGGTCACGCAGGTCGATACGGTCGCCTTCCGAGGCCTTGAAGTCCTTGATCACGTCGTTGCCGACGTCACCGGATCTCCAGACAAAGGTATCGGCACCAGTGCCGCCGATCAGGATGTCATTGCCCTGGCCGCCGATCAGCGTGTCGTTACCCGTACCGCCCAACAGGATGTCGTTGCCCTTGCCCCCGTCCAGGTAGTCGTTGCCGCCCTGGCCGAACAGGATGTCATCACCCGAGCCACCCAGCAGGGTGTCATTACCGTCTTTGGCACCCGAGGTGTTGAACTCGTTGTAGTGCTCGGTGATGTACTTGTGCACATCCTGGCCGGTGACAGCAGCAACCGCCACGCCGTTTTTCCCTGCCACGTAGGTCTGGATGGCGTTATAGCCCTCGCCGGTAATGCCCGGGAAGCTCACCAGGTCGCCGAACAGGATGTCGTTGCCGTCACCCCCATCGACACGGTCGGCACCCGGCAGGGTAGCCTCGCTGCTCCCGAGGATGGCGTTGGCCAGGTCCTTGGGATCGATGTTGGCTTGTGGCTTGTTGTCGCTGTCGTACGGTGCCAACTGCTCCAGGCCGACCCCGCTTTTAAGGCCGATGGCTTCTACGCCACCTGTGGACAGGCCTTTGAGCAGTGCGAACGCGTTCTGCGAGTTGGTAGCGGTGGCTGTATCGGTGTAGCTGCCATAACCGTCACGAACGGATGTCTCATAGGTGCCATCCCCTTGAGCGTGGATGGTCCCCCGGTCGTACGCTGTGCCGTAGTACCAGAGGGTCACCTTACCGACAGAGTTGATCTCAAGGGAGATATTCGACTCGATATTGATCCGGGTGGCGGTACCTAAGGTGTAGTTGTTCATGTTAACGACGTCATCAAGCTTGACGTTGCCGTACAAGGTCGGGTTGGTCTGCTCAGCACGCTGATAGAACGTCGGTTCACCATCAGTGATGAAATATGTGGTGTTGATTGCGCCAGTGTTGCCAGTCGCCAGGCCACTTTTGAAGAAGTTGGATGCCGCCTTGAACACGTCTTCGTAGTTGGTGCCGCCGGTCGACACCATCTTATCCAGGACTTTCTGCAGCGCATCCAGTGCACCCGGGTCTTTCAGGTTGACTGTAACCGTGCGATTGACCTGGTCACTGAAGTCCGCCAGGAAGATGTTCACGGTGCCAGAGGTGCTGGAGCCGATACTGTTTTTCAGTGAGTTGAACACGGTGGTCAGCGAGGTTTTCGCCGCCGCTACCGAGTCCGAACCCATACTGCCCGACGTATCGATCATGAACGCGATGTTGTAGTTCTTGCCCTGTACCACGTTCAGGCCAGAAACGTCCGCCACGATGATGTCGTTGCTGCTGCTACCGATGACGTTGTCATCGCCCGAAGTCGCCGTGCTCCCGCTATAGGTGGCCGGGTACACCTTGACAGGCACATTGGCCACGGTTGTAGCCGAGCCGCCGAGGCTTTCGGTGGAGGTCGACGTCACGGTCAGGTTGTACTGGCCGCTGGTGTAAGGCAGCGGTTTGAGGCTCAAATTATTGAGGTCCCAACCGGTGACATTGACTTCGGTCTGGCCATTGGTAGCCGTAAAGGTATGCCCGGCACCATCGCTGAGCACTGCGCCCACCGGGATGCTGCCAATCTTCACGCTCAAGGTTTCAGAACCGTCGGTATCGGTCAGGCCGGTGGTGACCTTGGTCAGTTTGACCGTGCCGTTTTCCAGCCCTTCGTTGAGCTTATACGCGTCGTAGTAGCCCTGGCCGTTGGTGCCGTGCAGGTCAGACACCTGGGCACCTGCGTTGATCAGGTCGTTGACCCCGGTGTAGATCGGGATGTTGGTATTACTCAGGTTCGTCGCCGCCCCACCGTTGACCGACAGGTTGACGTCATAGCTACCGGCACCTGCCTGGTTCGCGTGGTAAATATCGATGCTGTAGTAGCCATTGCTGGTCGGGATGAACGTGCCGCTGAACTGGCCGGAGTTCGAACCCCATGTACCGCTGGCCACGTCTTTACCCCCGATGTTGACCAGGATGCTGTCATCGCCGTAGCCACTGAAGGTATAGGACTTGCCTGCTTCCAGGTAGATCAGGCCAGAAGTCTTCGATCCGGCACCGGCCGCTACGTCTGCGGTTGACGTGACGTCAGTCGAAATCGTCGTGCTGTTAGGTGTGCCAGCTTTATTGATCGCATTTTTCAGCTCGGTTGCCGAGGCGCCATTACCGTTGCTGCCCAGGTTCGCAATGCTGTTCCAGCTCTGCTTGGTCAGGCCTACCGACGCGATGTTGTTATCGGCAACGCTCAATGTCGGCGCGTCCGCAACCGGGGTGATGTCGACTTTCACGGTAGCGCTGGTGCCCAGGTCCTTGCCATCGGTTGGCTGGAACTTGAACTGTGCGTAGTCAGCCTGCTTGTTGCCCACACCGGTGCCGCCGTAGCCGTCGGCTCCGGATTCGTTGGCGTTTGGCGTGAAGCGCAACTGGCCGCCGTCGATCTGCGCCTTGGTGAAGGTCTGGCCGGCTGTCACATTGGTCCAGGTAGTGCCGTCCGCTGCCAGGTACTGCAGCTTGCCAGCGACCGGCAGCTCGGTGATTTTCACCCCGAGGCTGGCCTGAGGGGAATCCACATCGGTGACCCCGAAATTGGCCCAAGTCAGCTTCAGCGATGTGTCTTCGGTGCCGGTGACGGCGCCGCCAGTGGCAACCGGTGCGTCGTTGACCGCCACTACGTTGACTGTGGTGGTCGCTACGTTCGAGTAGTTGCCGCCGTCGGTCACGGTCACGGTGATGGTCCGTGGCGTGGTGCTCGGGTCTTCGCTGCTGTTGCTGAACGTGATGTTCTTGATCTGCTGCATGTAGTCAGCCAGCGACGCCGTCCCGGTCAGGGTCAGGGTGATCTTGCCGGTGACAGGATCCGTGACCGAGGTCACGTTCATACCGCTGACCTTGCTGTAGTCCAGCACGTCGTTCGGCTGAGTATTGGTCAGCACCACCGTGGCGCCGGTCAGCTGGGTGCTGTCCGGGTCGGTGATGCGGATGTCGGTGTCGGCAATCGACACGCCAGTGCCGCCTTCGGTGAACGTGGTCTTGAAGTCGTTCCCGGTGGCGCCGCTGGAGTTGTTGGCATCCAGGTCGATGGTCGGTGGTGCATCGTTATCGATGATCGACGTTTCGATTTTACCGTTGGTGGTGCTGACAACCAGGTTCTCGAAGTTACCGCCGGAGGTACCGGAGATGCTGATCTCGAACTTCTCCGTAGGCTCGGTCAGCTTGTCGTCGATGGTCTTGATATCGAACGTCGCAGTGCTTTGGCCGGCTGGAATCTTCACGGTGTACACGCCGTTGAAGTCCGAACCGTCCTGGGCCACACCTTTATACGAGAGGGTCACCGTGACTTCGGTGGCTGCCGGCTGGGTCAGGTTCAACGTGTAATGAGCGGTCTGGCCTTCGGTCACCGAGGTATCGCCCGCGATACTGATCACGGTGTTGCTCGTCACGTCCGTCACCTTGGTGACTACCGGAGTACCGACCGGGATCAGGTTTTCATACTTGTCGCCACCGCTGACCACGTTAGTGATCTTGGCGGAAATATCCTTGGCGCCCACGTAGAAGTCATTCGGCGCGGTGAAGTTGGCGGTACTGCTGGTCTTGCCATTACCGATGGTAATGATCAAGTCGTTGTCCAACTTGATCACCAGGTCGGAACCCACGTTGGTCACGGCCGCACCGTTTTTGTCCACGAGGCTGGCGGTGTAGACGATCTGGCCACCTTCGGCGACGCTGGTGGTGGCGGTCAGCACAACCTTCACTTCGTCGATGGTGTCGTTGATCTGCGTCGTTGCGCCGTTGCCTGCAACCACGAGTTTCTCGAAGTTGCCACCGTCAGTACCGGTGATCTTGACGGTCTGGGTGCTCTTGTCGATGAACACGTCATCGCCAGGGGCGTTCACCGTCACGGTGCCGACAGTTTCACCGGCCTTGATGGTGATGGTTTGCTTGTTATCGAGGGTCAAGGTGACGTCAGTGTCAGCCTTGTTGCTCAAGGTGGCGGTGTAGGTGATGGTGCCGCCTTCGTTGACGGCGCTTGGCGCGGTCAGGGTGACGGTGGTGGTGTTATCGGTACCTGGGGTATCAGTGACAGTCGTGGTGACTTTGTCAGTACCTGGAACCAGGTTCTCAAAGTGCTCGCCGCCGGTGACTTCTTTAATACCGGTCGTGACGGTTTGATCACCTTTGTAAACGTCGTCTGGAGCCACAACCGAGACAGTACCGCTCGACTGGTTCACACCGATGGTGATGACCTGGTTGTTATCCAGAGTCACTGTCACAGGGCTGGTGATGTTGGTCACCGGCGCGCCGTTCTTATCCACCAAGGTAGCGGTGTAGACGATCTCGC
>NZ_MSAJ01000017.1:0-31505 GCF_044510355.1 Pseudomonas sp. DD1 | reverse complement strand
CGAAGACTTCCAGGGCGCGATTGACGATTTCGATCGCCCGGTCCACCCCGGCGCAGAAGCCACGGGGGTTGGCGAGTTTGATTTGCATGCTGGGCCTCGTGTCTTTGTGGGAGCTGGTCTGCCTGCGATAGCAACGCCTCGGTGCAACTGGTACACCGAGGCGTTGCTATCGCAGGCCAGCCAGCGCCTACAGAACCGGTTTCGTCAGTTAGAGCGCTTTAACGTCGATGATTTCAACATCAAAGGTCAAGGTCTTGCCGGCCAACGGGTGATTGAAGTCGATGGTCACCTGAGTGTCATCGAAGGTTTTGACCACACCGGGCAGTTCGGTATTCGCCGCATCGTTGAAGATCACCAGCAAGCCTTCCGACAGCTCCATGTCCTGGAACTGCGAACGCGGGATGATTTGTACGTTCTGCGGATTGGGCTGGCCAAAGGCGTTTTCCGGCGGGATCTGCAGGTTGCGCTTGTCACCGGCCTTGAAGCCGAACAGTGCCGTCTCAAAACCCGGCAGCAGGTTGCCATCGCCGACCTTGAAGGTCGCCGGGGCTTTATCGAACGTGCTGTCGACCGTGTCGCCATTCTCCAGGCGCAGTGCGAAATGCAAGGTGACTTCCGTGTTCTGGCCAATACGTTGTTCGGCCAATACTTGTTCAGTCATTTACGGCTTCTCCGGGCTTGTTGCCCTTGAACATATCCAGCGCCAGCATGATTGCGCCAACGCAGATGGCGCTGTCGGCAAAGTTGAACGCCGGGAAGTAATGGCGGTTCTGCCAATGCACCAGAATGAAGTCGATCACATGGCCCAAGGCGATGCGGTCGTACAGATTGCCCAGCGCACCGCCCAGCACCAGTGCCAAGGCGATAGCCAGCCAGGTGTCATTGCGGCCAAGGCGCTTGAGCCAGACCACCAGCACCGCACTGACCACCACAGCGATCAGGGCGAACAGCCAACGCTGCCAGCCACCACCGTCAGCGAGGAAGCTGAAAGCGGCACCGGTGTTATAGGCCAGGGTCCAGCTGAAGTAGTCAGGAATCACCACGATCTGCTGGAACATTTCCAGGGTGCCCTCGAAGTGAGCCTTGCTGACCTGGTCGATGACCAGGACCAGCAAGCTCAGTACGAGCCAACCCAGACGTCCGAAACGGCTGGATTTAGGCATAGTGGCGAACCTCACCGGCACCGCTGATGTTGTCGACGCAACGACCGCAGATTTCCGGATGCTCCGGGTTCACGCCGACGTCTTCACGGCAGTGCCAGCAACGGGCGCACTTGGCGAAGGCGGACTTGACGACCTTGAGCTTGAGGCCCGGGACTTCGGTCGCGACCGCATCAGCCGGGGCCTGGGCGAAGGGTGCCAGGCTGGCCGTGGAGGTGATCAGTACGAAGCGCAGCTCGTTGCTCAATTTGCCCAGGTCGGCGGTCAGGCCTTCCTCGGCAAACAGGGTGACTTCGGCCTGCAGGTTGCCACCGACGGCCTTGGCCGCACGCTGGACTTCCAGTTCCTTGTTCACCGCAACCTTTACGGCCATCACACCTTCCCAATACTCGCGGCCCAGTTCGAAGTCGGCCGGCAATTCGGTCAGGCCTTCGTACCAGGTGTTGAGCATTACGGACTCGTTACGCTCGCCCGGCAGGTATTCCCACAGCTCGTCGGCAGTGAAGGCCAGGATCGGCGCGATCCAGCGCACCAGCGCTTCGGAGATGTGGTACAGCGCGGTTTGCGCCGAGCGGCGGGCCTTGCTGTTGGCGCCGGTGGTGTACTGGCGGTCCTTGATGATGTCGAGGTAGAAACCACCCAGCTCCTGCACGCAGAAGTTGTGGATCTTCGAGTAGACGTTCCAGAAGCGGTATTCGCCGTAGTGCTCCTGCAACTCACGTTGCAGCAACAGGGTACGGTCCACAGCCCAACGGTCCAGGGCGAGCATTTCCTCGGCCGGCAGGATGTCGGTGGCCGGGTTGAAGCCGGTCAGGTTCGACAACATGAAGCGTGCGGTATTGCGGATACGGCGGTAGGCATCGGCGCTGCGTTGCAGGATCTGCTCCGAAACGGCCATTTCACCGGAATAGTCGGTGGAAGCCACCCACAGACGCATGATGTCGGCGCCCAGGGTGTCGTTGACCTTCTGCGGCGCAATCACGTTGCCCAGGGACTTGGACATCTTGCGACCGTTCTCGTCGACGGTGAACCCGTGGGTCAGCAGCTCGCGGTACGGGGCGTGATCGTCGATGGCGCAACCGGTCAGCAGGGACGAGTGGAACCAGCCACGGTGTTGGTCCGAGCCTTCCAGATACAGGTCGGCGCGCGGGCCGGTCTCGTGACCCATCAGGTGCGAGCCGCGCAGCACGTGCCAGTGGGTGGTACCCGAGTCGAACCACACGTCGAGGGTGTCGCTGATCTTGTCGTACAGCGGCGCTTCGTCACCAAGCAGCTCGGCAGCGTCCAGCTTGAACCAGGCTTCGATACCTTCCTGCTCCACACGCTGGGCCACCACTTCCATCAGTTCGACGGTGCGTGGGTGCAGTTCGCCGCTTTCCTTGTTCAGGAAGAACGGGATCGGCACGCCCCAGTTACGCTGGCGGGAGATGCACCAGTCGGGACGGTTGGCGATCATCGAGTGCAGGCGCGCCTGGCCCCAGGCCGGGACGAACTTGGTGTCTTCGATGGCTTTGATCGCACGCTTGCGCAGGGTTTCGCCGGCGACAGGCTCTTTGTCCATGCCGATGAACCACTGCGCGGTGGCGCGGTAGATCAGCGGGGTCTTGTGGCGCCAGCAGTGCATGTAACTGTGCTTGATGGTTTCGGTGTGCAGCAGCGCACCGACTTCCGACAGTTTGTCGATGATCGGCTGGTTGGCCTTGAAGATGAACTGGCCACCGAAGAACTCCAGCGACGGCACGTAAACACCGTTGCTTTGCACCGGATTGATGATCTCATCGTTGATCATGCCGTACTTCTTGCAGATCACGAAGTCGTCCACACCGTAGGCGGGCGAGCAGTGAACCACACCGGTACCCGAACCCAACTCGACGTAGTCAGCCAGGTACACCGGCGACAGACGGTCGTAGAACGGGTGACGGAAGTTGATCAGCTCCAGCGCGGAGCCCGTGGTCGTGGCGATCACCGAGCCTTGCAACTCGTAGCGAGTCAGGCAGGCCTCGACCATTTCCTCGGCCAGCACCAGCAGGCGGTCACCGACGTCCACCAGGGCGTAGGTGAATTCCGGGTGCACGTTCAGCGCCTGGTTGGCCGGGATGGTCCACGGGGTGGTGGTCCAGATCACGATGGCGGCGGGCTTGGCCAGGCTTGCCAGGCCAAAGGCCTCGGCCAGCTTGGCGTCGTCAGCGATCGGGAACGCGACGTCGATGGTCGAGGACTTCTTGTCTTCGTACTCGACTTCCGCTTCGGCCAGGGCCGAGCCGCAGTCAAAGCACCAGTTCACGGGCTTGAGGCCCTTGAACACGAAGCCGCCCTTGACGATCTCGGCCAAGGCACGGATTTCCCCGGCCTCGTTCTTGAAGTTCATGGTCTTGTACGGGTTGTCCCAGTCACCCAGCACACCCAGGCGGATGAATTCGGACTTCTGCCCTTCGATCTGCTCGGTGGCGTAGGCGCGGCACAGCTCGCGGGTCTTGTCGGCGCCCAGGTTCTTGCCGTGGGTCACTTCGACTTTGTGTTCAATCGGCAGGCCGTGGCAGTCCCAACCCGGGACATAAGGCGCGTCGAAGCCCGAAAGGGTTTTCGAGCGGATGATCATGTCCTTGAGAATCTTGTTCAGCGCATGACCGATGTGAATCGTGCCGTTGGCATAAGGAGGGCCGTCGTGCAGGACGAATTTCGGACGATCCTTGCCAATCTCGCGCAACTTTCCGTACAGGCCAATACTGTCCCAGCGCTGCAGGATCTGCGGTTCGCGCTGTGGCAGGCCGGCCTTCATTGGGAAGGCGGTGTCCGGAAGGTTTAGCGTGGCTTTATAGTCGGTCATTTAAGGCTCTTCATTAGCGATGGGCGCTAGGTGCGGCTAGTGCACGGGCGGCGGCGACATCCGCATTGATCGCCGTTTTCAGCGCCTCCAGGGAGGCGAATCGCTGCTCTTCACGCAGCTTTTGGTGGAAAACCACCGTCAAACGCCGGTCATACAAATCCCCGGCAAAATCCAAAAGGTGAACTTCCAGGTGGGCCTTGCCATCACCTGCAACCGTTGGCCTGACGCCTATATTGGCGACTCCGGGCCAGGGTTGACCGTCAATATCGACACTCACCAGGTACACCCCGGTCAGTGGCACGCGACGGCGCTTGAGTTGCACGTTGGCGGTTGGCGTGCCCAGTTGGCGCGCCAGCTTCTGGCCGTGCAGGACCCGCCCGGCAATCCGGAACGGGCGACCGAGCAAACGCTCGGCCAAGGCGAAGTCGGCAGCGGCCAAGGCATTTCGCACCTGGGTGCTGCTCACGCGCAGGCCGTCCAGTTCGACGGTTTGCGCGGCTTCGACGGTAAACCCCTGGGTCACGCCGGCCTGCTGCAGGAAATCGAAATCCCCTACCCGGTCGCAACCGAAGCGGAAGTCGTCGCCGACCTCCAGATGCTGCACGCCCAAGCCATCGACGAGGATACGGTCGACGAACTCGGTGGCGCTGAGACTGCGCAAACGCTGGTTGAAGGCCAGGCACAGAACCCGGTCCACGCCCTCTTCGGCCAGCAGTTGCAGTTTGTCCCGCAGGCGGGCCAGACGGGCTGGAGCCGTCTCGGGAGTGAAGAACTCACGGGGCTGCGGCTCGAAAATCACCACGCAGCTGGGCACGCCCAACTCGACTGCGCGCTCGCGCAGCCGCGCCAGGATCGCCTGGTGGCCACGGTGAACACCGTCAAAGTTGCCAATAGTGGCGACGCAGCCCCGATGCTCGGGGCGCAGGTTGTGGAGACCTCGAACCAGCTGCATAACGCGCTTCTTGCTCATAAAGTGGTCGATTATAACCACACCCGGCCCCGGACGACAGGCAACAGCACAGGCCAAATGATCCGAATCGAAAAAACAGCCGGCTTATTGTTGATTGCGATCAATTCAGCGCCTTACGATTGAAATCCCGCAGGCGGAAGCCCAGCAGCAGCAACATGCCAAAGTAGGCGATCACCCCGGCCACCACCAGCAGGCCCAGGCGCAGGAATCGCTCAAGCATCTGCCCCTCGCCCCACGCCGGCATCCAGTGCATCAACCCCAGCAATACCGCCGACATCACCGCCACCGCCACCAGCAATTTGAGGGCGAACATGCCCCAGCCTGGCTGCGGCTGATACATTTTTTGTTTGCGCAATTGATAGAACAACAGGCCGGCATTGATGCACGCCCCGGCACTGATCGCCAGGGCCAGGCCCGCGTGAGCCAGCGGCCCGATGAAGATCAGGTTGAACAGCTGGGTGACCACCAGGGTGAAAATCGCAATTTTCACCGGGGTCCGGATGTTTTGCTGGGCGTAAAAGCCCGGCGCGAGGACCTTGATCACGATAATCCCCAGCAACCCCACCGAATAGGCGACCAATGCACGCTGGGTCATCAAGGCGTCGAACGCGCTGAACTGGCCGTACTGGAACAGCGAAACGGTCAGCGGCTCGGCCAGGATCCCCAGGGCCAGGGAGCATGGCAGCACCAGCACAAAGCACAGGCGCAGGCCCCAATCGAGAATACGCGAGTATTCGTGGCGGTCCTTGCTGGCATAGGTGCGGGCCAGGGTCGGCAGCAAAATGGTACCCAGCGCCACGCCCAGCACACCGGAGGGCAATTCCATCAGGCGATCGGCGTAATACATCCACGACACGGAACCGGAGACCAGCAGCGAAGCGAATGCGGTGTTGATAATCAGGGAAATCTGGCTGACCGATACCCCGAGAATCGCCGGCAGCATGTTTTTCATCACCCGCCACACGCCCGTATCCTTGAGGTTCAGGCGCGGCAGCACAAGCATGCCAATCTTTTTCAGGTGCGGCAGTTGATACAACAGTTGCGCCAGGCCACCGGCCAGCACCGCCCAGCCGAGCGCCATCACCGGCGGATCGAAGTACGGCGTGAGGAACAGGGCAAAGATGATCATGCTGACGTTAAGCAGGGTCGGCACAAACGCCGGCACCGAGAACCGGTTCCAGGTATTGAGGATCGCGCCCGCCAGGGAAGACAGGGAAATCAGCAATATATAAGGAAAGGTCACCCGCAACAGATCACTGGTCAGGGCGAATTTTTCCGGAGTGTTGGCAAACCCGGGCGCCGTGGCCCAGATAATCCAGGGCGCAGCGAGCATCCCGGCGACGGTCACCAGCATCAGCACCAGGGTCAGCAGGCCCGAGACATAGGCAATAAAGGTGCGGGTGGCCTCCTCGCCCTGCTGGGTCTTGTATTCCGCCAGGATCGGCACGAACGCCTGGGAAAACGCGCCCTCGGCGAAGATCCGCCGCAGCAGGTTAGGCAGTTTGAACGCGATAAAGAAGGCATCCGTGGCCATGCTCGCGCCAAAAATACGTGCGATGAGGGTGTCACGCACAAACCCCAGAACCCGGGAAATCATGGTGATCGAGCTGACGGCGGCCAACGACTTGAGCAGATTCATTGAAAGAGTTTTTGCCTATAGATAAAGAGCAGGCGAACAAAGCGCCTACTTATGCGATACTGCGCGCCTGCAACAGCACAGAGCCAAAGCTCGCGAGTTTACAGGTCAAGCGCCGGAAATAAATCACCCGCCTCTTCAGATCGACCACTCAGCAGTTCGCATCAGCCGCCCTTGACAAGACTTCAACTCATCGGCATGATTCGCGGCCTATTTTGTTTGCTATTTCCTAAAAAGTCTTTCGAGGAGCTCGACGGTGGCCAACACACCTTCCGCCAAAAAACGTGCAAAACAGGCTGAGAAGCGTCGCAGCCACAACGCCAGCCTGCGTTCCATGGTTCGTACCTACATCAAGAATGTAGTTAAGGCCATTGACGCAAAAGACGCTGAAAAAGCTCAAGCTGCTTACGTTCTGGCCGTGCCAGTTATCGACCGTATGGCCGATAAAGGCATCATCCACAAGAACAAAGCTGCTCGCCATAAAGGTCGTCTGAATGGCCACATCAAGGCTCTGAACCTTGCTGCTGCAGCCTAAGCGATAAGCTTGTTAAAAAACCGACCCCAGGGTCGGTTTTTTATTGCCTACGATTTATGCCGCCTCCCAAAAACAAATGTGGGAGCCGGCTTGCCTGCGACAGGTACATAACATCCAACATTGAAGTCGACTGTTAAACCGCTATCGCAGGCAAGCCAGCGCCCACATAAAGCAGAGCGGAGCTGCCAGGCTTATTGCGCGCCAGGCCACGGCAGGATCGGAATCGCCGTCACCGCATTCTGCGGGCTGCCTTCGATCAGACGGTCGCTGTAGACCAGGTACACCAGGGTATTGCGCTTCTTGTCGAGGAAACGCACCACCTGCATGGTCTTGAACACCAGCGAGGTGCGCTCCTTGAACACCTCATCACCATCCTTGAGCTCGCCCTTGAAGCGAATCGGCCCCACCTGACGACAGGCAATGGATGCCTCGGCGCGATCCTCGGCCAAGCCCAGACCACCCTTCACCCCACCCGTCTTGGCGCGAGACAGGTAGCAAGTCACGCCATCTACCTTGGGATCATCAAAAGCCTCGACCACGATCCGATCATTGGGGCCGACAAACTTGAACACGGTCGACACCTGGCCAATCTCTTCGGCCGAAGCCAGCAGCGGCATCGCCATCAGCAGCCCCAGCAACCCCTTCATTACGCGCATCGCAATTTTCCCTTTAGACCAGAATCAGGTTATCGCGGTGAACCAGTTCCGGCTCAGCCATGTAACCCAACAGACCGACAATCGACTCAGACGACTGCCCAATGATTTTCTGCGCCTCAAGGGCACTGTAGTTGGCCAGCCCACGGGCAATCTCACGACCGTCCGGCGCGACACACACCACCATTTCACCGCGCCGGAAGCTACCCTGGACCAGCTTGACGCCTACCGGCAACAAGCTCTTGTTGCCCTGGGACAGCGCCGACACCGCGCCTGCATCCAGCACCAGGGTGCCACGGGTCTGCAGATGGCCAGCCAGCCACTGCTTACGCGCCGCCAGCATGCCACGCTCGGGCGACAGCAATGTGCCGATGCGTTCGCCTGCCTTGAGGCGATCCAGCACGCGCTCCAGGCGCCCGCCGACGATGATGGTATGGGCACCGGAACGGGCCGCCAGGCGCGCCGCGCGTAGCTTGGTCTGCATGCCACCACGCCCCAATGCACCACCGACACTGCCCGCCACCGCATCGAGCGCCGGATCATCGGCCCGCGCTTCGTAAATCAGCTGAGCGTCAGGATTGTTGCGCGGATCGGCGTCAAACATGCCATCGCGATCCGTGAGTATCACCAGCAGGTCAGCCTCCACCAGGTTGGCCACCAGGGCCGCCAGGGTGTCGTTATCGCCAAAGCGGATTTCGTCGGTCACCACGGTGTCGTTCTCGTTGATCACCGGGATCACCTTGAGCTCGACCAGGGCACGCAAGGTGCTACGGGCATTGAGGTAGCGCTTGCGGTCGGACAGATCGTCATGGGTCAGCAGAATCTGCGCGGTATGGCGGCCGTGCTCGGCAAAACTGGATTCCCAGGCCTGCACCAACCCCATCTGACCAATCGCAGCAGCGGCCTGCAACTCATGCATCGCGCTGGGTCGCGCGGTCCAGCCAAGGCGGCTCATCCCGGCGGCAACCGCCCCGGACGACACCAGCACCAACTCGACACCTGCCTCATGCAAGGCCACCATCTGTTCAACCCAGACGCTCATGGCTGCACGATCCAGCCCCTTGCCATCCGCCGTCAGCAGCGCACTCCCGATCTTTACGACCCAGCGTTGCGCACCCGTCACTTTGCTCCGCATCATCTTCAACCTTAGATTGAGGGCCACGCGACCCAGCGCCGCCCATAACGTTATTCGTGACTACCGATTTCCAGATACTAAAACGCCGCTCGATTGAGCGGCGCTTAAGTTTATCGCAACAGATCAGTCACGCACGTAAATGATTTCTGGACCATCTTCATCATCCACATCTTCCTCGTCCCAATCATCGTCACCGATGTCATGGACCGACTTGACGCCACTGCGACGCAGGGCACGCTGATCATCCAGCGCCTGCAACTGGGCACGCGCCTCGTCTTCGATACGCTGGTCGAGGTCAGCCAATTCAGCCTTGTAGGCCGGGTCGGCAGCCAGGCGATCAGCACGATCTTCCAGGTAACGCATGATGTCGCGGGTCAAACGCTCAGTGCCTTCTTTGGCAATGGCGGAGATCACGTAGACCGGACCTTCCCACTGCAGGCGGTCAACGATTTCCTTGACCCGCTCTTCGTGCTCTTCCTCGAGGATCTGGTCGCACTTGTTCAGCACCAGCCAACGATCACGCTCAGCCAGGGACGGACTGAACTTGGTCAATTCGTTGACGATCACTTCAGCCGCGTCCGGCGCACTGGTTTCATCCAGCGGCGCCATGTCGACAAGGTGCAGCAACAGACGGGTACGGGACAAGTGCTTGAGGAAGCGAATACCCAGACCCGCGCCATCGGAAGCACCTTCGATCAGGCCCGGAATATCCGCGATCACGAAGCTCTTCCAGCGATCGACGCTGACCACACCCAGGTTTGGCACCAGGGTGGTGAACGGGTAATCCGCAACTTTCGGCTTAGCGGCCGACACCGAGCGAATGAAGGTACTTTTGCCCGCGTTTGGCAGACCCAGCAGGCCCACATCCGCCAGCACTTTCATTTCCAGCTTCAGGTCACGCTGCTCGCCCGGCTTGCCCGGCGTGGTCTGGCGCGGCGCACGGTTGGTACTGGACTTGAATCGGGTGTTACCCAGACCGTGCCAGCCACCCTGCACAACCATCAGTTTCTGGCCGGCCTTGGTCAGGTCGCCAATCACTTCCTGGGTGGCAGAGTCGATGATCGTGGTGCCGACCGGTACACGCAGCACCAGATCCTCACCCTTTTTACCGGTGCAGTCAGTGCTGCCGCCGTTGGAGCCGCGCTCGGCATCGAAGTGCCGGGTGTAACGGTAGTCCACCAGGGTATTGAGGTTTTCGTCGGCCATCATGTAGATGGAACCGCCATCACCACCGTCGCCGCCGTTCGGGCCACCGTTTTCGATGAACTTTTCGCGACGGAAACTCATGCAACCATTGCCGCCGTCGCCAGCTTTTACTCGGATCGAAACTTCATCAACGAACTTCATAACAAAACGCCTCTCGCCGCACGGACGAGCTTAAGAAACCAAGACATAAGACTCTTGCAAAAATGAGCGCAGCAACCTCAATCAGCGACCGCAAATCCCGCTGCCTTCGCCCACCACAAACAGCTTTGCAAGAGACTCACCCCACAAACGAAAAAGCCCCGTCGCAAGACAGGGCTTTTCCAGCGAGCTCGCAATTAAGCCGAGACAACGCTCACGTAACGGCGGTTGAACGCGCCTTTTACTTCAAACTTGATCACGCCTTCGATTTTCGCGAAGAGGGTGTGATCTTTACCCATGCCTACACCGTAACCGGCGTGGAATTGGGTGCCGCGCTGACGCACGATGATGTTGCCCGGAATGATTTTCTGGCCGCCATACATCTTAACGCCAAGGCGTTTGGCTTCTGAGTCGCGACCGTTACGGGTACTACCACCAGCTTTTTTGTGTGCCATGAGTCAATTCTCCTAGTGAGGAATTAGGCTGAAATTAAGCCTGAATACCGGTGATTTTGATCTCGGTGTACCACTGGCGGTGGCCCATACGCTTCATGTGGTGCTTACGACGACGGAACTTGATGATGCGGACTTTATCGTGACGACCTTGGGAGATCACTTCAGCCACAACGGTAGCGCCAGCAACAACTGGAGCGCCGATGTTCACGTCATCGCCATTGGCGACCAACAGAACGCGATCAAAAGTAACGGATTCGCCGGTAGCGATTTCCAGTTTTTCGATCTTCAGGTATTCACCTGGGGCGACCTTGTATTGCTTGCCACCAGTAACAATTACTGCGTACGACATGGTATTTCTCCGATAATCCTGCTCACCCAGCGCTTTATAAGAAGAGGTATTGGCTGGCATGGCTGCATGGGATGGACGTCCCGAATGCAATTGCGTAAGGCAGGTGCTGCCCAGGAAGTTCAGGGTGCGCGATTGTACGCAAGCTGTGGAAGGCTTGCAAGTAGCCGTCTATCGCGCCTTGACACCCAGGGGCGCGGGTCCTAGCATGCCGCGCAACCCTTCTGGAGCGACTGTCGCTGATGCAACCCCAAGCTTTCTACCGCGCGGTGGCGGACGATTTTAGCGCCGTCGACGGCATCATCAAGAAGCAGCTGACTTCTAAAGTGCCGCTGGTCTCCAAAATTGGCGACTACATTACTTCGGCCGGCGGTAAACGCCTGCGTCCTTTATTAGTGCTGCTGTGTGGCAAGGCCCTGGGCCGCGAAGGCGATGACCTGCGCCTGCTGGCCGCCACTATCGAGTTCCTGCACACCGCCACCCTGCTGCACGACGACGTGGTCGACATGTCTGGCATGCGCCGGGGTCGCGAGACCGCCAATGCCATGTGGGGCAACGCGCCCAGCGTGCTGGTGGGTGATTTCCTGTATTCGCGCTCGTTCGAAATGATGGTCGAGCTGGGCTCGATGCCGGTGATGAAGATCCTGTCCCAGGCCACGCGCATCATCGCCGAAGGCGAAGTGCTGCAACTGTCCAAGGTACGCGACGCCAGCACCACCGAAGAAACCTACATGGAAGTGATTCGCGGCAAGACCGCGATGCTCTTCGAAGCCTCGACCCACAGCGCCGCCGCCCTATGCGAGGCGACCGCCGAACAGGCCGAAGCCCTGCGCACCTTTGGCGATCACCTGGGCGTGGCCTTCCAGTTGGTGGATGACCTGCTCGATTATCGCGGCGACGCCGAAACCCTGGGCAAGAACGTCGGTGACGACCTGGCCGAAGGCAAGCCGACCCTGCCACTGATCTACACCATGCGCGAAGGCACCCCGGAACAAGCGGCACTGGTGCGCAAGGCGATCCAGAAAGGCGGCATCGAAGACCTGGAAAGCATCCGCGCCGCCGTGGAAGCCTCGGGCTCGCTCGACTACACCGCACAACTGGCCCGTGACTACGTGGCCCGCGCCATCAAATGCCTGGAAGCCCTTCCAGCCAGCGAATACCGGGATGCCCTGGTGGAGCTGAGTGAGTTTGCGGTAGCCCGTACTCACTAACGCTCTGTGGGAGCTGGCTTGCCTGCGATAGCATCACCTCGCTACAGCTGATAGACCGAGGTGCCTACATCGCAGGCAAGCCAGCTTCCACATTTAGACCGCATCGCCCCTCCCCCCGACAAAACCCTATATAATGTGCGACTTTTAGCCATCCTGACTTTCAAGGAGCTTTAGTGAGCACGTTGCCACCCTGCCCAAAATGCAATTCCGAATACACCTACGAAGACGGCGCCCAGCTGATCTGCCCGGAATGCGCCCATGAGTGGTCCGCCGGTGGTGAAGCCGAAACAACCAGCGATGAAACCGTAAAAAAAGACTCTGTTGGTAACGTCCTGCAAGACGGCGACACCATCACCGTGATCAAGGACCTCAAGGTCAAGGGCACCTCGCTGGTGGTCAAGGTCGGCACCAAGGTCAAGAACATCCGCCTGTGCGATGGCGACCACGATATCGACTGCAAGATCGACGGTATCGGCCCGATGAAGCTCAAGTCCGAGTTCGTCCGCAAGGTCTGACCGGCCTGCCCCCCATCCCGCGCCTGACGCGGGATGGCGTTTCACCCTCCCCCCATGCCCCCCAGTAGCAAAAGGCCAGCTCTGTTGACCTTGCACAATGTCCACTCCGAAAAACCAGGAAATTGCCAATAGGCACTTGCTATTCTACGAATAAGAATTATTCTCATTGAAACCCTTCAAGGAGATGCGACCCATGACTTATTTGATTGATGCCTGGCTGGACCGTCCGCACCCTTACCTGCGGATCCTTCATCGGGAAACCGGCGAAGTGTGTGCGGTGCTGGAAGAAGAAGCGCTGAATGAACTGCAGGACCAGGGCGACCTGGACGTCAACGGCCTGAGTTCCAGTGAGCCTGGAGTGCTGAAGGAGGTGGTGAGGAATCTGTTTCTGTTCTGCTATGCCCGAGCGTTGCGCCCGGTGACGGAGCTCAATGGCAAGTTTCACCCATGAGCCACCACCCGCTTTATGTGGGAACTGGCTTGCTCGCGATGCAGGCAAGCCAGCCCCCACACAAGCCCGGCCCTATAGAGAGCCAGGCGTAACCTGCAGCGGGTCTTACAGAACGTCGAGCAGCTCGACGTCAAATACCAGAACGCTGTGCGGCGGGATGCTGCCAACGCCTTGTGCGCCGTAAGCCAGTTCGCTCGGCACGTACAGGCGCCATTTGCTGCCGGCATTCATCAGTTGCAGGGCTTCGGTCCAGCCAGCGATCACGCCGCCGACCGGGAATTCTGCCGGCTGACCACGCTCGTAGGAACTGTCGAACACAGTGCCGTCGATCAGGGTGCCATGGTAGTGGGTACGCACCTGGTCTTCACGGGTCGGCTTGGCGCCGTCACCAGCGGTCAGCACTTCAAATTGCAGGCCGGAAGCCAGGGTGGTGATGCCGTCACGCTTGGCGTTTTCAGCCAGGAAAGCCAGGCCAGCACCCGCGGCCGCTTCAGCCTTGGCGGCTGCTTCGGCTTGCATGATGTCGCGGATCACTTTGAAGCTGGCAGCCATTTGTTCTTGGTCAACACGGCTTGGCTTGCCGCCGAACGCGTCGGTCAGGCCGGCCAGGATCGCGTCCAGGCTGACGCCCGGTGGCGGGTTGTCGCGCAGTTGGTCACCCAACTGACGGCCAATGCCGTAGCTGACGCGGGTTTCGTCGGTGGACAGATTGACTTCGGACATGGAAAGGCTCCGCTGTAGGACAACCCCAAGATCCTGCAAAAGCGCAGTTTCTTGCGTGTCATCCAAACTAAAAGGGCGAGCAGACTAGCACACTCGCCCTACGCTTGATCAGCCCAAAATCCCAGGCAAACAGGCGCCCGGCGCGGATCAATGCTTGGTGAGTTTATCCAGGTAGCCCATGGCAAACGCCGAGATCACGAAGGTCATGTGAATGATCACGTACCACATCAGGTGCTGTGGATCGACATTCTTGGCATCCATGAAGATACGCAGCAGGTGGATCGAGGAAATCGCCACGATGGAGGCCGCCACTTTCATCTTCAGCGACGAAGAGTCCATGGTGCCCAGCCAGTTGAGCTTTTCCTTGTTGTCGTCGATATCCAGTTGCGAGACGAAATTCTCGTAGCCGGAGATCATCACCATCACCAGCAAGCCACCCACCAGGGCCATGTCGATCAACGACAGCAGCACCAGGATCAGCTCCGACTCGGCCATCGCAAAGACATTGGGCAGCAGATGGATCACTTCCTGGAAGAATTTCAGCGCCAACGCCAGCAGCCCGAGGGACAAGCCGAAATAGATCGGCGCCAGCAGCCAGCGGGAGGCGTACATTGCATTTTCGATAAAGCGTTCCATGGAATCTCACACAGCTTGGCTAGAAATGGCGGCGAGTATATCAGCCGCGCACATCGCGCCATAACCACCCGGAAACTGACCTGTAGCGCTTCTGTAAGACAATTTTTCTGCTAGTGTCGGCCCCATCAACGTGGCTCGATGCTGCCGGACAGGAATCTCAAATAATGGATGTGCGATCTCCCTTGGCCAGTCTTGGCCTGTGTGTGGCATTGCTGGCGGCCAGCGGCTGCTCCCCCAGCGACGAGCACAAGCAAGCCACTCTCGAAGAAAAAACCGCCCAGTTCGAACAGTCCCTGGATACCATCCAGGATCCCCGCCTCAAAGAGGCCGTAGGCGAACTGGGCGGCTCGCTGCTGCTACTGGAGCGGGCGCGCATCAAGCTCGACACCAAGCCTGTCGAGACCGAGTACGGGGAAAACGCCCTGGCCGTGCTTGCCCACTACCCTACCCCGCAAGCCCTGGTAGATACCTACATCAACGGGCTGTTTGTCCTGCGCAAGAACTCGCACTCGGACTACCTGACCGATCTGCAACCGGTGTTCCCGTTCAGTTTCAATATGCCGGACCAATTCCCCTTCCCCCATGGCCTGGAATGGCAGTCGGTGACCCTGAGCAACAACAAGGTCATCCCGTTCCAGCCGGAATGGTCGGAAACCGACCCCGGCATTCAGTTGAGCCCCAGCAGCTCCAACCTGACCAATCCGGACGACCTGACCGTGACCTATCCGTTCATCGAAGGTATCGAGACGGACAACAAGAGCCAGCCGCAGCCTGTCATGCTCAAAGGCCAGGTCGAGGTGATTGCCCCGAGTAAAGTCCTGGCCTTCGACCTGACCCGCCAGGACGTGGGCCAGAAACGCACTCAGGAAAACATCACGCTGACCCTGCTGGCCCTGGAAAACAACTACGCAGAGATCGAGCTGAGCAACACCAGCCCCCTGGCGCCACAAGTGGCGGATGAATCACCCAACCCGCTGCTGGTCCAGGCCCGGGACACCACGGGGCAGTTTCTTTCCCGCTCCGGCTCGATCAACGAAAGTGCCGCCCAGGTCGCCTTCTACGAGCAGCAACTGGCACAGATGCGCAAGCAGAACACCTGGTCCGAGGCCTTTGAGAAACAGTTGGAAGACGCGCAAAAAGCCTTTGAACAAAAGCAGGCCAGCCACTACGCCAAGGTCTACTTCAATGGGGTGATCGATACGCTGCAGGTCAACGTGCTGGATTTCTCCGACGCGACAGTCACCCATAAGGATCTGGAGCTGCCTGTACGGCGCTTCGACAAGAACAGCCTGGAAAAGACCGTCCAGGGCCTGCCCATGCCGGTCACCGTGTATGACGACCAAGCTGCGGACTGGCTCAAAAGTGCCACGCTCTCCGAAGACCAGCTCAAAAGCAGCATCACCATCAGCCAGTCAGTGGAGGACGCCAGCGCCGCCCACATCACCTTCGACCACCCTTTCACCTTCAATGACGACCTGGTCGGCTCGACACGCACCAGCAGCGACGCCCCGCTGACGTTCTTTACCGCAGATGATGAAGGCAACCGCGGGGAACCCATCGAGTTGCCCACCGAAGCCTTTGAAGTCGACCCATGGCGCGGCGCCATCACCTACGATCTCAATTTATTCCCGGAAACCCCGGCCTATGCGGTGGGATCCATCCCGCTGTTCCTGGCCACGATCGAAAAAAACACCCTCGACACCACGCACTTGCCCAAGGGCCTGTTGCTGAAAGATAACGCCCTGATCGTCGACCAGGCGCTGTTCCCTTCCGACAGCTGGCGGTTCTTTGCCAAGGACGCCAGCGGCAACTACCTGAAGGAAATCCTAGGCGTCAGCCACCGCGCCGAGGAATACGGCACCGCACTGTTTGACGTGCATTACTTTTATGGCCAGCCGACCGTGCTTGAAACCTACCAGCGCACTGCGCTGAACACGCTGCAATACGGCTTTGAGGTCAAGCTGGACAAGCCCGAGACCAAATAAGCCGTGGGCTAGAGGTGAACCGCATGAACCCGCCCGCCATTGAGCTGGCGCAGGTGTGCCTGCAGGTGCAGGCACCATATCTGCGGATCGTCGGCCAGTTCATAGCCGTGCAGGGTCAGGCTTTGCACGATGGAATCCAGCATATTTTCTGCGACGAACGGCCCAGGGAAGGGCCCCTGGGACTTGATGGTCGAGGGCTGCTCGCCGGTCATTCCGGCGGCAAACAGCAACGTCCACATCCCGGTATCCCCCGCAAGAGGGCGAATGGAACATTCAATTCGGGTGACCAGGCCCAGGCACTGGCGAGTGAGGCAAAGGCTGCGCGGCATGGCGGCGACCCTCGGTAGATCCGGTGTTCAGCCTCCAGACACAAGGCTGTCTCTATCCCATGACCCCTGTAGCTATCCCTAGAGCTGAGAATAGAAGAAAACCGGTACAAACCAAGGCCGTAGGGACCAACGGCGGTTGGTCCCGAAAAACCCAGTCAAAATCATGACACGCTGTCTGTAGGGGCGAGCAAGCTCGCGCACCTACAGTGGAAACCTCAGCTTGGCTTGGCTGCGGCCAACGCCTGCTGCGCCAGCTCCTTTTCCGCCTCCTTGAGGTCTTCTTCGCTGATCATCTCGGCAATGGCCCGCAGACGCTCAACCACGCGGGCATTGACGCTGCCCTCGGGGAATTGCCCTTCGGCATCCGGCTCACCGGCAGGCTCGCCCACCAACAGGCTCAAGGCTTCGTCGGCCTGGCGCACGGCATACACGTGGAACTGCCCTTGTCTTACCGCCTGCAAGACCTTCTCGTCGAGCATCAACGTCGCGACGTTGGCCTGGGGAATGATCGCACCCTGCTCCCCGGTCAAACCACGGGCCTCGCACAGGCGGAAGAAACCTTCGATCTTCTCGTTGACCCCACCCACCGCCTGCACTTCGCCGAACTGGTTGATCGAGCCGGTGATGGCAAAGCACTGCTTGAGCGGCGTCTTCGACAGTGCCGAAATCAGCGTGCAGGCCTCGCCCAACGAGGCGCTGTCGCCATCGACATAACCGTAGGATTGCTCCAGGGCGATACTTGCGGAGATCGCCAGGGGGAATTCCTGGGCATAACGGCTGCCCAGGTAACCGGTGAGGATCATCACGCCCTTGGAGTGGATCGGCTGGCCGAGGTTGACCTCGCGCTCGATATCGACGATGCCGCTGCCGCCGGGGTACACCGTGGCGGAAATCCGCGCAGGCACACCGAACGCCGAATCACCGACCTCCAGCACGGTCAGCCCGTTGCATTTGCCCACTGCGGCACCCGCCGTGTCGATGAGGATGACCCCGGCGAGCATGTCGTCGAGAATCCGCGCCGAGACCCGCCCGGTGCGCGTGGCCTTGGCTTTCAGTGCACGCTCGATATGCCCGGCGTCGGTGCGTTCGTCGCCCGCCAGGTGGCGGATGAAGTCCGCCTCGCTGACCAGTTGGAACAGGTCGCCGATCCGCGCCGACAAGCGCGCCTGGTGCTCCGCCAGACGAGCGCTGTAGGTCGCCAGCCGCGCCACGGCATCCGAGGTCAGCGGCGCCATGCCTTCTTCCGAGGTGCGGGTTTTGAGCAACTGGGCGAATTGCTCCAGGCTCTCATCGACCATCGGGATATCTTCATCGAAATCCACCAGCACCCGGAACATCTCCTGGAAGTCCGGATCCAGGTCTTGCAGGGTGTAGTACAGCGAACGGGCGCCGATAATGATGACCTTGACCTGCAACGGGATCACTTGCGGGTTGAGGGTCACAGTGGCCAGGCGGCCCAACTCGCCCAGGGGCGACTCCATCTTCAGCTTGCGCGATTGCAGGGCTCGCTTGAGCGCATCCCAGACAAATGGCTCGCTGAGCATCTTCTCGGCTTCGAGGATCAGGAAACCACCGTTGGCGCGGTGCAACGCCCCCGGGCGCAGCTGCCGATAGGTGGTGTAAAGCGCGCCCTGGTCAGTGCTGTATTCGATACGGCCAAACAGGTTGTCGTAGGTCGGGTGCGGTTCGAACACCACCGGCGCCCCACCATTGAGCGGATGGCCTACCACCAGGCTCGGGCAGTACTGCTCTTCGAGCAACTTGCGCGCCTGGGCGTCGGTTTTCGCGTCATCCACCAGCAGCTCGACCACGGTCTTGAGCAGATAGACCTGCATGGCTTGCAGGTAGCCGCACACCCCGGCGTTCTCGGCGTACTTTTCCGACAACGGCGCCAGCAACGGCTGCAAGGCCAGGGTGATGGTCTCTTCGTTGAAATGGCGCATCTGGTTGTTGGACTCGCGCTTCCACTGCGGCAAGCTGGCGAGTTCTTCGTTGAGGCGCTCTTCCAACGCGGAAATATCCGTGTGGAAACGCTCGCGGTCGGCTTCCGGCAACTGCGAGAACTCGGCCTCGTCCAGGGCCTTGCCATCGAGCATCGGGGTAAACGCGATGTTGGTGCTATCACGGTACAGCGCCACGTCCTTTTCCAGGGCCAGGCGCTCGATCACATCCAGGGCACGGTCGTAGCGCTGGTTGAAGGCACGGTCGATGGCACTTTTGCGCTGTTGATACGTTGGGTGCTCGAACACTGCCGGAAAGGTGGCGACGAGGTTGTCGATCAGGCCACTGATATCGGCGATAAAGGGCGCCGCACCGCCCGCAGGCAACTCCAGGGCGCGGGGCTCGCGAGGCTCGTCGAAGTTATTGACGTAGACCCAGTCTGCCGGGGTCTGCAGGCGCTTGCCTTCGGCCTTGAGGTAGCGTTTGACGAACGAGAAACGGCCGGTACCGGGCTCGCCCATGACAAATACGTTGTAACCGGGGCGCGGCATGGCCACACCGAACTGCAAGGCTTCAACCGCGCGTTCCTGGCCAAGCACACCGCGAAAGGGCTCCAAATCATTGGTGGTCGAGAAGCTGAACTGTTCAGCGGAGAAAGGACGGGTCAGCGCTTCGGGCGCTAGACGCAAGCTGGCAGCAACAGGATCAGGCATCGGGCTTCCTTACATCAGGCGGGGCAATGGCGGCATTCTGGCGCCGTGCGTAGCCGGCTGGCAAGGCACGACTGAGGTAAAGCATAGACACGGGATGCCGCCTGCAAAAAAACCAGTCTGCATTGATTGTTTTACAAAAAACCACGGAACCCTTGGAACATGCCTAAACTCCAAACTGCGCGGGTTGGACTAATAACTGGCCCCTAGGGTGCTTTGCGGCGCCTGAACCCTTGTCCATTGGTTTGCACACTAAGAGAACAAAGCTATGAAACGGATCCTTCTCGGTACTCTCTTCACCGTTGTCTCCCTCAATGCAATGGCCGAAGCGCCAGGTGGCCCGAACTGTGGTTGGGGCAACATGTTGTTCGAAGGCCAGCGCGGCACGCCGGCTCACTTCCTCGCTTCCACCACCAACGGCACCTCCGGTAACGCCACCTTCGGCATGACCTCGGGCACCAACGGTTGCAGCACCAACAGCGCGCTGACTTACGGCGGCAAATCGTGGATTGCCATGAATGGCATGATGAACGAGCTGTCCGAAGACATGGCCAAAGGCAATGGCGAAGCTCTGACCACCTATGCCGTGGTCCTGGGCGTTGCTCCAGAAGATCGTGATCACTTCGCCGCTGTGACTCACGAGCACTTCCAGCAGATCTTCAGCAAGGCTGACGTGACCGCAGAAGACGTGCATTCCAACACCCTGGCAATCCTCAAAGGCGATGCCCGCCTGGCGAAATACGCCACCCAGGCTTAAGCTCGACCTGCCCGCGCCCTTACCCGGCGCGGGTTTTATTTTTTGGACCTGCCCCTTTCTTGGGTCTTTATTTATTCCGACTTAAGTTGCCCCTATGCTCAAACGCCTTGCCAGCCTGGCACTCTTCGCCTGCGCCCCGCTATATGCGGCGCCGCACCTTGATGATCAACGTTTGCAGCACCTGGCCAATGATCCGTTCTGGCTCTCGCTGGGGCACTACGAAGCCGGCAAGCTCAAAGGCTGGCGCAGCTATGTCAGCGACGCGAAATTCTTCCTCGCCAAAGACGGCGCGCACCACCCGGACGCCGAACTCAAGGCCACCGTCGACGCGCTCTACGCACCGGCCAGCCTCGGCGAAAAACATGCTCAATGCGTGTATCCGGCCCGCACCCGCTGGCTCAAGGACCAGTTGCACCTGACCGACCTGCCCGCCGTGGACTGCGTCGAATTCAAGCAATGGTTCAAGGATGTCGCGCCCCACAGCGCGGTGATGATCTTCCCCGCGGCCTATCTCAACAGCCCGTCGTCGATGTTCGGCCATACCTTGCTGCGTATCGACCAGGCTGACGTGCAAAGCAACAAGACCGCGTTGCTCAGCTACGCGATCAACTTCGGCGCCTACATTGAAGGTTCGGACAACAGCATCCTCTACGCCTGGAAAGGCCTGATGGGTGGTTATCCCGGCCTGTTCGCCCTGGTGCCCTACCAGGAAAAACTCTCGGAATACCGTAGCCTGGAGAACCGCGACCTGTGGGAATACCGCCTGAACCTGACCCAGGTCGAGACCGAGCGCATGGTCGAGCATGTGTGGGAACTCAAGCAGATCCAGTTCGACTACTTCTTCTTCGATGAAAACTGCTCGTACCGCCTGCTGGAATTGCTGCAAGTGGCCCGCCCCGGCCTGCGCCTGACCGAACAGTTCCCGCTGACCGCCATCCCCACCGACACCGTGAAAGCGGTGAAGGACGCGGGCCTGGTGGAAAAGATCGACTACCGTCCGTCCCGCGAACGCGAATTGCTGGAGCGCGCCAAGCCCCTGGACAGTGACGAGCAGCAATGGGTGCTAAAGATCAGCGATGACCAGAAGCAGCTGCAAGACCCGACATTCAAAGCCCTCGGCAAAGACCGCCAGGCCCTGATCATCGACGCCGCCTACCGCCTGGGCCGCTATCGTGCCAACGGCCTGGAACGCGACAGCGAACGCTCCCAGCGCAGCTTCGAGTTGTTGCGGGCGATCAACCAGAACCCGGCGCCCGACCTGCAGATCGAGCGCCCCGGCCTGCCGGAGAACGGCCATGAGTCACGTACCTGGCAGGCCGGTATCGGCACCCGTGGCGACAAGGCCTTCGCTGAGTACGGCCTGCGCATGGCCTACCACGACCTCAACGACAACGCCGAAGGCTTCCCCCTGGGCGCGCAGATCGAGATCCTGCAAATGAAACTGCGCCAGTACGAAGGCAACAACTGGCAATTGCAGCAATTGGACCTGGCGACCATCCGTTCCCTGACTCCGCGCAATGAGCTGCTGCAGCCGTTGTCCTGGCAGGTCACCGGCGGCCTGGAACGGGTACCGGGCAAACATGACGACGAAACCCTGGTCAGCCATGTCAACGGCGGCGCCGGCGGCACCTGGCAACTGCACGACGACATGCTCGGCTTCGCCCTCGGCACGGTACGTGTGGAACATAACAACGACTTCAGCGAATTCATCTCCCCTGCGGCCGGCTTTAATACCGGCCTGCTGTGGAAAAACCCACTGGGCAACCTGAGCCTGGAGGCCAAGGGCGACTTTTTCACCAATGGCGAGGTAAGGCGTAGTATCAGCCTGAATCAGCAGTGGGAAGTATCACGCAACCTGGGTGTGCGCCTGAGTGCACAACGGGAGTTCAGCCACTTGGCAACGCCGGTGAACGAAGTGATGCTTGAAGTGAAGTGGTATCACTACTGACCGGCCCCAACGCCTATTGAAGATCCAATGTGGGAGCGGGCTTGCCCGCGATAGGGGTGTGTCAGTCGCTGTGGATATGACTGATCCACCGCCATCGCGGGCAAGCCCGCTCCCACATTGGGCCCGCGTTTATCCCGCACCTTAAGGAGTTTTTACGACATGGCCGTTACCTGCACCACCCTTGAACAAGTCCGGGAAAACATCGACCGTCTTGATCGACAGATCGTCGCCCTGCTGGCCGAACGCGGCAGCTTCGTGTCCCAGGCCGCCGGTTTCAAAAAAGACAGCGATGGGGTCAAGGCCCCTCAGCGCGTCGAACAGGTCATCAGCAAGGTTCGCGATTTAGCGCAGACCCTGGACGCCAACCCCGACGTCACTGAGCAGGTGTACCGCGCGATGATTGGCGCATTCATCCAGCAGGAACTGGCCGAACACGCCGCTCTCGCGCAACCCACCACATAAGCCCCTGTGGCGAGTAAGCCGCCCAAACACATTACTCACCCGCTTTTCACATCTCCCCGACGAATCCCCTTCTAGACTTCCCTTATCAGCCGCTTAACGGCCTGGGAGTATGAGATGTGGCGGTTCGCCGTAATGCTGGGGGTGGTGATGGCGCTTTCAGGCTGCCAGTCCACCCGCGATGAGTTGCTGGCCAAGGGTTATCCACCGCCCTTCGCCGACGGGTTTGACGATGGCTGTAGCAGTGGGCGCCAGGCGGCCGGGGTGATCACCGGGACGTTTCGCAAGGACGTCCCGCGCTATTTGAAAGACCGCGCCTACGCCGAAGGTTGGGAAGATGGCTTTCGCCAGTGCAAGGCCATGCGTGAGAGCGAAGACCGCGATGAGTATAGGGAACGCCATTGGGACGAGCGCGAGCGCGCCTGGCAGCAGGAGAAGGACCGCGACGCCGCACGGGCGTATCGCAGCCAGTAACACCACCCAGAACGAATGTGGGAGCTGCAAGCCCCCACAATTGATTCTCGGTGGCGCTCAGGTCGCAGCCTAGACGATGCCCTGCGCCAGCATTGCATCCGCCACTTTCACAAAACCGGCGATGTTCGCGCCTTTCACGTAGTTGATCCGGCCGTTTTCTTCGCCGTAGTGCACACAGGCATGGTGGATCGACTGCATGATGTTATGCAGCTTGCTGTCCACTTCACCGGCGGTCCACAGCAGACGCATGGCATTTTGGGACATTTCCAGGCCACTCACTGCCACGCCGCCGGCATTCGATGCCTTGCCCGGCGCGAACAGGATACCGGCGTCGATAAAGATATCCACAGCCTCCAGGGTCGTCGGCATATTGGCGCCTTCGGCCACGCAGATGCAGCCGTTGCGCAGCAGAGCGCTGGCGGCTTCGGCGTCCAGTTCGTTCTGGGTCGCACAGGGCAGGGCGATGTCGCATGCCAGTTCCCATGGGGTCTTGCCGGCGCGGAATTCCAGGCCAAAACGCGAGGCCAACTCGCTGATGCGCCCGCGCTGCACGTTTTTCAGCTCCAGCAGCGCCGACCATTGTTCCTCGGTCAAACCAGTCTCGCAGTACAGGGTGCCTTCGGAGTCGGACAGGGAGATCACCTTGCCGCCCAGGTCCATGACTTTGCGTGCCGCGTATTGCGCCACGTTGCCGGAGCCAGAGACTGCCACGCGCTTGCCTTCAACCCGCTGGCCCTGGCGCTTGAGCATCTCTTCGGCGAAGTACACGCAACCAAAGCCGGTGGCTTCCGGGCGGATCAGGCTGCCGCCGTAGCTCATGCCCTTGCCGGTGAACACCGAGGTGAATTGGTTGCTCAGGCGCTTGTACTGGCCAAACAGGAAACCGATTTCCCGGGCGCCCACGCCGATATCGCCGGCAGGGACGTCCACGTCTGCACCGATATGACGGTACAGCTCACTCATGAACGACTGGCAGAACCGCATGACTTCGGCGTCGCTCTTGCCCTTGGGGTCAAAGTCCGAGCCGCCCTTGCCGCCGCCCATGGGCAGCGAGGTCAGGGAGTTTTTGAAGGTCTGCTCGAAGGCGAGGAATTTCAGCACCCCCAGGTTGACCGAGGGGTGGAAGCGCAGGCCGCCTTTGTAAGGGCCGATGGCGCTGTTCATCTGGATACGGAAGCCGCGATTGACCTGGACCTTGCCCTGGTCATCAACCCACGAGACCCGGAAGGTAATCGCGCGTTCCGGCTCGCAGATGCGCTCCAGAATGCCCGAAGTCAGGTAGTGGGGATTGGCCTCAAGAAACGGCCACAGGCTGCGTAGGACTTCTTCCACAGCCTGGTGGAATTCCGGCTGGTCCGGGTCGCGTTTTTTGAGGCGGGCAAGGAAGGATTCGACGGATTCGATCATGAAAAGTCTCGGCAGATTTATTGTCATTAATGGCGATTTGCCCAGGACTTTATCAATTCGCGCCGCACCGTGACAGGGCAAAATGTCGCCTTTGTGAATTTAAATGGTGCAATAGATATAAATAACCCTGATTTTCTGCCCCTTAACAGGGATTTCAACGCGAGCTATGCACCAATAGTTAAACCGCTAATGCAGGCACCTCGGGCCACCTCAATTGTGCAAAAAAAAACGGAGCCCGAAGGCTCCGTTTTGTTCAAACCAACCCGAATCAGGCCAGTTTTTTATGCCGTACACGATGCGGCTGGGCAGCAGCTTCGCCCAGGCGCTTCTTGCGATCGGCTTCGTACTCGGTGTAGTTGCCTTCGAAGAACACCGCTTGCGAGTCGTCTTCGTACGCCAGGATGTGTGTTGCCACGCGGTCCAGGAACCACCGATCGTGAGAGATCACAATCGCGGCGCCCGGGAAGTCCAGCAGGGCTTCTTCCAGGGAACGCAGGGTTTCAACGTCGAGGTCGTTGGACGGTTCGTCGAGCAGCAGGACGTTGCCGCCCTCCTTCAGGGTCAGGGCCAGGTGCAAGCGCCCGCGCTCACCACCGGACAGGTCCTTGACGAACTTCTGCTGGTCGCCACCCTTGAAGTTGAAACGGCCAACGTAGGTGCGCGACGGGATTTCATAGTTGCCGATACGGATCTGGTCGGAACCGTCGGAAATCTGCTGGAACACCGTTTTGCTGCCGTCGAGGTCTTCACGGCTCTGGTCCACGCAGGCCAACTGCACGGTTTCGCCGACTTCAATGGTGCCCGAATCCGGTTGTTCCTTGCCCATCAGCATGCGGAACAGCGTGGATTTACCCGCACCGTTACCCCCGATCACGCCGACGATGGCGCCTTTAGGCATGGAGAACGACAGGTTGTCGATCAGCACGCGATCGCCATAGCCTTTGCAGACGTTCTTGAACTCGATGACCTTGTCACCCAGGCGCGGACCGGCCGGGATGTAGATTTCGTTGGTCTCGCTGCGCTTCTGGAACTCCTGGGACTGCATTTCCTCGAAGCGTTGCAGACGGGCCTTGGATTTCGACTGACGAGCCTTGGCGCCTTTGCGCACCCACTCCAGTTCGTCCTTCATGGCCTTTTCATGGGCCGACTGCTGCTTGGATTCGGCCGCCAGACGGTCGGACTTGGCTTCCAGCCAGCCGGAGTAGTTACCCTCGTAAGGGATACCGGCGCCGCGGTCGAGTTCCAGGATCCAGCCCGCGACGTTGTCCAGGAAGTACCGGTCGTGCGTGATCGCGACCACGGTGCCCGGGAAGTCATGGAGGAAGTGTTCCAGCCAGGCCACGGAGTCAGCGTCCAGGTGGTTGGTTGGTTCGTCGAGCAGCAGCATGTCGGGGGCCGACAGCAGCAGGCGGCACAGGGCCACGCGGCGCTTTTCACCACCGGACAGGTGCTCGACCTTGGCGTCCCAGGCCGGCAGGCGCAGCGCATCGGCGGCGACTTCCAGCTGGCGCTCCAGGTTGTGACCGTCGCCAGCCTGCAGGATGGCTTCGAGCTTGGCCTGTTCGGCGGCCAGTTTGTCGAAGTCGGCATCCGGCTCGGCGTAGGCCGCGTAGACTTCGTCCAGGCGGGCCTGGGCGTCCTTGATCACGCTGACGGCTTCCTCGACCACTTCACGCACGGTCTTGGACGGGTCCAGGATCGGCTCTTGCGGCAGGTAACCGATGTTCAGTTCGGGCATTGGGCGGGCTTCGCCTTCGAACTCGGTGTCGACGCCGGCCATGATTTTCAGCAGCGTGGACTTACCCGAACCGTTAAGGCCGAGTACGCCGATCTTGGCGCCCGGGAAGAAGGACAGCGAAATGTTTTTCAGGATTTCCCGCTTCGGTGGAACAACTTTGCCCAACCGATGCATGGTGAAAACGTATTGAGCCAAAATGTGGACCTCGTAAAAAGATGAGAACAGGGCCTGCGTAGCGTCATGGCGCTGTACGTAGCACATCGAATGATCAAGGTTAACCTAAGTCAGCGACGGCGGGCAGATTGACAGGCGCTTTTGAGCCGCGCTTTTTCCTGCTGCGGGCCAGATGGAACACAATACCCGGCAACATCCCCCTGATGAAGAAGACACATGCCACCTGCATTCTGGACCACGCCTTACCCCCTAACTGTCCCGGGAGACAGCTTCGATGCTTAACGTCATGTCTGCACTTGGGCTATTGCTCTTGATGCCGGGGCCGACCAATACCCTGCTATTGCGCTCGGGCGTGCTCTCGGGTTTCAGGCGGGCCTGGACCCTGAGCCTGCTGGAGTGCCTGGCCTACCTGCTGCAGATCTCTTTTTGGGGCTACGCCCTCAGCCATATTGGCGCCAATGCGCCCTGGTGCCTGAAGGTGATGCAGTTCGTCTCTATTTGTTACCTGGTCAAGACCTCATACGACCTGTGGCGCGAGCCCGCCGTCGACCTGTCCCTGCTGCCCGGAGCGCGGGTGTCGAGGTGGCACTTCTTTTTACTGACGCTGATCAACCCCAAGGGTTTGCTGGTGGTTTCGTTCATCGTGCCGGTGCAGACCTTTGCCGATCTGGCCTTATATGGGCAGTTCGTCATGCAATTCACCGCAGTGGTGATCCCAGTGGGCTGCGCCTGGGTGCTGTTCGGCGCACGCATCAAACGCAGCGGGCATGCCTGGCTGACGCCGCAGAACATAAACCGCACCGCTTCTGTGGTTATTAGTTGCTTTGCACTGGCCATTCTATTCAAACTGGCGGATGGCTTGATCAGTACTGGCCCGCCGCTGTAGTCCTGCCAGGCGGGGCTGGCACTTTGCCACAACTCAAGGCATGCTAGCCGCCCTTCGGGCGTCCGGCTTATAGTGCACGTCGCGCGCCAATCCAGCCAAACCGCAGGATCACAGCTTGACCAACGTAACAAAGCCGAGCCCGTTGCGCGCAGCCCATATTGCGCCGGGCGCCCCCCTGCACGGCCCCCTCAAGGGCGCATTGGCGACGCTGGTCCTGTTGCTGCTCGCACTATTGTTCTGGCAACTGCTGGATCAATTGCAGCAGAACCAGAAGGACCAACAGCAATACACCATCAACTACAGCGCCGACCTGGCCGAACAGATCAGCCTGAACATGGCCCTGAGCGCGCAAATCGCCCTCAACCTGCTGCCGATCGTCGAACCGCCACGCAATGAAGAACAACACCAGGCCCTGATGCGCAGCTTGCAACGCTCGTTACCGGAACTGCGCAGCGTTGCCCTGCTCGCCCCCAGCGGCGCGATCCTCAGTGACTCCGCCGATAACAGCCAGGACAGTGCCTGGCTCGAAGAACTGGTCAAGCGCAGCCATGCGCAGTCCTATTATTTGAGCAATAACGGCGACGGCTCCATCATCTACCTGCTGCTGCACCAGCCCAGCGGCGGCGCCAAGATGTACTGGGTGTTGCGCCTGGCTCCCAATTACCTGGCCAACCTGACGCGCCAGGACGGCCAGGGCTCACGCCCGATGTGGGCAATTGAAAACCAGGTGAACCACCGGGTTGTCAGCCGTGACAGCGGCATGCCCAGCCAGTGGTCGGCCGGGCTGACCCCCGAAGAGCTGAATAAAACCGTACTGGTCACCCCTTTGAGCAAAAGCGACTGGCAACTGCGCGGGCTGTTTGATCGCGCCGCTGTGCTGGAGCAACTGCTGCCGGCGTTTATCGGCAAATGCCTGCTGGGCCTGGCCTTTTCGCTGATCCCGGTGCTGGTGCTGCTGAACATGCGGCGGCGCCAGCGCCAGGTCAATGAAGGCCGGCGCCGCTATCAGGATATTTTCGACGGCACCGGTGTGGCCTTGTGCGTGCTCGACCTGTCGGGCCTGCGCGGTTTCTTCGACAAAGCCCAGTTGCACACCCGCGAGCAATTGCAGGAGTGGCTGCACAACAGCCCCGAGCAACGCCAGCAATTGCTCAAGGAACTGCGCATCACCGAGGTCAACCAGGTCGCCGTGCGCCTGCTGAACGTGGCGTCCTGCGAACAGGCCTGGGAACGCTTGATCGACGGTTGCCCGCTGAACACCAGCGCCATCGGCTACGCAGTGCTTGAAGCGGTGCTGATCCAGCACAAACAGCTGGAGCTGGAGATTCAACTCAGCGACATCGAGGGCAACGACCAGTACCTGTGGCTGGTCATGCGCCTGCCGGAAGAACAGCACGACTATAAGGCGGTGATCCTCAGCATCAGTGATATCACCAGCCGCAAACTGGTGGAACTGTCGCTGGTGGAGCGCGAAGCGTTCTGGTCGGACGTGGTGCGTACCGTGCCGGACCACCTGTATGTGCAGGATGTGATCAGCCAGCGCATGATCTTCAGCAACCACCACCTGGGCCACACCCTGGGCTACAACAAACACGAACTGCAGCAGATGGGCGAGTACTTCTGGGAGATCCTGCTGCACCCCGAAGACGCCGAGAGCTATCACGACCTGCGCCAGCAACAACGCGCCGCCGGGTACCTGGCGCAGTTGCAATGCCAGTTGCGCTTTCGCCACCGCAACAACCAATGGCGGCGCTTCGAGATCCGCGAACAGGCCCTGGCACGGGACAAGACCGACCAGGTCACGCGGATTATCGGGGTGGCCAAGGACATTACCGACCAGATCGAGGCCAGCGAATCCCTGCGCGACAGCGAGCAGCGCTACCGCATGCTGGCCGAAAGCATCAGCGACGTGATTTTCTCCACCGACAGCAAGCTGGCCCTCAACTACGTCAGCCCGTCGGTAAATGCGGTGCTGGGCTATGAAGTCGACTGGATCTTCAAGAACGGCTGGCAATCGACCATCGCCAACCCGCAGCAACTGACCGGCATCTACACCCTGGTGGAGCGGGTCAGCCGCGCCCTCGACCAGCCCGAAGCCCTGGCCCTGTTGCGCGACGATGTGCAGACCCAGCTGTTCCTGTTCGATTGCCTGCGGGCCGACGGGCGCAAGGTGCCGATCGAACTGCGCCTGGTACTGGTGTGGGACGAGCACGGTGCGTTCGAAGGCATTCTCGGCGTGGGCCGCGATATCAGCCAGCAACGCCGCGCCGAGAAAGACCTGCGCATGGCGGCCACGGTATTCGAGCACTCCACCTCGGCGATCCTGATCACCGACCCGGCCGGCTATATCGTGCAGGCCAACGAAGCCTTCAGCCGGGTCAGCGGTTATGCCGTGGCCGATGTGCTCGACCAACTGCCGAACATGCTCACCGTCGACGAACAGCAGGAAGCCCACCTGCGCTATGTGCTCAAGCAACTGCACCAGCACAGCACCTGGGAAGGCGAAGTGTGGCTCAAGCGCCGCAGCGGCGAGCACTACCCGGCCTGGGTCGGCATTACCGCTGTGCTCGATGACGAGGGCGACCTGGCCAGCTATGTGTGCTTCTTCAGCGACATCAGCGAGCGCAAGGCCAGCGAACAACGCATCCACCGCCTGGCCTACTACGACGCCCTGACCCACCTGCCCAACCGCACGCTGTTCCAGGACCGCCTGCACACCGCGTTGCAGTCGGCCGAACGACAAAAGTCGTGGGTGGTACTGATGTTCCTCGACCTCGACCGCTTCAAACCGATCAACGACTCCCTGGGCCACGCCGCCGGCGATCGCATGCTCAAGGAAATGGCGACCCGCCTGCTTGGCTGTGTGGCCGAGGACGACACGGTGGCGCGTATGGGCGGTGACGAGTTCACTTTGCTCCTGCAACCCCGGGTCAGCCGCGAAATGGCGCTGAACCGGGCGATTCATGTGGCCGAACAGATCCTCGCCAGCCTGGTGAAGCCGTTTGTGCTGGAAGGCCGCGAGTTTTTTGTCACCGCCAGTATCGGTATCGCCCTGAGCCCTCAGGACGGCAACGAACTGAGCCAGTTGATGAAAAACGCCGACACGGCGATGTACCACGCCAAGGAACGCGGCAAGAACAACTTCCAGTTCTACCAGGCCGACATGAACGCCAGCGCCCTGGAGCGCCTGGAACTGGAAAGCGACCTGCGCCATGCCCTGGACCAGAACGAATTCGTGCTCTATTACCAGCCGCAGTTCAGTGGCGATGGCAAACGTTTGACTGGCGCCGAAGCCCTGCTGCGCTGGCGTCACCCACGCCGTGGCCTGGTGCCACCGGGGGATTTCATTCCGGTCCTGGAAGAGTTGGGCCTGGTGGTGGACGTGGGCGACTGGGTGATCGACGAGGCGTGCCGCCAACTCAAGACCTGGCACCAGAACAAGGTGCGAGTGCCCAAGGTCTCGGTGAATATTTCGGCGCGGCAGTTCTCCGACGGGCAGTTGGGCACGCGGATCGCCACCATCCTCAAGGAAACCGGCCTGCCGCCGGCGTGCCTGGAGCTGGAGTTGACCGAAAGCATCCTGATGCGCGAGGTCAACGAGGCCCTGCAGATCCTTGCCAGCCTGAAAAACCTCGGCCTGAGCATCGCTGTGGACGACTTCGGCACCGGCTACTCATCGCTCAATTACCTCAAGCAATTCCCCATCGACGTGCTGAAGATCGACCGCACTTTCGTCGACGGCCTGCCGTCCGGCGAACAGGATGCGCAGATCGCCCGGGCAATCATCGCCATGGCCCACAGCCTGAACCTGGCGGTGATCGCCGAAGGCGTGGAAACCCATGAGCAACTGGACTTCCTGCGCGAGCATGGCTGCGACGAGGTGCAGGGCTACCTGTTCGGGCGGCCGATGCCGGCCAATCGGTTTGAGGCGCAGTTCAGTAACGACGCCCTTTTCATGTTTGACTGAGGTTTTGCGAAGGGGCCATCAAATACGCCATCCATCTCTGGATGAACGCCACTTGTCCGCGACATGATGTCCTTTCATATGCCATCTAAAACCCATTGGGTTAGAATGCCCCTCTTTTCTGCCCCCGATCCTT
>NZ_MSAJ01000016.1:0-39028 GCF_044510355.1 Pseudomonas sp. DD1 | reverse complement strand
TCGTTGGGGGTGGTTGGGGGAACGCTTAGTGTCGCAGCCTTGAGTATCGCTGAGGTCGACAGGGCGATGGGTTGGGACCGTTCGCACCACATCCAAAACCTGGGGTGGGCATCTTTCGGGTTCTCTGTGGCGTCATGGGTAGTTAGCTTTGCGGGGGCCTACACGTCGGCAAGTATGGCCTACACTGCGGCTCTCAAGGCCAGCACGGCCAAGGACTTTGTCAAGTACAGCAGCTTTTTTGACGCCCCACTGGGGGCCAGCTTTCTGGCGGCTGGCAAGCGGATGCTGGGCTTGAGCTATAAGTTCACCGATAAACAGGGAATCACTAGCTTCAGCAAGGTTTACGGGGTCACCCGTTTCGTATTGAGAAGTACCAACTTTGGTCGCTCGGTAGAGGCCAGAACCACATCGGCAGGCTCGGGTGGTGGCGATCCTGCCCAACCCGTGCCAGGTGCTCCCGGTTCGGCCCATCCCCAGCCGCAAGCCACGGGCAGTCGCCTGGTGGATATGCCGGCCAGCAGTGCAGGCTATTACCAGGCATTCAGAGACGAGGCGTCGCGCATTCGCCAGCCCATCATTGCGCAGTTGTATCAAGGATGATCCAGCAGGGCACCGTGCCTGCAATCAACCCAGGCGCCGGGGCGATAACATCGCCTCCGTCAGGCCGGCACGCTGCAACGCCTCGGGTAACGCCAGGTGGCGAACCAATGCCGCACTGGCCTGGCCCATCGCCGGTGAGGTCTGGATGCCATAACCGCCCTGGGCCGCGACCCAGAATAAACCCTCGACCTGTGGATCGAACCCGCACACCAGGTCGCCATCGCTGACAAAGCTGCGCAACCCTGCCCAGGTGCGGGTCGGGCGGCGGATGCTCAGGGTGGTGGCTTGTTCGATGTGATAGATGCCCGTGGCAATGTCCAGCTCTTCGGGTTGCACGTCGTGGGGCGCCACCGGGTCGGCATTGGCCGGTGAGCCGAGGAACATGCCGGCGTCGGGCTTCATGTAGAACGAGCCGTCGAGGGCCGCCAGTTCCGGCCAGGTGTGGCTATTCACCTCGGCGGGTGGCGCGAAGATAAAGGCGCTGCGCCGCTTGGGTTGCAGGCCGATCTTCCGCGCTCCGGCCAGCTCGCCAATGGTGTCGGCCCAGGCGCCGGCGGCATTGAGGATCACCGGGGCGCTGAAGCGTTGTTGCGAAGTGCGCACGTGCCACTGGCCCTCGCCGTCGCGGGTCAGTTTCTGCACTTCATTGTCGGTGTGGATTTCTCCGCCATTGCGCCGGATACCACGTAGATAGCCTTGGTACAGCGCGTCGGTGTCGATGTCGCAGACCGTCGGGTCGTAGATCGCCCCGTGGACTTTTTCCGGGCGCAGGATCGGCAGCCTGTGCAGCGCCTCCTCGGCACTCAGCAGCTGCGTCTCGGGTACCAGGGCCTTGGCACTCAGGTATTGGCGCTGCAGTTCGTCAGGATCGCCCAGCAGGTCCACCAGCAGTTCGCCACGGGGCGTGAGCAACGGATGCTCGCTGAAACCAGCGGGCGGGTGATCGAAGAAGTCGCGGCTGCCCAGGGTCAAGGCGCGCACTTGCGGGGTACCGTAGGCGGCGATATACAGCGCGGCCGAGCGGCCAGTGGAGTGATAGCCCGGCATGGACTCACGCTCCAGCACGATGACGCGGGCGTGTCGGGACAGCCAGTAACCGGCGGAGGCACCGGCAATACCGCCGCCGATGATGATGTAGTCGGCCTGGTTCATGTGTTCCTCCTTGAATGTGAAAGCGCTGAAAGCAAATGTGGGAGCGGGCTTGCTCGCGAATGCGGTGTGTCAGTCTCTGGACATATTGACTGATTCACTGCGTTCGCGAGCAATCCCGCTCCCACATCTTTTACCGCATTCCAGCTTAAGGGCGTTTACGCTCTACGGGACGCAGCAAGTGCGTCGGCGGCGTTTCGCAGCTGATCTTGCGGCCCAGCAAGGTTTCGATCGACGGCAATTGATACGAGTCGTCTTCCCCGGCAAAGCTGATCGACACACCGGCAGCGCCTGCACGCCCGGTACGGCCGATACGGTGTACGTAGTCGTCCGGCACTTCCGGCAGGGTGAAGTTGATCACGTGGCTGATGCCGTCGATATGAATCCCGCGGCCTGCCACATCGGTGGCCACCAGCACGCGGATCTTGCCTTCGCGAAAGCCTTCCAGGGTCTTGATGCGTTTGTGCTGCGGCACGTCGCCGGACAGTTGCGCGGCATTGACGCCGTCGCGAACCAGGCGTTCTTCAATGCGCCGCACTTCGTCCTTGCGGTTGGCAAATACCATGACCCGCTCCCAACCGTTGTCGTTGACCAGGTTGTAGAGCAGCTTGTATTTGTCGGCACCGGCCACCGCATAGATATGCTGTTCGACGTTTTCGCTGGCGACGTTCAGCGCCTCGATCTCGACGATGGACGGGTCGGTGGTCCACTGCTTGGCGAGGTTCATCACGTCTTCGGTGAAGGTCGCGGAGAACAGCAGGGTCTGGCGTTCGTTTTTCGGTGGGGTCTGGCGAATGATCTGACGCACTTGTGGGATAAACCCCATGTCGAGCATCCGGTCGGCTTCGTCCAGCACCATCACTTCAACCATGTCCAGGTGCACGTCACCACGCTGGTTGAAGTCCAGCAAACGGCCCGGGGTGGCGACCAGGATGTCGCAGTGCCGCGCTTCCAGGTGCTTGAGCTGTTTGTCGAAGTCCATGCCGCCCACAAACGTCATGACGTTGAGGCCGGTGTACTTGGTCAGGTCGGCGGCATCCTTGGCGATCTGCACCACCAGCTCCCGGGTCGGGGCGATGATCAGTGCCCGTGGCTCGCCCATGTAGCGCTCTTTGGGCGGCGGGGTTTGCAGCAGCTGGGTAATGATCGAGATCAGGAACGCTGCGGTCTTGCCGGTACCGGTCTGGGCGCGGCCAATGGCGTCTTTGCCGGCCAGGGTGAAGCCTAGTACCTGGGCCTGGATCGGCGTGCAGTATGGAAAGCCCAGGTCCTGGATGGCATGCATCAGTTCCGGGGCCAGCTTGAAGTCGTGAAAGCGGGTCTTGCCCTCTTGGGGCTCAACCACGAAGTCTTCCAGTTTCCACGGCTTTACCACCGGTTTTGGCGCACGTTCGCGGCGCGGTTTTTCTACGCGCGGTGGTTCTTCTACGGGCTGGGCGGCTGGAGCCGGGGCGGCAGGCGTGGCAGGCGCTGGTTTTGGCGAGGCAACGGGCGCGGTTCGGCCAGGCTGTTTACCGTCATTGCGGCTGCCGGAAGTTTGGGCCGGGGCGCTGGGAACAGGGGCGAGTGGTTCAGCCTCGCTTTTACCGAACATCTTCTTGAGTGCTTTGAGCACGGTCATCTCATCAATTGGTTAAGGAATGTACGCCGGCCAGTGTAATGCAAGAATCGGGCGCGGCGTAGTGCGTTGGACACGCGGCTACACAATGGCGGTTTTTTAGCCAAGGCGCTGGCTTAGCCATTGACCGATATCGCGGATCTCTTCGGGTAACACTTCGTGACCCATTGGGTATTCTTGCCATGTCACGGTGACACCCTGCTGCTTTAAATGCTCATAGGCGCTGCGGCCCATGGCGTTCTGCACCACTTCATCGTACTGGCCGTGCAGGCACAGGGCCGGAATGCGCTGCTGGCTGGCGGACAGTTCCAGTTCATCGCTGAACGTCGGTGCATAAGTGGAGAGGGCAAGCACGCCACCCAAGGCTCCCTGCCATTTCATAAAGGCGGCGTGCAGGACCACCGCGCCGCCTTGGGAAAAGCCGGCAAGGAAAATGCGCGAGGCGTCTATTCCGCTGGCTTTTTGTTGGTCGATCAAATCAATGACCATTTTTGCCGACTCATCCAGCTGTTCACGGCTGATGGCCCGTGCCGGGGTCATGGCCAATATGTCGTACCAGCTTGGCATCTCGTAGCCGCCATTGATGCTCACCGCACGGGTCGGTGCCTGGGGCAATACAAAGCGCGTGGACAGCAAGCTTTCCTGCAACGCCTCCGCCACTGGCAAGAAGTCGTAGCGATCGGCACCCAGGCCATGCAACCAGATTACGCAGGCGTCTGCGGGCTTGGCGGGCTGAAGAATCAAGGGGTCGGTCATGTTTGCTCCATAAATGTGCGTGCGCGCCGAAGAGATGCGACAAGGCAGTTCGTGCAAGGCGGCTCAGTTAACAAGATGTCGCATGGTTGACTGTTTTGCGATTGATCCTGGGCTGAAACGACTCAGCTGACACTCTGGTACGGCGCTTGCTATGTGTAGGTCGATGTCAGAACTATCCGGGGACGGTAACACTATCAGTGACTACCGCCTCTGGGATAGCCGCTGCAATGACAGCGACAGCCTCTTGCTGCTTGACCCCAAAAAAAGCCAACACGGGTCGATATCGCCTCATAAGGGTGCGCAGAGGTTCGAGCTCCGACACAACAAGAGCAACTGGAGGTTTGAATGAAGGTATTGAAGTCCACCCTGGCCATCGTGACTGCGGCGACCGTATTGGGGATCAGTGGTCTGGCCCAGGCCGGTGCCACCCTGGATGCAGTGCAGAAGAAAGGGTTTGTGCAATGTGGCGTCAGCGACGGCCTGCCGGGTTTCTCGGTGCCGGATGCCAGCGGCAAGATCCTCGGGATTGACGCTGACTACTGCCGCGCTGTGGCCGCTGCGGTGTTCGGCGACGCGACCAAGGTCAAGTTCAGCCAATTGAATGCCAAGGAGCGTTTCACCGCGCTGCAGTCTGGCGAAGTCGACATCCTCTCGCGCAATACCACCATGACCAGCTCCCGCGATGCGGGCATGGGCCTGAAATTCCCGGGGTTCATCACCTACTACGACGGCATCGGCTTTTTGGTCAACAACAAGCTGGGCGTGAAAAGTGCCAAGGAACTGGACGGTGCAACCATCTGCATCCAGGCCGGTACCACCACCGAGCTGAACGTTTCCGACTACTTCCGTGGCAACAACCTCAAGTACACCCCGATCACCTTCGACACCTCCGATGAAAGCGCCAAGTCCCTGGAGTCCGGGCGCTGCGACGTGCTGACCTCCGACAAGTCGCAACTGTTCGCCCAGCGCAGCAAGCTGGCCGCGCCGAAAGACTACGTGGTCCTCCCGGAAACCATTTCCAAGGAGCCCCTGGGCCCGGTCGTGCGTAATGGCGACGACGAGTGGCTGGCCATCGTGCGCTGGGTGGGCTACGCCATGCTCAACGCTGAAGAAGCCGGTATCACCTCGAAAAACGTCGAGGCTGAAGCCAAGGCCACCAAGAACCCGGACGTTGCCCGTCTGCTGGGCGCTGACGGCGAATACGGCAAAGACTTGAAAGTGAAGAAGGACTGGGTGGTCCAGATCGTCAAGCAGGTCGGTAACTACGGTGAAGTGTTCGAGCGCAACCTGGGCAAGAGCACCCCGCTGGAAATCGACCGTGGCCTGAACGCGCTGTGGAACAACGGTGGCATTCAATACGCACCTCCTGTGCGCTGATCGCTGATGGTTCTATCACCCGGTGGGCCAACCGCCGGGTGATGTTCTGTTCCATTTTTTGCGGGGCACTTAATGCAAACTCAAATCGGCGCACCAAAACAGAAGCTCAGCTTCAGTGATCCAAAAGTGCGTGCGTGGCTGTTCCAGATCATCACCATCGTGGCGGTGGTCGCGTTGGGCTGGTACCTGTTCAACAACACGCAAACCAATCTTCAGCACCGGGGCATTACCTCCGGCTTCGACTTCCTCGAGCGCAGCGCCGGTTTCGGCATCGCTCAACATTTGATCGACTACACCGAATCGGACAGCTATGCCCGGGTCTTTGTGATTGGTCTGCTCAACACCTTGCTGGTCACTGTGATCGGTGTGGTCCTGGCCACCATCCTCGGGTTTATCATCGGCGTGGCCCGGCTGTCACCGAACTGGATCATCAGCAAACTGGCGACGGTGTATGTGGAGGTGTTTCGCAATATTCCGCCGCTGCTGCAAATCCTGTTCTGGTATTTCGCGGTGTTCCTGACCATGCCAGGGCCGCGCAACAGCCATAACTTCGGCGACACCTTCTTTGTCAGCAGCCGTGGCCTGAACATGCCGGCGGCCGTCGCGGCCGATGGGTTCTGGCCGTTTGTCGTCAGCGTGGTGGTGGCGATCATCGCCATTGTGTTGATGAGCCGTTGGGCCAATAAACGCTTTGAAGCCACCGGCGTACCGTTCCATAAATTCTGGGCAGGCCTGGCGCTGTTCCTGGTGATCCCGGCGTTGTGCACGTTGCTGTTTGGTGCGCCCGTGCATTGGCAAATGCCGGAACTCAAGGGCTTCAACTTCGTCGGCGGCTGGGTTCTGATCCCCGAGCTGCTGGCGCTGACCCTGGCGCTCACGGTTTACACAGCAGCGTTTATTGCCGAGATCGTACGTTCGGGCATCAAGTCGGTCAGCCACGGCCAGACCGAAGCCGCGCGCTCCCTGGGCCTGCGCCCCGGGCCCACGCTGCGCAAGGTCATCATCCCGCAAGCCCTGCGGGTGATCATCCCGCCGCTGACCAGCCAATACCTGAACCTGGCGAAAAACTCGTCCCTGGCCGCCGGTATCGGCTATCCGGAAATGGTTTCGCTGTTTGCCGGCACGGTGCTCAACCAGACCGGCCAGGCCATCGAGGTCATTGCCATCACCATGAGCGTGTACCTGGCAATCAGCATCAGCATTTCCCTGCTGATGAACGGGTACAACAAGCGCATTGCGCTGATCGAACGGTGAGGACACCCGTATGACTTCCCATACTTTCAAACCTGATATGCCGCCGCCGAACAAAGTCTTTGGCCCGATGGCATGGATGCGCGCCAACCTGTTTTCCAGTTGGCTCAATACCCTGCTGACCTTGCTGGCGTTCTACCTGGTGTACCTGGTGGTGCCACCGATCCTGCAGTGGGCGATCCTCGACGCCAACTGGGTCGGCACCACCCGCGCCGACTGCACCAAGGAAGGCGCCTGCTGGGTGTTTATCCAACAGCGCTTCGGGCAGTTCATGTACGGCTACTACCCCGGCGACCTGCGCTGGCGCGTGGACCTCACCGTGTGGCTGGCCGTGATTGGCGTGGCACCGCTGTTTATCTCGCGGTTTCAGCGCAAGGCGGTCTATGGCCTGGGCTTTCTGGTGCTGTACCCGATCATCGCCTACTTCCTGCTGCACGGCGGGATCTTCGGCCTGACCAACGTCGCCACCAGCCAATGGGGCGGCCTGATGCTGACCCTGGTCATCGCCACCGTTGGCATCGCCGGGGCCTTGCCCCTGGGGATTGTGCTGGCGCTGGGGCGACGCTCGAACATGCCGGCGATTCGTGTGGTGTGTGTGACCTTCATCGAGTTCTGGCGCGGCGTGCCGTTGATTACCGTGCTGTTCATGTCGTCGGTGATGCTGCCGCTGTTCCTGCCTGAAGGCATGGGCATCGACAAGCTGCTGCGGGCCCTGATCGGCGTGATCCTGTTCCAGTCGGCCTATGTGGCTGAAGTGGTGCGCGGTGGCTTGCAGGCGATTCCCAAGGGGCAGTACGAAGCGGCCGCCGCGATGGGCCTGGGCTACTGGCGCAGCATGGGCCTGGTGATCCTGCCGCAAGCCCTGAAGCTGGTGATCCCCGGCATCGTCAACACGTTTATTGCGCTGTTCAAGGACACCAGCCTGGTGATCATCATCGGCTTGTTCGACCTGCTCAACAGCGTCAAGCAAGCCGCCGCCGACCCGAAATGGCTGGGCATGGCCACTGAAGGCTATGTGTTCGCGGCCCTGGTGTTCTGGATTTTCTGTTTTGGTATGTCGCGCTATTCCATTCATTTGGAACACAAGCTCGACACTGGCCACAAGCGTTAGGAGTTTCTTGATGAGCGAAGCAATCAAACAGCCGGTGAGCCCTGAAGGCATTATCCAGATGCAGGGCGTCAACAAGTGGTACGGCCAGTTCCATGTGTTGAAAGACATCAACCTCAACGTCAAGCAGGGCGAGCGCATCGTGCTGTGCGGCCCGTCCGGTTCGGGCAAATCCACCACCATTCGCTGCCTCAACCGCCTGGAAGAGCACCAGCAGGGGCGCATCGTGGTCGATGGCGTGGAACTGACCAATGACCTCAAGCAGATCGAAAGCGTGCGCCGGGAAGTGGGCATGGTGTTCCAGCACTTCAACCTGTTCCCGCACCTGACCATCCTGCAGAACTGCACGCTGGCGCCGATGTGGGTGCGCAAAATGCCCAAGCGCAAGGCCGAGGAAATCGCCATGCACTACCTGGAGCGCGTGCGCATCCCGGAGCAGGCCCACAAGTTCCCGGGACAATTGTCGGGCGGCCAGCAACAGCGTGTGGCGATTGCCCGTGCCCTGTGCATGAAGCCGAAAATCATGCTGTTCGACGAGCCGACCTCGGCCCTCGACCCGGAGATGGTCAAGGAGGTGCTGGACACCATGATCGGCCTGGCCGAAGACGGCATGACCATGTTGTGCGTGACCCACGAAATGGGCTTTGCGCGCACCGTGGCCAACCGCGTGATCTTTATGGACAAGGGCGAGATCGTGGAACAGGCGGCGCCCAATGACTTCTTCGACAACCCGCAGAATGAGCGGACCAAGTTGTTCTTGAGTCAGATTTTGCATTGATGGATGTTTGAGACCAACCCGGCCTGGCGCCGGGTTTTTTTTGCGGCTAGGAAGCGTTGAGTACTTCAGTGTCGCTGTTCACGGTAGAGGTGAAGGCACCGAACAAATCAGCACCCTCGGCGAGAGCTTTTGCGTCTGCCAGCAAATGTGGGTGACGATCCAATAACCGCATCAACAGCACCAAGGGTTTGGGTGCCATCAACTCACCGCGCTCGTACCGAGAGAACGCGTTGTGGCCGCCCCGGACAGCAATTGCACGGCTTCTTTTTGTGTAAGGTGCCGTTTTCGGCGGATGCGTTTTATCTCGGCGCCGATCATTTTTCGCGCGGCGAGAACCAGCTCATCACCCGCTTCTGCATAGTGATCTGCACTATCGGTATCGGGGTCCCAAAAGCCGTCACCACAGGCTTCGCATTCCCAGCCTGAAAGAGTGTCGACCCGACGCTCCATGCCCTGGACACTGATGGTTTTGCGTTCCTTCCAAGCCGCCTGACATCCGCCTTTATCACCGCCGAATCGTAATGAAGTGTGTACTTTTCCATAAGACACCTGAGGCCAACAATTACCCTTGAAGGGTAATTTTACTGATCGAAAATTCGCCTCCTTTGCCCGCCTGAAAACCCTGGTGCGTTGCTTCTGTAGACAACTCCGAATAGTCTGTACGAAAATTCATCCTATGATTGGACGAAAGTACAAAACCCATGCCGGACATCGCCCCTCTTATCAAACGCTCCCTGGTCGACCAGGCCCTGGACCAACTGCGCCAGCGCATCACCCAAGGCAAATGGGCGATTGGCGAGCGCCTGCCCACCGAGCCGGAGCTGTCGGCCGAGCTGGGCATCAGCCGCAATACCGTGCGCGAGGCCATGCGGGTGCTGGCGTTCTCCGGGCTGATCGAGGTTCGCCAGGGAGACGGTAGCTACCTGCGTTCCATGACCGATCCGTTGGGGGTGATGAATGCCATGTCCCAGTGCACCCTGGAGCAGGCGCAGGAGACGCGGCAGATTCTTGAGGTCGAGGCCGTCGGCCTGGCGGCCTTGCGCCGCACCCCTGAGGATCTGCAACGCCTGCACCAAGCGCTGCAGGCCAGTGGCGAGCACTACCACGGCGACCTGGAGCACTACATCCAGTGCGACCTGGTGTTCCACAAGCGCCTGGTGGACGCGGCCCACAACCCGGCCTTGAGCGAGCTGTACCAGTACTTTTCCAGCATCGTCGGCGCCCAGTTGCGCCAGACCCTGAATATCAAGCCGCGTCGCCAGGCAGTGTTCGACCTGCATGTCGAACTGCTCAATGCCGTGGAGCAGCAGGCCCCGGAGCGCGCCAAAGCCCTGTCCCGGCAGTTGATCAATGAACCTTGAACCCGAGAACGCCATGCCCCGCCCAGAAAATGCCCTTGAAGAATTGCTGATCGACGCCGAGGCCGACGACGAGGTGGTCCAGCACAGTCCGCCGCAGGTGCATCGTCCGTGGCTGTTATTACTGGGCCTGATCCTGGTGGCGTTGAACCTGCGCCCGGCGTTGTCGAGCATGGCACCGCTGCTCAGTGAAGTGTCCGCCAGCCTGGGGTTGTCGGCGGCCCAGGCCGGCCTGCTGACCACCTTGCCGGTGCTGTGCCTGGGCCTGTTTGCGCCCATGGCGCCGATCCTCGCCCGACGGTTTGGCGCCGAGCGTGTGGTGCTGGGGATTTTATTGACCCTGGCCGCCGGGATCATTCTGCGCAGCTCGTTCGGTGAGGTCGGGCTGTTCGCCGGCAGTCTGTTGGCCGGGGCCAGTATCGGCATTATCGGGGTGTTGTTGCCGGGGATCGTCAAGCGTGACTTCGCCAGGCAGGCCGGGGCCATGACGGGGGTCTACACCATGGCCCTGTGCCTGGGCGCGGCGTTGGCAGCAGGGGCCACGGTGCCGTTGAGTCATTACTTCGCAGACAGCTGGAACATCGGCCTGGGCTTCTGGATGCTGCCGGCACTGCTGGCGGCGCTGTTCTGGTTACCGCAAGTCGGGCAGAAACACGGCGCCCACCAGGTGGCGTACCGGGTCAAGGGCTTGCTGCGCGACCCGCTGGCCTGGCAGGTGACGTTGTATATGGGCCTGCAATCGTCCCTGGCCTATATCGTGTTCGGCTGGCTGCCGTCGATCCTCATCGGCCGTGGCCTGAGTGCCACTGAAGCCGGGTTGGCCCTGTCCGGCTCGATCATCGTGCAACTGGCCAGCTCCCTGGCCGCACCCTGGCTGGCCACCCGTGGCAAGGATCAACGCCTGGCCATTGTGGTGGTGATGCTGCTGACCCTCGGCGGCCTGTTCGGGTGCCTGTATGCACCGTTGGACGGTCTGTGGGGCTGGGCGATTCTGTTGGGCCTGGGCCAGGGTGGCACGTTCAGCCTGGCGCTGACCTTGATCGTGCTGCGCTCGCGCGATTCCCATGTGGCCGCCAACCTGTCGAGCATGGCCCAGGGCATCGGCTACACCCTGGCGTCCCTTGGCCCGTTCGCGGTCGGCCTGGTGCATGACTGGACCGGCGGCTGGACGGCCATTGGCTGGATTTTCGCGGTAATCGGCCTGGGTGCAATCGTCGCCGGGCTGGGCGCAGGACGTGCGCAGTATGTGCAGGTCACCAGCGAGAAACTCTAGAGATACAGCACTTCCAGGGTTGCCGAGCCATCCAGCGGGGTGTCGGTGCTCAGGTCCAGGTTCTGCCGGGCATTGATCACCGCCTCGACTTTGACCGTGCTGATCAGAACCTGAATCGCCGACGGTCCGGCGACACTGTCTTTGGTTTCGGTGAACCCCAGGTAACTGTTGGCGCCAATCTCGATGGTGTTGAGGTTGGCGGTACGCCAGGCCAGGCCGCCGGTGGTGGACTCGGTGCCGTAGATCAGCGAAGTACTGTCGACCAGCGTTTTTCTGGGATCAAACGTCATGGAATACAGCCCGATGCGATTACCACTGTTGTCGAGCCCCAGCCCGTAATAGATCTCGCTGTTGACCGTGGCCGAACCGTTGCGATTGTCGCGCATGCGCAGGGCAAAGCGCGCTGGGGCATTGCAGCCGATTCTGACTTGCAACTGCTTGATCGGCAAGCGTGTGCCCTTGTCGAGGTTCAGGTCATGTTGGGAAATCTTGCCGTAGTCGATCAGCCCGCCGCTGGACAGCAGCGGGGTACAGGCTGTCGGCGTGACCTGGCCTGTGACGCTCAGGTCCACGGTCGAGGCGGCCAGCGCAGGTTGCGCCGAGACCAGTAACAGCAGGGCGGGCAAAGCCAGGCAGTGCTTGTGCATAAAGAAGGTTCCAGAGGTCAGAGGTAGATGATTTCCAGGGTGCCGGAGCCGTTGATACGCACCACGTTGCGCAGGTCCATGGATTGGGTGGGGGCCAGGTAGGGCTTGATGCGCACCGTGCCGACCAGGTGTTGAGCGGCAATCGGCCCCAGGGTGCTGCCGATGCTGTCGGTAAACCCCATCAGGCTATTGGCGGCGATCGGGATCTGCCGGGCGGTGGCGCTGCTCCAGGCCTGGCCGTTGCTGGTGGAGTCGGTGCGATAGAGGGTGCCCAGGTTATCGGCGCTGAAGTCCGCCGGGTCGATGTTCAGATAGTAGCGACCGATTTTGTTGTGACTGTCATCCACGCCCAGGCCGTAGGCGGTCTCATCGGTGCCGCCGGTGGCCGAGCCGAATCGGTTGTCGTGCATCACCAGGGCGAAGCGTGCGGGGGCATCGCAATTCACGGAAAACTGCAACGTACGGGTGGGCAGCGGGGTTTCTGCAGTGGCGCTCAGGTCCTTGGCCAGCAAGGTGCCGTAATCCACCAGGCCGCCGTTGGATAACTGCGGTGTGCAAGCGACGGGGGCGAAGTGGGCGCGCAGGGTCAGTTCGCGGTAGCGTCCGCTTTGGGGGGCGTCGAAGGTGCCCGACACTTCCCAGGTGGTCGCATCGCGCACGTGGGTCGCGGCCACGTCGGCCCAGGCACTGAGGCTTACTTGCAGGGAAAAGTGCTGGCCTTGCACCGGAGTGCCGCGGACCATCGGCACCACCCCATGGCCTGGACGCCAGTTCAACGCTGTGGCGACGGTGGCGGGAGGCTGGCCGGCGCCCTCTAGTAACCCCAGCTCCACTGCCTGGCCATCCAGCACGCCATCGCTGACTTGCAGGGCGTAGTGTCCATGTTCGGTAAATTGCAGGTATTGCGCATTCGCCGCCAGGGCCCGATAGAACACACCCATATCCGCCGGTTGCGGACAACTCAGGTTCAGGCTCAGGCGGCGCTCGCCGAGCAGGCGCTGGGGGGCACTGTCGTTTTGTGCAAGGCGGCTCATCAGGCCCAAATCCAGCAGGGATTCACTGAGGGTCAACTGGCACTCGTCATCGGCCAGGGCATTGCCGGCAAGGCCGACGGTAAGCACGACCGCCATCAGTCGCTTTGGGGCGCGGAAAAGGCGCATGGTGATCGTCCTCATAAGGCGTTGCAGCTCGCTGGCGCGGTTTCGAAGTACACCTGGGGATCGCCCTTGGCCGACAGTTCAAATTGCAGCCGGCAGCGCTCCATCTCTGGTGCGCTGACCCACAATTCGGACTGCTCCAGCACGTTGGGCAGGAACACCTGGCCACCGTCCTGCACCAGGGTCACGAACTCGCCGCTGGCGGTACTGACAGAGGCGCCACGGGGCAGTAACGCCCCCTGTGCGGTGCGTGCGGTGAGCAACACTCGACGGGTCAAGGTCACGCCGAATTCGACCCGTTGCACGGCGCCGCGCCCGGCCGAGATCATGGTCAGGCCATTGTTGATATCGGCATTGCGCGGCAGCGAGCGGGTCTGCACTTCTACCGGGCTGCGGCCATAGGCGCTCACCTGGGGCACCACGGCCTGGCCTTGCCAGTCGGTCCACACCGGGCCGCTGGGCGTGCTCAGCTTGATACCGCCCATGTCGCCCAGCGCCACCACGGCAAAGGTGTCGCGCACCGCATACGGCGACAACGTGACACCGCCACCATGCAGCACCACGCCCCCCCGGGCGCTGCCCTGATAGCTCGAACGCTCGGCATCGGCGCGGCTGTAGCTGAAATCGAGTTGGCTGTAGCGGGGCAGGGCCGAGAGGCCGAGGGTGGTTTCGACCTGCTGGTCGCGGGTGTCGTGTTCGGCGCTGACGCGGTAACTCAATTGATCGTCGATCTGTTCGTTCAGCCCCAGCCCCGTGCGATGTTCGCCACCCGAGTTGCGGACCCAGGCCCGCACGCGGCGGCTCTCGCCCAGAGGCAGGCTGACGTTCAGGTACACCGCGTTGTCCTGCTGCTGGCGCCCGCCCATCTGCCACTCGGCACTGGCCGACAATGACACCCCGCCGACGCTGGTGCCCCAGGACGCCAGGCCGCGACTGCTGCTCTCGCTGTCAGCGCTGCTCGAGCGCGAAACCCCGGCACTGAAAGCCCCCAGCCACGGGTGGGACCAGCCCAGCGTGGCGCTTTGTTGATCGCGATAACGGGAGCGCGGTTGCTGGGTGGTGTCGGGCGCGTAGGTGGCTTCTTCCAGTTCCCGATAGCCCGGTGTCCTCCAGGAATTGGCCACGCTGAACGACCATTGATCATTCAGGCGCTGGGCCCAGGACAGGTCGGTTTGCAGGCCACGGACCTTGTCCCGCGCCTGGGTATCGGCGAGCTGTGTGGACAGCTGGATCTGACTGTCCAGCCACGGCAGCCAACCCAGGCTCAGCCCCGCAGCCCGGTATTCACTGGACACCAGCACGCCGCTGCCCAGGGACAGTTGCGAGTGCACGGCACCGGTCCAGCCCGCGCTGGCGACCCACGGATCGTCGCCCTGGGCATCGCCGATATTGCGCACACGGCCCACCGCCACCGAGTACCCCGGTGCTGGCAACCCGAGGCCGAGCATGGCGGCGGGGACGGTGAAGCGTCGCTCGCCGCCGCTGCTTTCCTTGACCGTGACTTCGACGTCCGAACGCGAGTTCAGGCGCCGTACGTCCGTCAGGGAGAACGGTCCGGCGGGCACCACCGTGGAGTGAATCAACGCGCCGTTCTGCCGCACCTCGACTTGCGCCGGGCTGTTGGCAATACCGTCGATGGTCGCGCTTTGCCCCTGTTCCAGTAGAGCCTGTTCGGTCAGGACCTGGACCCCGGTGATCTGCGCACCGGATAACACCGGGTTGTAGAGGCTGATCTGCCCGGCTTGCAGCACGGCTTGATGGCTGGCAAAAGTGCGCTGGGCATAGGCCTCCAGATGGGTGCTGCGCGACAGCCCATCCTGCCAGGTCTGTACTTGGCGGCTGCGCACGATCCAGTCGCCGGCGTTGAAACCCACCTCGGTATTGGCCGAGCCAAACCGGCTGTTGCCGTCGCCGAAGCGGTTATAGAACCCTGTGAGATCGTAATTGAGCAAGCCGGCGACGCCGCCGGTTTCATAGCCCGAGACGTCCTGTTGCACCGGGCGCAATGCATCGGTCGGCACCACCAGGGACACGCTGAGGCTGGCGGGGTCCGGCTCCACCAGGCTTTGTGGGTACTGCGCGAGAAAATCATGGCAGGGCCCTTCGTCGCCGGGGATCGTCAGGTTGGCGGCGTCCAGCAAGGATCGGTCAAAACACAGTACGCCCTGTTGATCAAAACCCACCTCCAGGCGCCCACGAGGCTGGCCGTTGACCCGCAGGCTCACCGCCTGCCTGCCGGCGGCAAAGCGCGGGGCGTCCAGCAGCAGGTTGGCCAACTGTGGGTCAATGCCGCGCTGGTGCAGGGTGGTGGCGTCGAAGCCGGGCCGTGCTTCGGCCCAGGCTTTGCCCGGCAATAAGGCACAGGCCAGCAGCATCGCGGGGAAGGCAAGGCGAGCGGGGGTGTCGGGCACTGCTTCGCCGTCACGGGAGCTCAATATTGTTTTCACGAAAGGCACTCGATTGAAGGGCGTCTGTGGCGGGGCGGGAACCTCTTGTCGCTCGTCAGATGATCGGGGCTTCGTAGGCGGCAGCCGCAAAGCCGTAGACGGTGGCCGGTTGCAGTCGCACTTTAGTGGCGGGGCCGCCGCTGGCCTGCACACTCAGGGTCTCCCCGGGCAACACGTAGGTGCGAGGCAGCATGGCTTTGCCGTCACCGGGCAGCAGGCGCAGGTCCTGGGCCAGGCGCACCACATACGGGCTGTCGTTGCGCACGTGCAAGGTACTGCCCTGTTGCGACCAGGTCAGGCTGGTCCAGGGCGTGCGATTGAGGGCCAGGCCCTTGGGGTGGATGATCACCGGCAGGTTCTGGCGCACCGTCACGCCGACCTGTGCGTGCCCGGCTTTGGCCGCGGAACGGCCCTGGGGCATGCCTTCGAAGATCGCCCGTTTGAGCCGCTGGGTACGCAGCGGTTGTTGGCTTTGCAGGATGAAACGGACCAATTGCGACTTGTCCGGCTCCACCCGTGACAGTGGCGGCGTGACTACCAGCAGGGGGTCGGTGTCTTCGGGAATGTCTTCCAGGGTGACGTGCAACAAAGCGAGCTGGCCGTCGGTGTTGGTCACTGAAACGGCGGCCTCACCCTCGGCTTCGTAAATAATCACCACGGAGGTGTCCGGCACCATGCCGTCGGCCTGGGCCTGTGCGCCAAGCAGCAGCGACAGGGCAAGCCAGCAGGTTGCTGTTTTGAGTAAGGTTGTGGTCATGCCGGGGTCTTCCATTGGAGCAGCGTGAAGAGGTCAGAGGTAACGCAGGTCCAGCACGATGGAACCATCGAGCGGCACCTCCTGATTCAGGGTCAGGTACTGGGTGAAGTTGATCGACGTGTCGATGCGCAATTGAGTCGTCAACTGGCCGATGAAGTCCGGCTGGCGATCTCCGGGCAGGGCAAAGCCGACATAGGATTTGGGGTACGCATTGGGTTCCGGGCGCCAGGTTTCGCCACTGTCGGTGGAGGCCAGGACCTGCATGGGCTGTGAGTCGCCCTGGGGGTTGCGGTAGGACAGGGCGATGGACCCCAGGCGCTCGGCCGGGACGTGGATGTTTCGGCCCAAGCCATAGAAGAACCCAGGGGCCAGTGAGGATTGCGCGCGGTTATCGAGCCCCACCAGGGCAAACAACATCGGCCTGGTGCATTGCACCTTCAGTTCCAGCAACTGGCCCGGTAGTACGGTGAACTCGTTGGCGTTGAGGGTGTGGGCGGGAATTTTCCCATGATTAACCGTGCCGTCCTCTGACAGCGTCACGTGGCAGGCATCCGGCGTCAGCCGCCCCGTTACCGTGATATCGACAGAAGACGCGGCGAAGGCCGCTGCGCCATTCGTCAGCAAAAGCCAGATCGCCAGAAGGCGAGGGTAGGTGTTCATCGGTGGGCGCCACTGGCCGAAGTAGACACGGCCGATACGAAAGAAATACCCATGCCCGCAAGTCTCAGCCAGGCATGGGCGTCCAAGGGTTACAGGTACTTGACTTCAAGGGTGGCGGAACCATCGAGGGTGACCTCGTTGCTCAGGTCCAGGCCGTCGGTACGGGCAATGCTGGTTTCCACCACCAGTTCCGCCACCAGCTCCTGGATGGAGGCCGGTTGGGTGGCGTCATCCATGGTGGCTGCGGCCATGTACAAACCTGGATTCCAGAACTTTTCGCTGTACCAGGTATTGCCGCCGTCTGCGGATGCAATCGGCTGCATCGGTATTCCGTCGGCGACCGCGTTGCGCAGCGTCAACCCGAACCAGCCCAGTTTTTGCGTGCCGTTGATCAAGCCCAGGCCGAACTGGGCCGCAGTGGGGGACGAGCCGGCGCGGTTGTCGATGGCGTGCAGGGCAAATTGAATCGGGGCATCGCACGTGACCCCCAGGATCAGGACGTGGGTGCCGATTTGTGTGGGGCTGTCTGCATGCAAGTCTTTCGCGGAAATCTTGCCATGGTCGACGATTCCGCCATGGTCCATGTTAGGCGTACAGGCGCTGGGGACGATCAGACCCTTGACGGTCAGGTCGACGGTGGAGGCCGCGTAACTGGTGGCAGAGCCAAGCAGCAGCAGGCTGGTGGCGATGGCGGTGAACACGGGTTTCATGGGAGCGAGTTCCTTTCGATTGGGGCTGTGTGTGGCGTTACAGATAGTTGACCTGGACCGTGGCGTGCCCATCGACGGGGACTTCGTCGGTCAGGGTCAGGCCATCGGCAGGCGCAATGTGGGTGTACAGGCGGATCTCCGCGTCCAAGGCGCGGACGGCGATAGGTACCAGGTCATTGCCCCTCGCAACTGCCGTCACCAGGGTGTGGTTGAGCATATTGGTCAGTTCCCACGTCACGCCGCCGTCTCGCGAGGTAATGGTCCGTACCGGGGCACCGTCAGCTATCGGGGTGTAGAGATGAAAGGCGGACCCTCCCAGTTTCTCGCCCTCGGGCGTCATGCCCAGGCCATGCCAGTTGTCGTGGTTGGCCGAGGAGCCGGCACGGTTGTCGACAGTGTTCAGGGTGAAAAGCGTCGGTGCTTCACAGCGCACGCTCAGTAGCATGGATTGATTGGGCAGTTTGGTGTGCTGGTCGGCGTTGAGGTCCTTGGCCGACATTTTCCCGAAGTCGATGGTGCCGTCGCCTGAGATCAACGGTGCGCAGGCGCTGGGCGTAATGGTGCCTTTGACGGCGAGGTCGGTGGTGCTGGCGGCGAATGCCGCCGGTGTGAACAGCAATGTCAGTAGGAGTCTGGAGGCAAAAGCGTTCATAGACATAGGGCCCTTTATCTGGAGTGGTCCAAGCAGCGTCGACCGGTTTAGAGGTACTTCACTTCCAGGGTTGCCGAACCGTCCAGCGCCACCTCATCGGTCAGGGTCAGCGTGTTTGCCGGGGCAATCCAGGTATTGAGCACGATCTCCACGGATGCGGTTTCGAGGGGGTGCGGCAAGTAACCGACATCAGGGACAAAGCTGCCGAATGCAATCAACCGGTTGGGCGCGACATAGTCGTCGTCCCACTGCATGCGCCATGTGCCATCGCGAAATTGCAGCATTTGCGATGGGATGTCGGCGACGGGGTTACGCACGATCACTACATACATCCCGAGTTTTTCCGTGCCATTGATCAGCCCCAGGCCATAGCCTGAGGCATTGGTGCCGTGCGATGTACCTGCCCGATTATCGACAGGGTTGATCGCAAACAGCGTCATGGCCTCGCAATTCACAGTCAGTTGCAGGGTCTTGTCTTCAATTCGTGTTTGTGTGTCCGGGTTCAGGTCTTTGGCCGAGATTTTCCCGAAGTCGATAGCGCCCGGCACGGTGAGGGTGCAGGCGCTTGGGGTGATAAGCCCTTTGACCGTAAGGTCCACGGTGCTGGCGGCAAAGGCCGACGAGGCACTGGCGAGCAACAGGGCGGTGCCCACCAGGTTTAACGACTTGTTCATGTTCAGGTTGTTCCAGTGCAGGTTCGGCTGATAAGGCGCACACGGCAATACCTGCCCTTTGTGAAGGGTGGCTTACAAGGCGGCTTTGCTTATGGGTTTCAGGGCTGCTGCGGGGCGGCGCCTGAGCTCCCTCTTCTCGGGGTAGGCGCAATTTAGCGGGGAGACTGGGCAGGGGAAATACAACTATTACGACAATCGGCGGGAGAGGGAAATCAGTTTGGAGCGTGTCGGAATAAGTTAATTTGTTTTGTAGGAAAGTTGGTTTTTTCGTAGTTTTTGCATCGTCATGACCGCCTTCATAAGGCTACTTTTGTAGTGCGATAGCAGTCGTGTGAAGTGTTCGCACGTCCCCTGGCTGTTGCGTCAGCGTTGCCGGCCTACTACGAGCGCTGGGCGTTGCAGGACCCATCGCAATCATGAGGTGACCATGGAGACTGGCGTATTTTCCAACGCAGTGCTTTCCCGTGAACCGACACCTTCGCCTACACCGCCTGTGCACTGGCAGCACCTCAAGGTACTGGTGGTGGAAGACCACTCCGCCTACCGCATCTTAATGGGGTGGTTCCTCAAACAGCTCGGGCTGGGCCATCAATTGGTCGGCGACGGGCAGCACGGGCTGGCAGCCCTTACCGAACGACGATTCGATCTGGTGATCAGTGATTGTCAGATGCCGCATATGGACGGCTACACCATGAGCCGTGCAATCCGTCTGCGTGAACACGCTAACGCCCAGAGGCGGGTACCGATCATTGCCTTGACCGGTAACCTGGTGCATGACGACCCCCAGCGTTGCCGCGATGCAGGCATGGATGCCTGGTTGCTCAAGCCGTTGTCCCTCGAGCAATTGCGTAGCGTATTGGCATTGTGGCTGCCAGGCCCGGCCGATGTGCAGGCGCCGGTGCCCGTTTCGGCACTCTGGCCGACCCGTGCCGGCCTGATTGAAACCTTTGGCGATGCTCTTGTAGTGGACCAGATGCTCGCCAGCCTGCTTTGCGAAGCCCGCGAGGACAGTGTCGGCCTGGCTCATGCGCGCCGGACTCTGAATGCGCCGTTGACCGCCGAGCGCTTGCATCGCCTGGTGGGGAGCCTGGCCTTCCTCGGGGTGGCGGACCTGGAGTTGCGAGGCATGCGCCTGATCGAGCGCGTCCATGCCCAGGGCATAGCATTGAGCGCGCCGCAGTTGGAAGCGTTCCAGGCTGACTTGCATACCTACCTCACTTACTTGGGCTCGCTGTGATGCCTTTGTCGATTTGTAGGTAAATGGAAGTCTGTGTTGAAAGTTTTTGGTGTAGGCGTTTTCTTTTTATTTTGTAGGTGTTGCCGAGCTGGCTACCAAACATTGATCGTGATGAAAAAACCGGGAGCTCAGGCAGTTGTTGAAGGGGACCGGCGCAGGTATTTTGCGCGGATTCAAGTTGCCATCATCCGTGGGTATTTATGCTTCGCGTAATTATTGCTGACGATCATCCCATTGTGCGTATCGGGCAGAGAGTGGTAATCGAGGCGAATGGCCGGTGCAAAGTCGTGGGGGAGGCCGATGGCCCCGATAAACTGCTGCGGTTGCTGGAAACCACGCCCTGCGACGTACTGGTGACCGACTTCGCTATGCCGGGCGGCCAGCAGGCTGACGGCTATGGCCTGCTGAGCCTGTTGCACCGCCAGTACCCGAGGTTGCCGGTGATTCTGGTGACCATGTTTGCCAACGTCGCCACCTTGCGCGCCTCCTTTGCCCACGGCGCACAGGCGATCGTCGCCAAAAGTGCCTCGGCCAAGGAGTTGCCCCTGGCTATCAAGACCGTGCACGCCGGCCAGACCTTTGTCAGCGAATGCCTGCGGGTGCAGTTGGTGGAGGCGGGTACGGGCGACCAGTCGCAACAGCCGCAGTTGTCCGGCAAGGAGCGCGAAGTGGTGCGCATGCTCGCCAGTGGCATGACGGTCAGTCAGATCGCCGCGCGGGTCAATCGCAGCATTTCCACCATCAGCAAACAGAAAAGCACGGCCATGAACCGCCTGTGTATTTCCACCGACGTGGATCTGTTCGCCTATGCTCGCAGCTGCGGGATGGTGCCCTAGGTATTCCGCAGATCAATGCCGATGGTGTTGCAGGCCCATGCACACTATCGTAAGTGACTTTCAACCCTTTGCCGGATGCTGCCCATGAGCGACGCCCATAACGCCCTGATCAACGAATTCTATGGCGCCTTCCAGCGCCTGGATGCCGAGGCCATGAGTGCCTGCTACACCGAGGATGTGCTGTTCAGCGACCCGGCGTTCGGCGAATTGCGCGGGCGCGATGCCGGCGACATGTGGCGCATGCTCACCACCCGGGCCAAGGACTTTTCCCTGACCTTCGACCAGGTACACAGTGACGACAACAAAGGCAGTGCTCACTGGGTGGCGACCTACCTGTTCAGCCAGACCGGCCGCACGGTGGTCAACGATATCCAGGCGCGCTTTGTGTTTCGCGACGGCAAGATCTGCGAGCACCACGACCATTTCGACCTGTGGCGCTGGTCGCGTCAGGCCCTGGGCGCCAAGGGCCTGCTGCTGGGCTGGACGCCGCTGGTGCGCAACGCGGTGCGCGGCCAGGCGTTGAAAGGGTTGAAGGCGTTCCAGGCCAGTCGTTGATAAGATTGGCGCTCTTTTCGTTTGCCAGAACCTTTTGTGAACAGCCCACCTGAACCTGTCGCGCCCAAACCCTGGTTTGTCTACCTGGTCCGGGCGGCCAATGGCGCGCTCTATTGCGGGATCAGCAACGATCCGCTGCGCCGCTTTACGATGCACCAGAGCGGCAAGGGCGCGCGGTTTTTTCTGTCCAGCCCGGCGGTGGCGCTGGTGTACACCGAGGCTTGCGCGAGCAAGGGCGAAGCCCTGCGCCAGGAACGCCTGATAAAGAAGCTCAAGAAAAGCGCCAAGGAGTGTCTGGCCCGGGCTTATCAATCTGACTGATCAGTTCCCATCAGGCCAATGGCTAGGCCGCCGGGGTTTTGCGCGATAATCTGGCCGCTCCTTCATCTGGCGGAGTCCGGCATGTCTGAGTTGATCCTGCACCACTACCCCCAATCCCCTTTCGCGGAAAAAGCCCGCCTGCTCCTGGGCTTCAAAGGGCTGTCCTGGCATTCGGTGATCATTCCCCCGGTGATGCCCAAGCCGGACCTGACGGCCCTGACCGGCGGTTACCGCAAAACCCCGGTGCTGCAGGTGGGCGCGGATATTTATTGCGACACCGCGCTGATCGCCCGCCGCCTGGAACAGGAAAAGGCCACGCCGCCGCTGTTTCCCGAAGGCCAGGAACTGCTCAGCCAAAGTTTTGCCGCCTGGGCCGATTCAGTGGTGTTTTCCCATGCCGTGGCCCTGGTGTTCCAACCCGAATCCCTGGCCGTTAAATTTGCCAAGGTGCCACCGCAGTTGCTGCAGGTGCTGGTCGCCGACCGTAGCAAGATGTTCGGCGACGGTAGCGCCGCCCGCATGCCGCTGGAGGTGGCGCGGCACCAGTGGCCGGCAATCATTGTGCGGCTTGAGCAACAGTTGCAGCGTCAGTCAGGGGATTTCCTGTTTGGCGAACCGTCGATTGCCGACTTCGCCATGGCCCATCCGTTGTGGTTCCTCAAAGGCTCATCAGTGACCTCGCCGCTTGTGGATAACTATCCGGCTGCCAGCGCCTGGCTTGCTCGGGTGCTGGGCTTCGGGCATGGCACCGCCAGCGAGATGAATGCCGGGCAGGCCCTGGAAATCGCCCGCGATAGCGCGCCTGCGGCGTTGCCGGATGAAGTGTTTGAAGATCCCAACGGGTTCAAGGTCGGCCAGCAAGTGACCATCGCCGCGACCGACTATGGCGTCGACCCGGTGGCGGGGGAGTTGGTGTTTGCCGGTCGCGAAGAGTTGATCCTGCGCCGCGAGGATGAGCGTGGCGGCACCGTGCATGTGCACTTTCCGCGCCTGGGCTTCTTAATCCGTTAATCAAACGGCCGTAGGCGCGGGTTTGCTCGAATGCCGTTCAGTCAGGCGTAGATCCCCTGTGGGAGCGGGCTTGCTGGTCAGTCAACATCAATGTTTGCTAGGCCGACGTCTTCGCGAGCAAGCCCGCTCCCACATTTGGTCTTCGCTGCGTTGAGCATTGCGTTCGCTTAACGGGTCGGTATTAGGGCTTGCTCGCGCCTACAGGTTCAGGGCGGACAGGATGGCATCCGGGTTGTAGTCGCGGATCTGCGTGCCATTCACGTCCACAAATGGAATCCCGCCGCCTCCCAGGGCCTCATAAGCCTTGCGTCCCTGGGCATCCTTCTCGATGTCCACGGTCTTGTAGGGGATACCCTTCTGATCGAGGAACCGCTGGGTCTGCTTGCAGTACCCGCACCACTCGGTGCTGTACAGCGTGACCCGGGCAGTGGCGCGTACCTGCTCCGGGACGACCTGCGACGGATTGAACAGTCGCTCGATCTTGCCCCAGTTCTGGATCGCCACCACCACCAGCAACACCAGCAGGACTTTCTTCAGTACCCCGCCGAGCATCAGTTACGGCGCTTAAGCTGGTCGGTCAGTTGGGTCGGCAAGCCCTTGATGATCAGGGTGCCGGCGGCTTCGTCATACTCGATCTTGTCGCCCAGCAGGTGCGCTTCAAAGCTGATCGACAGGCCCTCGGCGCGCCCGGTGAAGCGGCGGAACTGGTTGAGGGTGCGTTTATCCGCCGGGATTTCCGGCGACAGGCCGTAATCCTTGTTGCGGATATGGTCGTAGAAGGCCTTTGGCCGATCTTCATCAATCAGGCCCGACAGTTCTTCCAGGCCCATCGGCTCGCCGAGCTTGGCCTGGCTGCTGGCGTAATCCACCAGGGTCTTGGTTTTCTCGCGGGCGGACTCGTCCGGCAGGTCTTCGCTTTCGACGAAGTCACTGAAGGCCTTGAGCAGGGTGCGGGTCTCGCCCGGGCCGTCGACACCTTCCTGGCAGCCGATAAAGTCGCGGAAGTACTCCGAGACCTTCTTGCCGTTCTTGCCCTTGATAAACGAGATGTACTGTTTGGACTGCTTGTTGTTCTGCCATTCGGACACGTTGATGCGTGCCGCCAGGTGCAACTGGCCCAGGTCCAGGTGGCGCGAGGGCGTCACGTCCAGCTCGTCGGTCACCGCCACGCCTTCGCTGTGGTGCAGCAGGGCGATGGCCAGGTAGTCGGTCATGCCCTGTTGATAGTGGGCAAACAACACGTGGCCGCCGACGGAGAGGTTGGACTCCTCCATCAGTTTTTGCAGATGCTCCACGGCAATCCGGCTGAAGGCGGTGAAATCCTTGCCGCCTTCGAAGTATTCCTTCAACCAGCCACTGAACGGGTGCGCGCCGGACTCGGCATGGAAGAAACCCCAGGCCTTGCCTTGTTTGGCGTTATAGCTCTCGTTGAGGTCGGCGAGCATGTTCTCGATGGCGGCGGACTCGGCCAATTCGGAGTCACGGGCGTGGAGAACTGCGGGCGTGCCGTCGGGTTTTTTGTCGATCAGGTGGACGATGCAATGACGGATCGGCATGGGCTTCTCGGCTGGTTGAGCGGGAGCGGTTGGCCTCCCGGAAAAAGTCGCCAGTGTACCGCACCCGTTGGTCGCGGCGTCGTTTGAAGCGGTTTCGGGAGGCCTCTGACGGGTCATATGCCTTTTTTTCACGGTTTAGAGCGATAAAGCTGACCAAATGGGTAGGTAGAAGCGGATATTTCCCCGTCTCTGTGCTAGTTTTGCCCGGTCTTACGCGATGTATCGGCGTTAAGCGTGCATTCAGCATTTGTCAGGTCGAACCAAACCCCGTTTCAGGCATCTATAACCCCGATCTCTCGCGGTTATGGCCAGGGGTGCCAGGCCATGACGGTCGGGCTCGATGGCTGACACTGCACTCTGCAATCCAAATGAATTTGATAGGGAAGGAACACCACAATGGCTTTGACTAAAGACCAACTGATCGCTGATATCGCCGAATCCACTGATACCACCAAGGTTCAAGTACGTGCCGTACTGGAGCAACTGGCTCAGATCGTTGGTGACCAGCTGGACAACGGCGGCGAAATCACTCTGCCAGGTGTTGGCAAGCTGAAAGTGACCGAGCGTCCAGCCCGTACCGGCCGTAACCCTTCGACTGGCGCTGCCATCGAAATCGCTGCGAAGAAAGTGATCAAGCTGGTTGTGGCCAAAGGCCTGACCGACTCGATCAACAAGTAAGACGCAGCAAAAAAAAACCGTGCACCGGAGCGATCCGGGCACGGTTTTTTGTTGCCTGCGATTTACCTCTAGCGCACCCAGCGCTGGCGCCAGATCTGCTGCTCGTTCTTGGTCTGGAAGGTCCAGGCCACAAAACGGCTCTGTTTCTGGCCCTGGGACATCTCCACTACCTGGCTTTCCAGGGCACCGGCTTTTTTCAGCGCGGTCTCGATGGCAGGCAGGTTGGAGGCTTTTGACACCAGGGTGCTGAACCACAGCACTTTATGGGCGAAATGCGCGCTTTCGGCGATCAATTGCGTGACAAACCGCGCTTCGCCGCCCTCACACCATAGCTCTGCCGACTGGCCGCCGAAGTTCAGTACCGGCAACTTGCGCTTGGGGTCGGCCTTGCCCAGGGCGCGCCACTTCCGCTCGCTGCCTTTGGTCGCTTCGTCCATGGAGGCATGGAACGGCGGGTTGCACATGGTCAGGTCAAAACGCTCACCCGGCTCCAGCAGCCCCAGCAGAATATGTTTCGGGTTGGTTTGCAGGCGCAGTTGGATGACCTTGCTCAGGTCGTTGGACTGCACGATGGCCTTGGCGGCCGCCACGGCGGTAGGGTCAATCTCGGAGCCGAGGAAATTCCAGCGGTAATCCATGTAGCCGATCAGCGGGTAGACGCAGTTGGCGCCCATGCCGATATCCAGCACCTTGACGATCGAGCCCCGGGGGATCTTGCCGTCGTTGACACTGGCCAGCAGGTCGGCGAGGAAGTGCACGTAGTCGGCACGCCCTGGCACCGGTGGGCACAGGTAGTCAGCCGGGATATCCCAGTGCTGCACGCCATAGAACGCCTTGAGCAGCGCCCGGTTGAACACCCGCACCGCGTCCGGGCTGGCGAAGTCGATGCTTTCCTTGCCGTAGGGGTTGAGGATCACGTACTGGGCCAGTTCCGGCGTGGTCTTGATCAGCGCCGGGAAGTCGTAACGGCCCTGGTGGCGGTTGCGCGGATGCAGAGTGGCCTCTTTGCGTGGCACCACGGGCTTGGCTGTGGCGGCGGTTTTCGGCTTCTTGCGGGGCGGTTTGGGTGTGCTGGGGGCGGTCATGATGATTCTGGTGTTGGCTCAAAGTGGCGGCCATTGTCACACATCCTGAGCCCGCCCCGGGCAAATGTGGGAAGCGGGGTGTTTTCCAGGGCCAAAAAAAAGAGACCCGAAGGTCTCTTTTTTTACGCGGGTTGCCTCTTACAGGCTGGAAATCCGCGCATGTTGCTCCGCCAGCTTGCCCAACGCCTGTTCGGCCTCGGCCAGCTTGGCGCGTTCCTTGTCGATGACTTCGGCCGGGGCCTTGTCCACGAAGGCTGCATTGGACAGCTTGCCGCCCACGCGCTGCACTTCGCCCTGCAGGCGCAGGATTTCCTTGTCCAGGCGCGCCAGCTCGGCACCTTTGTCGATCAGGCCGGCCATTGGCACCAGCACTTCCATCTCGCCGACCAGTGCGGTGGCAGACAGCGGTGCTTCGGCGCCGTCAGCCAATACGGTGATCGACTCCAGCTTCGCCAGCTTCTTGAGCAGGGCGTCATTCTCGGTGAGACGGCGCTGGTCCTCGGCACTGGCGTTCTTCACGAACACCGCCAAAGGCTTGCCGGGGCCGATGTTCATCTCGGCGCGGATATTGCGCGTGCCGAGCATCAGGGTCTTGAGCCATTCGATATCGCTTTCGGCAGCCTCGTCGATGCGTGCTTCATTGGCCACTGGCCAAGGTTGCAGCATGATGGTCTTGCCTTCGATACCGGCCAGCGGCGCCAGGCGCTGCCAGATTTCTTCGGTGATGAACGGCATGAACGGATGCGCCAGGCGCAATGCCACTTCCAGCACGCGCACCAGGGTGCGACGGGTACCGCGCTGGCGCTCGACCGGCGCGTTCTCGTCCCACAGCACCGGCTTGGAGAGTTCCAGGTACCAGTCGCAATACTGGTTCCAGATGAACTCGTACAAGGCCTGGGCGGCCAGGTCGAAACGGAACTGGTCGAGTTGGCGGGTCACTTCGGCTTCGGTGCGCTGCAGCTGCGAGATGATCCAGCGATCAGCCAGGGACAGCTCATAGGCTTCGCCGTTCTGGCCGCAGTCTTCGCCCTTGTCCAGCACGTAGCGCGCTGCGTTCCAGATCTTGTTGCAGAAGTTGCGATAGCCTTCGACGCGACCCATGTCGAACTTGATGTCGCGACCGGTGGATGCCAGCGAGCAGAAGGTGAAGCGCAGGGCATCGGTGCCGTAGCTGGCGATACCGTCGGCGAACTCGTCGCGGGTCTGCTTCTCGATCTTTTTCGCCAGTTTTGGCTGCATCATGCCCGAAGTGCGTTTCTGCACCAGGGTTTCCAGGTCGATACCGTCGATGATATCCAGCGGGTCCAGGACGTTGCCCTTGGACTTGGACATCTTCTGGCCCTGGCCATCACGTACCAGGCCGTGTACGTATACGGTCTTGAACGGTACCTGCGGGGTGCCGTCTTCATTCTTCACCAAGTGCATGGTGAGCATGATCATCCGGGCAACCCAGAAGAAAATGATATCGAAGCCGGTCACCAGCACGTCGGTGGAGTGGAACTTTTTCAGGAACTCGGTCTGCTGCGGCCAGCCCAGGGTCGAGAAGGTCCACAGGCCGGCACTGAACCAGGTGTCCAGTACGTCGTTGTCCTGCTGCAGCGCCACGTCCGGGCCGAGGTTGTGCTTGGCGCGCACTTCGGCTTCATCGCGGCCGACATAGACTTTGCCAGACTCGTCGTACCAGGCCGGAATGCGGTGGCCCCACCACAATTGACGGCTGATGCACCAATCCTGGATGTCACGCATCCACGAGAAGTACATGTTTTCGTACTGTTTGGGCACGAACTGGATACGGCCATCTTCCACGGCAGCAATCGCCGGCTCGGCCAACGGTTTGGTCGACACATACCACTGGTCGGTCAGCCACGGCTCGATCACGGTGCCGGAGCGGTCGCCTTTTGGCACTTTCAGGGCGTGGTCGTCCACGCTGACCAAGAGGCCGGCGGCATCGAATGCGGCAACGATCTGCTTACGTGCTTCGAAACGGTCGAGACCGGCGAACTCAGCCGGGATCCTGCCGTCGATGCTGTCGTTCAGCGTGCCGTCGAGGTTGAACACCTGGCAGGCGGGCAGTACGGCAGCGTTCTTATCGAAGATATTCAGCAGCGGCAGGTTATGGCGCTTGCCGACTTCATAGTCATTGAAATCGTGGGCCGGGGTGATTTTCACGCAGCCGGTGCCGAATTCAGGGTCGCAGTAGTCGTCCGCGATGATCGGGATGCGGCGGCCTACCAGCGGCAGCTCGACGAACTTGCCGATCAGTGCCTGGTAACGCTCGTCGTTCGGGTTAACCGCTACGGCAGCGTCGCCGAGCATGGTTTCCGGACGGGTGGTAGCGACGATCAGGTAGTCGTTGCCTTCGGCGGTCTTGGCGCCGTCGGCCAGCGGGTATTTGAGGTTCCACAGGAAACCCTTCTCGTCGTGGTTTTCCACTTCAAGGTCGGAAATCGCTGTGTGCAGCTTGGTGTCCCAGTTGACCAGGCGCTTGCCACGGTAGATCAGGCCATCTTCATGCAGGCGCACGAAGGCTTCCTTGACCGATTCCGACAGGCCATCGTCCATGGTGAAGCGCTCGCGGCTCCAATCCACCGACGAGCCGAGACGACGGATCTGACGGCTGATATTGCCGCCGGAATGGTCTTTCCATTCCCAGATCTTCTCCAGGAACTTCTCGCGCCCCAGGTCGTGACGGTTTTGGCCAGTGGCTTCCAGTTGGCGCTCCACCAGCATCTGGGTGGCGATACCCGCGTGGTCGGTGCCTGGCTGCCACAGGGTGTTGCGGCCCTGCATACGGCGGAAACGGATCAACGCATCCATGATCGCATTGTTGAAGCCATGGCCCATGTGCAGGCTGCCAGTGACGTTCGGCGGCGGAATCATGATGGTGTAGGACTCGCCCGCACCTTGCGGAGCGAAATAGTTCTCGGACTCCCAGGTCTGGTACCAGGAAGTTTCAATAGCGTGCGGCTGGTAGGTCTTATCCATGCGCGGCGGGACCCTAGTTGGCATTTATTCAGGAAAGCCGGCAAGTATAACGAGGGATAGGGGAGAGGGCGAGACGAAGAGAGGGGCTAAGGCTGGCGCGGGTCAAATGTGGGAACGGGCTTGCCCGCGATAGCGGTGTGTCAGTCATCGACAAATCGACTGATCCACCGCCTACGCGGGCAAACCCGTTCCTACAGGGGATATCTATGTGGCTTAGGACTGGTACTGGCTGAGCAACCGCTCCATCCGCGCATCCATCCGGCGCTTGATCTCGGTTTCGATATGCGGGGCAAAGTCGTCGATCACGTCCTGCATGATCAATTGCGCAGCGGCGCGCAGTTCGTTGTCCAGGTGCAACAACAGGGCATCGGGGGCTTTTTCGGCGGCGGGTGCTGCCTGGACGACGGGCGGCTCGACCGGCGCGGCGGCGGCTGGCTTGGCGCCGACCGTATCGAACAGCAGGGGGATCTGTACCTCTTCTGCGACAGTATCGGTCAGCAGCGGCGGTTGCAGGTTGTCATCACCCAGCAACTGGCGGATCGACTCGAGGTCGTCCAGCAGGTGGTCAGACGGTTTTAGCGGGTTTGAAGTGTCCATCATGTGCTCAGAGTCGCTGTAATCGGTGATCTTGCAGAGAATAGCCCTGTTCGCGGTAGAAACGGAAACTCTCACGCGCGGCCTGACGAATAGCCGGATCTTCCACCACCACTTCCGCGACCCGGGCAAACCCCTTGGCGAAGGCTGGCACTTTCAGGTCCAGGTTGACCAGCAGGTCATGGTGATCGCCACAACTGTCGCCCACACCCAGCACCACCTGGCTGTCCGGCTCCGATTCTGCGGGGCCGTGGGGCACAAAGCTCTCGCCCTTGAAGCGCCACAGGCGGGCATCGAGGTCGTCGCGCTGGGCGGCATCGCTGCAGTGCAGGTAGATGCGGTGGCCCATGCGCCAGGCCTTTTCCGTGAGTTTGCAGGCAAAGTCCAGGCGAGCCGACGGATCGGCGCTGGGCAATATATAGAAGTCGACTTGGGTCATTACATTTCCAGGCAGGCACGCAAAAACCTGTAGGAGCCTGTAAATCGGCTCCTACAGAGTTGCGTTTAGGCTTTGGCGCGATCCAGCAGGTACTGGGTCAGCAACGGCACCGGACGGCCGGTAGCGCCTTTGTCCTTGCCACCGCTGGTCCAGGCGGTGCCGGCGATATCCAGGTGGGCCCAGTTGAAGTTCTTGGCAAAACGCGACAGGAAGCACGCCGCCGTGATGGTGCCGGCCTTTGGCCCGCCAATGTTGGCGATGTCGGCGAACGGGCTGTCCAGTTGCTCCTGGTACTCATCGAACAGGGGCAACTGCCAGGCGCGGTCGTCGGCCGCCTTGCCGGCGCTGAGCAATTGCTCGACCAACTCGTCGTTGTTGCCCAGCAGGCCCGAGGTGTGGGAACCGAGGGCGACGATGCAGGCGCCGGTCAGGGTGGCGATATCAATCACTGCCTGGGGCTTGAAGCGCTCGGCGTAGGTCAGGGCATCGCACAGCACCAGGCGGCCTTCGGCGTCGGTGTTGAGGATTTCCACGGTCTGGCCGCTCATGGTGGTCACGATATCGCCTGGGCGGGCAGCACCGCCGCTCGGCATGTTTTCGGCACAGGCCAGGATGCACACCAGGTTGATCGGCAGCTTGAGCTCCAGCACGGCGCGCAGGGTACCGAACACACTGGCGGCGCCGCCCATGTCGTACTTCATCTCGTCCATGCCGGCACCCGGCTTGAGGCTGATGCCGCCGGTGTCGAAGGTGATGCCTTTACCGACCAGGGCGAACGGTTTGTCGGCCTTCTTGCCGCCGTTGTATTGCATGACGATCAGGCGGGGCGGCTGGTCGCTGCCCTGGCCCACGGCATAGAACGAGCCCATGCCCAGTTCTTTGATCTTCTTCTCGTCGAGGACTTCGACTTTCAGGCCCTTGAATTCTTTGCCCAAGGCCTTGGCCTGTTCACCGAGGTAGGTCGGGTGGCAGATGTTTGGTGGCATATTGCCCAGGTCGCGGGTGAACGCCATGCCCGCAGCGATGGCCTGGGCGTGGGTGGTGGCGCGCTGTACTTCAGCCTGGGCGGCCTTGATGGTCAGCAGGGTGATTTTCTTCAGGGCGCGGGGTTCGGCTTTCTGGCTCTTGAACTGTTCGAACGTGTAACCACCGTCCAGCAGGGTTTCGGCCAACAGGCGGGTCTTGCCGTAGCTGTCGCGGCCCTTGACCACGATTTCGTCCAGCGCCAGTGCCGCATCGCTGCCGCCCAGGCCCTTGAGGGTGTTGAGGATGGCGCTGATGATCTTGCGGAACGGGCGGTCGCCCAGTTCGGCATCCTTGCCCACACCCACCAGTAACACGCGGTCGGCTTTGAGGTTCGGCAGGCCTTGCAACAGCAGGCTTTGCCCGACTTTGCCGGCCAGGTCGCCACGCTTGAGCACCGCGCTGATGGCGCCACCGCTCAGTTCATCGACTTGTTTGGCGGCCGCGCCGAGCTTGCGGCCTTCGCCGATGGCGACCACGAGGGTGGCGGTCTTCAACGTTTCGGGGCTAACGCTTTTTACAACCAATTCCATGTTCGGGTCCCTTATATAAGGTCAAAGAGCCTGGAGTCTGTACTCCGGCCTGTGGGCTGGGCCGCCTGTAGACGGCCGCGACAAAGCCCGCAGTTTGTACCGCGTCGCCCGAGCCTGACAACCCTTGACGCCAGCTTTGTGCATGGGTGTGAGCAAGCTCCGTGACAGGCGCGGACAATCACAGGATAATGCGCCATCTTTTTCGCCGGCCCGTGTCAACGGGGCGACTTGATATGCTTGCTTGTTTGGCCGCCTTAGCCTGACAACCCTGGAGTGTCTGGTTTGATCGTCTTCCGTTATCTGTCCCGCGAAGTTCTGCTGACCCTGAGTGCCGTGAGTGCGGTACTGCTGGTCATCATCATGAGTGGTCGTTTCGTCAAATACCTGGCCCAGGCCGCCTCGGGTGCCCTGGATCCGGGCTCGTTGTTCCTGATCATGGGGTTCCGCCTGCCTGGCTTCTTGCAGCTGATCCTGCCCCTGGGCCTGTTTCTCGGGATCCTGCTGGCCTATGGCCGGCTCTACCTCGAAAGCGAGATGACCGTGCTGTCGGCCACCGGCATGAGCCAGCAGCGTCTGCTGGCCATGACCATGGTTCCGGCCACCGGCGTAGCGCTGGTGGTGGCCTGGCTGAGCCTGAGCCTGGCGCCCCAGGGCGCCATGCAATTTCAGCTGGTGCTCAACAAACAGGACGCGATGACCGAGTTCGACACCCTCGAACCGGGGCGCTTCCAGGCGCTCAACGACGGCACCCGCGTAACCTACACCGAGCGCATGACCGACGATCGGGCCAACCTCGGCGGTGTGTTCATCTCCGAGAAGCGCCTGGGCCAGGACAAGAAGGACCGAGGCATTTCCGTACTGGTGGCCGATAGTGGGCGCCAGGAAGTGCGTCCGGACGGCAGCCGCTACCTGATCCTGGAAAACGGCTATCGCTACGACGGCAGCCCCGGCCAGGCCGACTACCGCGCCATCAAGTACGAGACCTACGGGGTCATGCTGGCCCGGCCGGATGTGAGCAACGAGGTCACTGACCGCGATGCCATCCCGACCTCAGCCCTGATCGGCAGCAAGGAACTGCGTTCGATTGCCGAGCTGCAATGGCGTATTTCCCTGCCACTGCTGGTGTTTATCGTCACCTTGATGGCGGTGCCGCTGTCCCGGGTTAACCCGCGCCAGGGCCGCTTCCTCAAGCTGCTGCCGGCGATCCTGCTGTACATGGCCTACCTGACCATCCTGATTTCCGCCCGTGGCTCCCTGGAGAAGGGCAAGCTGTCGCCGACCCTGGGGCTGTGGTGGGTCCACGGCATCTTCCTGGTGATTGGCCTGGGCCTGCTGTATTGGGAACCGATTCGTTTGAAAATGCAGAGCCGTCGCGGCATGAAGGAGATGGCTCGTGGGTAAGTTGGATCGCTACATCGGTAGCAGCGTACTGGTCGCCATCCTGGCGGTATTGGGCATCATCCTCGGCCTGGCGTCGTTGTTTGCCTTCATTGATGAAGTGGGCAACGTCACCGATACCTACACGGTCACTGACGTACTGAGCTATGTGGCGCTGACCGCCCCGCGCCGGCTCTACGACATGATGCCGATGGCCGCACTGATCGGCTGCCTGATCGGCCTGGGCAGCCTGGCCAGCAACAGCGAGCTGACCATCATGCGCGCCGCCGGGGTGTCCATTGCCCGTATCGTCTGGGCGGTGATGAAACCCATGCTGCTGCTGATGGCCGCCAGCGTGCTGATCGGCGAATACGTGGCGCCACCGGCGGAAACCACCGCCCAGGCCAACCGTGCGCTGGCCCAGGGCTCGGGCGATGCGCAGAGCTCCAAGCGGGGCCTGTGGCACCGCCAGGGCGATGAATTTATCCACATCAACGCCGTGCAACCCGGTGGCCTGCTGGTGGGGGTGACCCGCTATCGCTTTGATGAAGAGCGCCACATGCTGTCGTCGAGCTTTGCCAAACGGGCACAGTTCAATGACAACCAGTGGGTGCTGAGCGATGTCACCACCACCCATTTCCGCAACCCCGGCAAAGGCACCGAGGCCAGCACCGAGGTGATCAACGAGCCGACACAGACCTGGGACATCGCCCTCAAGCCGGAACTGCTCAATACCGTGGTGATGATCCCGGAAAGCCTGCCGATCTCCGGTTTGTGGAGCTACATCCACTACCTCAAGGACCAGGGCCTGAACAACGGCCGCTACTGGCTGGCATTTTGGGTCAAGGTGTTGCAGCCGGTGGTGACGGCTGCCCTGGTGCTGATGGCGATTTCGTTTATTTTCGGCCCGTTGCGCTCGGTAACCCTGGGCCAGCGGGTATTTACCGGGGTATTGGTCGGTTTCACCTTCCGCATTGCCCAGGACCTGCTGGGGCCGTCGAGCCTGGTATTCGGCTTCTCGCCGCTGTTTGCGGTGCTGGTGCCGACCGGTATCTGTGCCCTGGCCGGGTTCTGGCTGCTGCGGCGGGCCGGTTGATCCGCGGTTGTTGAACAAAAAATGCCCCATTCGCAAGAACGGGGCATTTTTGTTATTGGTCGTCAAAGATGACGTCTGGCCTGAGCATCAGGTACAATTCCCGGCTATTTTTCAGCGGGCAATCTGCCTGCAGCCTTTTTGAGTGTTGATCCGTGAGTGATTTGAGTCATATCCGCAATTTCTCCATCATCGCCCACATTGACCATGGTAAGTCGACGCTGGCCGATCGATTCATCCAGATGTGCGGCGGCCTTGCCGAGCGTGAAATGGAAGCCCAGGTCCTGGACTCCATGGACCTCGAACGCGAGCGCGGGATCACCATCAAGGCCCACAGCGTTACCCTGTACTACACCGCCAAAGACGGTATCAAGTACCAGCTGAACTTCATTGACACCCCGGGCCACGTCGACTTCACCTACGAAGTCAGCCGTTCCCTGGCCGCCTGCGAAGGCGCGCTGTTGGTAGTGGACGCGGGGCAGGGCGTTGAAGCCCAGTCCGTGGCCAACTGCTACACCGCGATCGAGCAGGGCCTGGAAGTCATGCCGGTGCTGAACAAGATCGACCTGCCACAGGCCGATCCGGACCGTGTGAAGGAAGAAATCGAAAAAATCATCGGCATTGACGCCACCGACGCTGTCGAGTGCAGCGCCAAGACCGGCCTGGGTGTCGACGAAGTGCTCGAGCGCCTGGTCAAGACCATTCCTGCGCCAACCGGTAACTACGAAGATCCGCTGCAAGCGTTGATCATCGACTCCTGGTTCGACAACTACCTGGGCGTTGTGTCCCTGGTACGCGTGCGCCATGGCCGGGTGAAGAAGGGCGACAAGATTCTGGTCAAGTCCACCGGCAAGATCCACCTGGTGGACAGCGTCGGTGTATTCAACCCCAAGCACACCGCTACCACTGATCTGAAAGCCGGTGAAGTAGGCTTCATCATCGCCGGTATCAAGGACATCCACGGTGCGCCGGTCGGTGACACCCTGACCTTGAGCTCGACGCCTGATGTCGACGTGCTGCCAGGCTTCAAGCGCATCCAGCCCCAGGTCTACGCCGGCCTGTTCCCGGTCAGCTCCGATGACTTCGAGGATTTCCGCGAAGCCCTGCAAAAGCTGACCCTCAACGACTCGTCGTTGCAGTACACCCCGGAAAGCTCCGACGCCCTGGGCTTCGGCTTCCGCTGCGGGTTCCTGGGCATGCTGCACATGGAAATCATCCAGGAGCGCCTGGAGCGCGAGTACGACCTGGACCTGATCACCACCGCGCCAACCGTTATTTTTGAGCTGGCGCTGAAAACCGGTGAAACGATTTACGTCGACAACCCGTCCAAGCTGCCGGATCTGTCGTCGATCGAAGACATGCGCGAACCGATCGTGCGCGCCAATATTCTTGTGCCGCAGGAACACCTGGGCAACGTCATTACCCTGTGTATCGAAAAGCGTGGCGTGCAGCACGACATGCTGTTCCTCGGTACCCAGGTCCAAGTGACCTACGATTTGCCGATGAACGAAGTGGTCCTGGACTTCTTTGACCGTCTCAAATCCACCAGTCGCGGCTATGCTTCGCTGGATTACCATTTCGACCGTTATCAATCGGCCAATCTGGTGAAGCTCGATGTGCTGATCAACGGCGACAAGGTCGATGCCCTGGCGCTGATCGTGCACAAGGATAATGCGCACTACAAAGGTCGCCAGTTGACCGAGAAGATGAAGGAACTGATTCCGCGCCAGATGTTCGACGTTGCGATCCAGGCCGCCATTGGCGGGCAGATCATTGCGCGGACCTCCGTCAAGGCTCTCAGAAAGAACGTACTGGCCAAATGCTATGGCGGCGACGTCAGCCGTAAGCGCAAGCTGCTTGAGAAGCAAAAGGCCGGTAAAAAACGCATGAAGCAAGTGGGTAACGTGGAAATTCCACAAGAAGCCTTCCTTGCGGTGCTCAGGTTGGATAGTTAGGTCCTATGTCACTAAATTTCCCGCTGTTGCTGGTCATCGCCGTTGCCGTCTGTGGCTTCCTGGCGCTGCTCGATCTGCTGTTCTTCGCCCCGCGTCGCCGGGCGGCCATCGCGTCCTATCAGGGCAGCGTCAGCCAGCCCGATGGCGTGGTGATCGAGAAGCTGAACAAAGAGCCCCTGCTGGTTGAATACGGCAAGTCGTTCTTCCCGGTGTTGTTCATCGTGCTGGTGCTGCGCTCGTTTCTGGTAGAGCCGTTCCAGATTCCTTCGGGTTCGATGAAGCCAACCCTGGATGTGGGCGACTTTATCCTGGTGAACAAGTTTTCCTACGGGATCCGCTTGCCGGTGATCGACAAGAAAATCATCGAGGTGGGTGATCCGCAGCGCGGCGATGTGATGGTGTTCCGCTACCCAAGCGACCCGAACGTCAACTACATCAAGCGTGTGGTCGGCCTGCCGGGTGACGTGATTCGCTACACCAGCGACAAACGCCTGTTCGTCAATGGCGAGTCGGTGGCTGAGAAACTCATCGGTGCCGAGCCGAATACCCTGGGCAGCGCCGAGCTGTACGAGGAAAAACTCGGGGCGGTAGAGCACCAGATCCGCAAGGAAATGAGCCGCTACCGTTCGCCGCCCGACAACCAGTGGACCGTGCCTGCCGGGCACTACTTCATGATGGGCGACAACCGCGACAACTCCAACGACAGCCGCTACTGGGATGATCCAAGTATTCCCAAGGAGCTGCTGGGCATGGTTCCGGACCAGAATATCGTCGGCAAGGCCTTCGCGGTCTGGATGAGCTGGCCCGAACCCAAACTCAGCCACCTGCCGAACTTCTCGCGGGTGGGGCTGATCAAGTAATCCATGCGGCGCTGTGAACACAGCGCCGAATGCTTTTCTGGGGCTTGGACATTGGTCCGGCCTCGAGCGATACGCAGCATTGCCAGGATTTGAATTTGAACACAGCGTTAATCGTCGATGGCCTTTGCCGCCACGTACTGAAAGTAGGTAAACCGTGAGCGTTTCTTTGAGTCGTCTTGAGCGTCAGCTCGGCTACACCTTCAAGGACCAGGAATTGATGGTCCTTGCCCTCACACATCGCAGTTTTGCCGGGCGCAACAATGAACGCCTGGAATTCCTCGGTGATGCCATTCTCAACTTCGCCGCTGGCGAAGCCTTGTTCAACCGCTTCCCTCTGGCCCGTGAAGGCCAGCTGTCGCGCCTGCGCGCGCGCCTGGTGAAAGGCGAGACCCTGGCCGTACTGGCCCGTGGTTTTGACCTGGGCGAGTACCTGCGCCTGGGGTCCGGCGAGTTGAAAAGCGGCGGTTTCCGTCGCGAGTCGATCCTGGCCGATGCCCTGGAAGCCCTGATCGGCGCGATCTATCTCGATGCCGGGATGGAAGTGGCCAAGGAGCGGGTCATGGCCTGGCTGGCGTCGGAAATCGACAGCCTGACCCTGGTGGATACCAACAAGGATCCCAAGACCCGCCTGCAGGAATTTTTGCAGTCGCGCGGCTGCGAACTGCCACGCTACGAAGTGGTGGATATCCAGGGTGAGCCGCATTGCCGTGTGTTCTTCGTCGAATGCGAAGTCACCTTATTGAACGAAAAAAGCCGAGGTCAGGGTGTGAGCCGTCGTATTGCCGAACAGGTAGCGGCCGCTGCAGCACTGATTGCCCTGGGCGTGGAGAATGGCCATGACTGATTCAACCGCAACACGCTGTGGCTATGTTGCCATCGTCGGCCGTCCCAACGTGGGCAAGTCCACGCTGCTCAACCACATCCTCGGGCAGAAGCTGGCGATCACCTCGCGCAAGCCGCAGACCACCCGCCACAACATGCTAGGCATCAAGACCGAAGGCAACGTGCAAGCGGTCTATGTCGATACCCCAGGCATGCACAAAGGTGGCGAGAAAGCCCTGAACCGCTACATGAACAAGACCGCTTCGGCGGCGTTGAAAGACGTCGACGTGGTGATCTTCGTGGTTGACCGCACCAAGTGGACCGATGAAGACCAGATGGTCCTCGAGCGTGTGCAGTACGTCACCGGCCCTTTGATCGTCGCGCTGAACAAGACCGACCGCATCGAAGACAAAGCCGAGCTGATGCCGCACCTGAGCTGGTTGCAGGAACAACTGCCGAACGCCCAGATTATGCCGATCTCGGCCCAGCACGGGCACAACCTCGAAGCCCTGGAGCGGGTGATCGCCGGCTACCTGCCGGAGAACGAGCACTTCTTCCCGGAAGACCAGATTACCGACCGCAGCAGCCGCTTCCTCGCCGCTGAACTGGTACGCGAAAAAATCATGCGCCAGATGGGCGCCGAGCTGCCGTACCAGATCACCGTGGAAATCGAAGAGTTCAAGCAGCAGGGCAAGACCCTGCATATCCATGCGCTGATCCTCGTCGAACGTGACGGCCAGAAGAAAATCATCATTGGCGACAAGGGCGAGCGCATCAAGCGCATCGGCACCGAGGCGCGCAAGGACATGGAATTGCTGTTCGATTCCAAGATCATGCTTAACCTGTGGGTGAAGGTTAAGGGTGGCTGGTCCGATGATGAGCGTGCACTGCGCTCCCTGGGCTACGGCGACCTGTAATCAGTCTTTAGTAACACCGCAGGACAAAATGTGGGAGCGGGCTTGCTCGCGAATGCAATGGATCAGTCACCAGATGCTTTGGCTGACCCACCGCATTCGCGAGCAAGCCCGCTCCCACATTGGATAGTCGTTGTTTTCCAGACCGTGTTCCCGCAGCGAGAACCCCATGTCCCCAACCC
>NZ_MSAJ01000015.1:0-51649 GCF_044510355.1 Pseudomonas sp. DD1 | reverse complement strand
ACCCCCAACGATGCAGCCCCCAGCAGCGCCGCCTTGGAAGCAACAACCATCCCCGCCGCAGATGCCGCCGCCGTTCCAGCTGCCGCCGCATATGCCGCTACCGCGGTAACAAATCCGGGAGCCGCAAAACCTACCGTCACTATCGACAACACCAGCGCAACTCCGGTCAATACCCACTTCAACCAGTTCGGCAACAACCCGCTGGGGTCCATTAGGTTGACCGGATTACCAGCACAGTAGGCATAGCTGTTGATCCCCCCCTCGTCAAAAGGGCTCAGCGGATCAGGCTGCAAGAACATCATCAGGTGAGGATCGTAGACCCGTTGACCGTTGCCGAGAAAGTAGAGGTTGATCGCCGCATCCAGCCGTTGACCATTCAACGCCGGCAGTTGCAGATCAGCCATGCTACGGACCTTGCCGTCATCCAGCGGGATTTTCGTATCGCCGTAGGGCGTGTAGTGTCGCCGCACATGGGCCTGGCCTGGGGCCGATACGCCGCGCACGCTACCGCTGGCATCGTTCATATGCAGTTGCAGCCCGTCGACGCCCCCGCTGCGTGCCATCACCTCATCCCCGCCGTCGGCGTAGCGGATCTTTTTATTGCCTTCAACCAGAGTCTCCAGCCGGTCGCCGGCGTATGCCAGCATCACCGGCGGCTCACTGCCCCGGGACGCCAGTACCTGACGGGCCTCGGCATCGTATTGGTAGCTGTACTTGAGGGGACCGGCCTGCACTGTGGTCAACTGCTCAAAACCATTGTAGGTATAGGCCTGGCCCGCCGGGTGTGCCTGCAAGTTGCCCGCCGCGTCATACGTCAGGGTGACATCCTGCGCCGGGCGTGTGTGGGTCAGCCGGGTCAGTTGAGTGGGATCGGCACCGGTAAAATAACGCTCGCAGGTGTCTTGCGTGCTGTCGGCAAACGTCGTGACAACCCGAGTAATGTTATTGAGGCTGTCAAAGCTGAAATCCTGCCCGACAATGCCACGCCCCAGATGATCCTTGGGGTGTTCGGGCCCCGTGCAGCGATAGGTCTTGAGCCGCAGAAAGGCATCGTAGGTGAAGGTTTCGCCGATCACCAGGCGTGAGCCGGCGTCCTTGAGTTCCCGTGTCGCCAACATACTGTTGAGGTGATACGTGCTGGTCATGACCTGGAACAGCGCACCGTTCTGCTCGAAGCGGCGCTCGGCTTCCCGACCCAGCGAGTCATAGGACAGCTTGGTAACGACTCGCGTGCTTTCATAGGCGGTGCTCAGGACATGCGGCCGGCCCAATGTATCGTAGGTTTGCTCAATGACTATGGCGCCAGTGGTCATCTTGGAGAACCGCCCGAACACATCGTACTCAAGCTGGCTGGACTGGCCGTCGGCGGAAGTTTGCTGCAGCAGGCGCCCGCCAGGGGAATAGCCATACTGCGAGGTCAGGACGTTGCCGTTGGCGGTTTGGATATCCTTTTCAGGACGGCCGTTGGCATCCATAACGAACTCATGGATCAAGCCATTGGTCTCGGAACGTGTCATCGCACCGGTAACCGGGTCATGCCGGTAGGTGCTCGCCGGATGGCCCGACATCTCAATCCGAGTCGGCACATCCAACTCTGTGTCATAAGCCAGGGTCTGGCGAACCCCACGGGAGGAAACCATGGTGAACGGTTCCATCTCTCCGGCCTTGTACTCCCAGGTCGTGGCCTGCCCCGATGCCCCACGCGTCTGGCTGGTCATTCTGCCGAGGCTATCGTAGGTACGGGCCCCCAGCCGTTTATTGTCGACCGTAAAAGCACTGGCCAATTCACTGCTGGTGCCGGGGGCGTAATCCGTTTTACGCAGCCGATGAGGAGTGCCATCTATTGGTTTTTGAAGGGTCGTCAGCACCCGGTCGAACACGTCATAGGTCAGCTCAGTGGACGTTTTATTGACATCCACTGCCGTCACGCAGCGCCCCAAGCCATCGTAGGTATACGACGCCAGCTCCACTTTATTATTGTTGGCATCCAGGCGCTCCACCTTCATTGGTTGGTTATGCGTATTGAAATAGGTCAACAGCCGTTCACCTCCAACCACGCCCTCCTCCGTAAGATTGAGCCGCGGGTCATACTCGTTGATGACAACACGGCCGTCGGCGTGGGTGACGCGGCTGGCGTTGCCCCACTTACTGTAGGAGTGGACGCTGCGCAACGAGCGTTGCCCGTTGGTCACGTAGTCGCTCTTGACCACTTCCACAGTTTGCCCAAGCGCGTCATAACGCCAAGTGCAGGCGACTCGCTCCTGGCTCGAGCCGATCAATTGTGCTTCGGACACCTGGCGTCCGGCACCGTCGTAGTAGGTAATCGTCTTGTTACCTTGCGCGTCCGCGGTAATCAGATGGGCACGCTTATTCTCTTCGGCAAAATGGTAAGCGTATTGCCGCGTCGCTTTCTGCGGCGCTCCAAGAGCTACGGTTTCTGCGGTCAGCCGGCCATTGACGTCGTACGCCAGGCCCATCGTGCTGCCGCCATCTCGCGTTAACGACAACAGGCGTCGACTGACCATCGAAAGCGTGCGTTTTGCCTCAAGCCATTGATTTCCTTGTTCTTCGCGCCCTTTCAACCGTCGGGTTTCGATCAGGTTATCGCCTTCAATGACGTAACTGAAATCACTGGTCAACAGCTGCCCGCCGACCGTACTGGTGCTGCTCTTCAACCGGCCAGCCAGCGCCACAGGGGTTTCGTAGTAAGTCTGCTGCATCACTAGCACACCAGCCTGGCTGCTCGATTGCTGTAGCACAAAATAACTACTGCCCGTCTGGGGGACGCGCGTATGGGTATATTCCGTGAGTCGCGCGGTAGGCGTGCCTCCTACAGGTACGAGTCGCTCTTGTTTGAGGTAGCGCTGGAACAATTTGTGGGGGTCCGCCGGGCATTTGCCGCTTTCGCCGGCAATCGGGTAATAACTGTATTCGGTGCGAATGCCAGAGGGTTCGGTGCGGCTGAGTTCGTTGCCATAATCATCGGTTTCGATCTGCTGGATCTCTTCCCTCGAGGTGCCACCAGCTACGAGTTCATAGCGATTGGTAACGGTTTTGGGCAGTTGGAAGTTCGCGGGCTGGCTGGGAAATAGACCGGGGAGCGTGTTATAGGTGATATTTACTTTACTGCGCGTTCCCTCGCGTAGGACCTGCTTTTCGGTCAACAGGTGAAACTTATTGTAGGTGGTACGAGTGACGCTCAAGACCGTATTGTTATTGGCCGCGTCAATGCTTTTCTCCTCAGTCCAATAGTCATAGGCGCCGCTAATCAGATACAGGTTGTCCTCACCCTCTTTGAAACCACCCGCATAAGGGAACCCCGTGAAGTTCTGCCCTGGACTGTAATCATAAGTCCGGATCATTGGAGGTTGATTGGCACCTGGAGTCTGCGTCCAACTGGACACACGGGGGATGAATTGGTTGTTGCCATATTGATGACCGTTTTCGGTATAGTTGATCTGCTCAGTTCCGCCCATCGGCGTTTGCACCCGCTCAATCGCAACTAAGCCATTACGAAACGGCGTCCTGTATACAAACGTATAGGCAGCAACCCCCGGCGCACCACTACGATCGTAAGGCACAGTGACACCTGTAAGGCGATCATTGATCTGTGTAAATCGCGTACGCGCATAACGCCCCCCCTCGACACGTCTATCAGCCGTTTGCAGGCGCCCACTCGCGTAGGTCAGTAGCAGCAACTCTTCCTGTTTGTGATTGAGGATACGCTCAAGAGAACCACCTGGGGCATAGCCGAATCTGAAGACCTCACCATTTTCAAATCTTATGGAAGTAATTCGATAAGGGAGCGTACTACTGGTACGCTCCAAAACTTCAATCGTGCCATCCCGATAAATCACATGCAGCGTGGTTTCATTCGTTCGCCTTACCACTAGATCTTTAAGTTTTCGATCCTTGAAAACCATCGTTCCGCCAACAGAAGGCATACCTTGCGTCTTAAATCGCTCGCCGCTAATCAACGTGAGTTGCGCACTGGAAAGGTCAAATTCCGTATTACTCAGGCGCCACCCCAACCCATAAGGTACACGGCCAGGCTCAAACATTGAAAATAACAAAACAATACTGCGACTGACCTCGAGAGGCCCCTCAGGAGATAATTGAGCCAAATTGATTTGGGCACCATACTGACCTGTTCGTGGATCGACGGAACCGTTCAAGTACGAGGAAAAATTAAATGCGTTGGAATAGACATTCATGGTAAGCACCTGTTCTGAAGACGAGACGCACAAATCTAATCAGCTCTCATAATCCAACAACTCAATATTTTGCCTACTTCCACGCATAGTATATACATGCATGCAGCCATAATTATCGACTAGTCGCCAAGGTGTGTTGCCCTCCCCTTCAAACATGGGGAGTTCAATGGAAACCCATAACGCACGCATAATCGTATTTACTCGATTAAATCTCAGAATATGATAATTATCTGACAAGTTTTCATGTATCTCATCAAGAGAGGGGCTTGACCCAGGCTTATCGTGGCCCACTACAACTCCGCCTTTTCTATCAACTCCACCGGCCCCATTAACAAAAGACGTCTGAAAGTAACGCCCCTCCCAAGGGACCCACATGGGTGCGTCTAACCCCATTTGGGAGATAAACCTCACCCCAGGCGGGGGCAACCAATACCAAACATCAATATCGGTCTTCGTATTGTGGTTCCAATAAGCGTGATCCACAGTAAGTATAAGATCACGAACTCTCACTCGATAAGGCTGCCGAGGCGAGATATTCACCCAAGCATTAAACTTTGAATCCCCTTCGTTAAAATTCGTGGTATAAACTTTACCATCTATAATTATCTTAGCCATAAGCCTCCGACTCTCCATTGAAGCGCCGGTTTCCAAACGCATAAATCGCTCAACTATCTCTATAGTATCCAGCGCCCCACTCTTTTGTTGCGTAGTGTTCTCCCCAATTCCGCCCCCCTCTGCGTCTTGTATCTCTCGAATCCAAAGTCCGGTATCATATATATTTTTCACGGTATCGCAGGACCACCCCCCCGGTAGAGGCTGATTCACATTTGGAGAATATAATGTGACCGCTACACTGGCTTTTTCATCCTCCCGCAGGAGCGTGCTCTCCCAATTACCATTAATCCCTTCCTGCACCATAGTGACTTCAATAAGAACTTTGCACTGATGCCGGCCATTGGCATACAGCGCGTCAGTAGAATCCTGACCATTAGCAAGGACGATGTGGAAGTGCTGAGGTCGCCTTGCTAACTTAACGGGCTCCACCGTCAGACGATTGCCACTTTCATAGGGAACTATTTTAAATACATGAAGATTCCCATAGTTATCCCGCAACCGCCACTTGCTATTCAAAACCTCATGCGGAAGGTCCGGAATCTGTGTAGTAAGTTTAACCGCGCACATGACACGATTACTTATCCGATGAATCACTGGATCCTCACCTGGATTTACAACTGGAAGATACTGGTGAACCATACTCAACCGTAAAGTACTGCTCGCAGCCCCAGAGAAAACCCCTCCTTTATAATTACCCGAAAGTCCATAAGACGTCTGAAAGGAGGTCCCTTCATTTGGCACCTCCACTGACTCATTCAACCCATAATTATGAACAAACCACAAACCATTAACACCTTCCCAATAGTACATATCAATATCAAGAAGCCCTGTAATATTTAAAGCATCATAATCAACAATCAAATCAAGCTCTGTAGAAAGCAATACTGGGGGCACCGTGGGCTTGATAAATACCGACGACTTAAAATCAGTCGGATATTCGGAATAGCTGTTAGTAACCGTCTCTCCGTCCAACACAATAGTCGCCATGAACTGTACAGCCTTGAGAGAGACATTTTCCTCAAGGCGCATATAACGCCTGACAATCTCTACCCCCGCGTCAACAACCGTATTGTTTGGCAGACTCTCGCCGAGTTCTTCCCCAGTACGATTCCAGAGTCCTGGATCATATTCGTTCTTCTGCGTATCGCAACTCCACCCGCTGCCTACGCTGGCATTATCCGCGATAGAAACAGGTACGATTTTTACACTCGCTCGCTCACTATCGGTTAAGGAGGCTTGACTCCAGACACCTTTTTTCCCAAAAACCTGCTTTAAAACCTCAACTACAACTTCAACTTGATGATACCCATTGGCATAAAGTGCATCCGTATAGTCAGTGCCATCAGCAAACCTGACCTTAAAATGCACAAGCCGCATATTATGTGATTGCCTGATCATCTCGTTCTCCAAAAACCGCATCCATCGCCGTAGCGCGAACTTTCTCGAAACCAAATTCGATCTGAAATTCCACGAACTTAGATATCGAACACTTAGGGAGATTAGAGACCAGGAAAAAAGAGAAAGTAACTGTTAAAATTGACAGTTAATTAGCTGAAATAGAAATAACTTAATGAACCTTTATAACTATAAACCACAGCCATGACTGCGTGTTCTTGCAAGCGCCACCCAATGATAAACAATCAGGCTTTCCAGCGACCCGCCGCAGCATGATCACTCTCCCGCCCCTCAACCCACCGCGCCCCCTCACTGGTGTTCTCCTTCTTCCAGAACGGCGCCCGGGTCTTGAGGTAGTCCATCACAAACGCACAGGCATCAAACGCCGCCTGGCGGTGGGCACTGGCGGCCGCGACGAACACGATGGGTTCGCCGGGCTCCAGGGCGCCGATGCGGTGCAGCACTTCGAGCTTGAGCAGCGGCCAGCGCTGCTCAGCTTCGACGGCGATCTTGGCCAGGGCTTTTTCGGTCATGCCGGGGTAGTGTTCAAGGAACATCCCCGCCACATCGAGGCCATCGTTGAAATCGCGTACATAGCCGACAAAGCTCACCACCGCACCCACACCCACGTTGGCCGCGTGCATGGCGTTGACTTCGGCGCCGGGGTCAAAGGGCTGGGCTTGCACACGAATGGCCATGGTCAGCCTCCGGTCACGGGCGGGAAGAAGGCGACTTCGTCACCGGCCTGCAAAGGCTCGTCGAGGGAGCACAGTTCCTGGTTGCGCGCACACATCAGGCTGGCCTCGTTGAGCACCTCGAAGCCCGCATCAGCCGCCAGTGCCAGGCGCACGGCATCGACCGTGGCGAAGTCGCCTTCGACCTCCAGGGAGTCCAGGCCTATCGCCTCGCTGTAGCGTGCAAAAAACAGTACGTTGATGCTCATGCCTGGTCCGCCTTGAAATGCCCGCTTTTGCCGCCGAGCTTTTCCAGCAGGCGGATGTTCTCGATGGTCATGCCACGGTCCACCGCCTTGCACATGTCGTAGATCGTCAACGCGGCAACACTGGCGGCAGTCAGTGCTTCCATTTCCACGCCGGTCTGCCCGGACAGCTTGCAGCGGGCGATGATGTGCACGGTATTTTCCCCTTCGGCTGCCAGCTCAACCTTGACGCCCGTCAACATCAGCGGATGGCACAGGGGGATCAGGTCGCTGGTCTTTTTCGCCGCCTGGATCCCGGCGATGCGCGCCACGGCGAACACGTCGCCCTTGGGATGGGCGCCGTCGACAATCATTTGCAGGGTCTGGGGCAGCATGCGCACCCGCGCCTCGGCCACGGCTTCGCGGAACGTCACGGTTTTATCGGTGACGTCGACCATATGGGCACGGCCCTGGGAATCGAGATGAGTCAGCACGGGGATACTCCTGATCAGAAGCCCCGATTGTAAACCCAACGCAGATCAAAAGGTGGGAGCAGGCTTGCCTGCGATAGCGCAGTGTCAGTCACCAACGCCATCGCGGGCAAGCCCGGCTCCCACAGGAATTGAGGTGAACCGGGCGATGGAGGCATCGCCCGGTTTCGGATTACAGGTGGGATTCGGCGTATTCGGCCAGAATCGAGCGAGGGACACCCTGCAAGGCGATGTGCACGCCGTTCGGGAAATCCTTGAAGCGTTCCGTCAGGTAGGTCAGCCCGGAGCTGGTCGCGGACAGGTAGGGAGTGTCGATCTGTGCCAGGTTGCCCAGGCACACCACTTTGGAACCGGCGCCGGCACGGGTGATGATGGTTTTCATCTGGTGCGGCGTGAGGTTCTGGCATTCGTCAATCAGAATCAGGCTCTGCTGGAAGCTGCGACCTCGAATGTAGTTGAGGGATTTGAACTGCAACGGCACTTTGCTGAGGATGTAGTCGACGCTGCCATGGGTGTTTTCGTCATCCATGTGCAAGGCTTCGAGGTTGTCGGTGATCGCCCCCAGCCACGGCTCCATTTTTTCTGCCTCGGTGCCGGGCAAAAAGCCGATTTCCTGGTCCAGGCCCTGCACGCTACGGGTGGCGATGATGCGCCGATAACGCTTGGTGACCATGGTCTGCTCGATGGCAGCCGCCAGGGCGAGGATGGTCTTGCCCGAACCCGCCGCGCCGGTCAGGTTGACCAGGTGAATGTCCGGGTCGAGCAGCGCGTACAGCGCCAGGCTCTGGTAGATATCACGCGGTTTCAGGCCCCAGGCTTCCTGGTGCAACAGGGGCTCCTGATGCAGATCGAGGATCAGCAGCTTGTCGACCTGGATCTCTTTGATCCAGCCCACGAAGCCCTGTTCGTCGATGATGAATTCATTGATATGCACCGCCGGCAGGTTGTCGGTCAGTTGCACCTGGTGCCAGGTGCGGCCATGGTCCTGGCGGGTCTCGACCTTGCTCACGCGGTCCCAGAACGAGCCGGTCATGGTGTGATAACCCCGGGACAGCATCGACACATCGTCGACCAACTGGTCGGTACTGTAGTCCTCGGCAGCGATCCCACACGCTCGTGCCTTGAGGCGCATGTTGATGTCTTTGGTCACCAGCACCAGGCGCAGGTCCTTGTCGCGCGCGTGCAGGTCGATCAGTTGGTTGATGATCTTGTTGTCGTTGAGGTTTTCCGGCAGCAGGCTGTTGGGCTCGCTGCGCTTGCTCATCAGGATCGACAGCAAGCCCTTGGGCCCGCCCTTGCCACGCTGGATCGGGACGCCGACTTCCACATCATCGGGAGAGGCCTCGCCCAGGGTCTTGTCAATCAGGCGGATCGCCTGGCGGCATTCGGCGGCAACGCTGTGGTGCCCGCTTTTGAGTTTATCGAGCTCTTCAAGCACGATCATCGGGATGGCGACGTGGTGTTCTTCGAAATTGAGCAACGCGTTTGGATCGTGAATCAATACATTGGTATCAAGCACATAAAGGATTGGCTGGTCGGAAGAAGGGTTACGTCCATGATCATCCATACTCGGTCACCTTTGTGGGAGCCAGTCGACGCAATACCACAACAGTGCTGCGCCTCGATTCGAGCGCCGAATACACCGCAAAGGGAGTCTGGGAAGACGCCACCTGTGGTGCAGGTTTCGGCGATCTGACTTCGTAATACCGCAAAACCCATGACAGGAAAAAGCACTTTGACGCTTTTTTGAAGTTTATTTTTCAGGATGACGAATAGCACTGGCGGGCCGCCACGCACCCCGCTAAAGTCGGAAGTCCGCCTGCATCGAAATGTCGCAGCAAATCACCCCAAAAAACCCTCATCCCCAACAGGGCCGGGCTTTTGCCCTTTTCAGCGAAACGCTTCCCGACAATCCTGCCAACCCAGCCCACTTTGCGCCGTTGCCTGTAGCAACAGCGGCAATGCGACCCGCGCCTTGTCCTGGGTGTCGTGGAACACAATCACCCCTTTGCGCCACAACAACATCAGCGTCAGCACCCGCTGGGCCGACTCGTCGGCCTTGAGCAGGCCCGGTTCATCCTGGGAGTCGATATCCCACAATGCCACTTGCAGGCCCTGGGCCTGGAAAAAGCCCTGGCTGTCAGCCCGGCGCTGGCCATAGGGTGGGCGGAACAGCGGCACGTAGTTTTCCGGCAGCAGGTTCTGGGTCAGCGACGCACTGCGGGTGATCGAGCTTTGCCAGTCGACCCAATGGCTGTGGGAACGGTATTGCCAGCCCTGGATACCCACGCACTGACCCTGGTACAAACCCTGCACATCGACGGCCGAGGTTTTCTCCAGGCGGGTTTGCAGGCTGTTGCCCAGGACAAAGAAGGTGGCTGTCATTTTCTGCTTGCGCAGGTAGTCGGCCAGCCAGTCGGTCTGACCGCCCGGCGGTGACGGGCCGCCATCGAAGGTCAGTAAAAACAGGCGGTCGTTGAGTTCATCGCCATTGCGCTCGAAATCCCCAAAACGCGCCACTTCGCTGCCGATCTGCGGGAACAGCGCGGCCTTGCGCAGCAGCTCATCCAGGTAGCGCTGGTGAAACGCGCGGCTGGGACCGGCCCAGCCTATATAGAAAGATTGCTCGCTCACCTCGAACTTGCCGGCTTGATCGCGCAGGTCGTCGAGGTTGTCCACCAGATAGCAGAACGAGGCGTCCTGTTCGCAGCTTTGCTGGGCGAACATGTAGTTCTCCAACAACCGCTGCCAGAGGTGGCGGCGCAGGTCGTCGATAGCGCCCTGGTTGACGATCTTCAGCCCCAGGCGCTGCTTGAGGGCCGGTTCATCCAGGGCCTCGCTGGCCAGCAGCGCGTTGGCGAACATGAGGATTTCGGCGCGTGATGCCACATCAAACAGCGCCGGGCTGCTGAGTTTTTCCGGCCAGGTGCCACGGTCCAGGGTCGCGACATCCACACTGGCCGCCTGGGCGCCCAGGCACGTCAGCCAGGCGCACACTAAAAGCGCAATTCGCACAACAGGTCTCCCCCTCCTGATTCGTCGGCCACTATAGCCGATCACTATCCTCCCACAGGGATAACCGTATGGCAGCTATTGGCGTGATAGGTGGAGTCCAACGCCCCAACCCCCTAGAATCCCCCGACGATTACAGGAGACGACTTCATGCTGACGGTGATTTCCCCCGCCAAAACCCTCGATTTCGAGACCCCGCCGGTAACCCAGCGCTTTACCCAGCCGCAATACCTCGACCACTCCCAGGAGTTGATCGAGCAGTTGCGCGAGCTGAGCCCGGCGCAGATCAGCGAACTGATGCATGTTTCCGACAAGATCGGCGGCCTCAACGCCGCACGTTTCGGCAGCTGGACCCCGGCCTTCACCCCGGCCAATGCCAAGCAGGCGCTGCTGGCCTTCAAGGGCGACGTCTACACCGGCCTCAATGCCCAGACCTTCAACGACGCCGACTTCGCTTACGCCCAGGACCACCTGCGCATGCTCTCGGGCCTGTACGGCCTGCTGCGCCCCCTGGACCTGATGATGCCGTACCGCCTGGAGATGGGCACCAAGCTGGGCAACGCCCGTGGCAAGGACCTGTACGCCTTCTGGGGCACGCGGATCAGCGAATGGCTCAACGAGGCCCTGGCTGAGCAGGGCGATGATGTGCTGCTGAACCTGGCCTCCAACGAATACTTCTCGGCGGTCAAGCGCCCGGCCTTGAACGCGCGGATCATCAATACCGAGTTCAAGGACCTGAAGAACGGCCAGTACAAGATCATCAGCTTCTACGCCAAGAAGGCCCGGGGCATGATGAGCCGCTTTGTCATCGAAGAGCGCATCAACGACCCGGCGCAGCTCAAGCAGTTTGATGTCCAGGGTTATCGCTTCAGTGCCGAGCAGTCGAAGCCGGATAACCTGGTATTTTTGCGCGATCACGCACCGGAGTAGGTCGCCAGTACAGCGCAAATCCGATGTGGGAGCTGGCAAGCCTGCTCCCACATTTTTTCCGTATTTCAAACGCGGAATCGTCATTACTTTGACGTCAAAAATATTTCTTCAGATTTCCTAACGTTTCTTTCACTCGACATTCGTCAGAATTTTTCGTAGTGGCACCACTTTTTTCAAACAGTAGTGGCACAAAACTATATCCCCGCGCCAACTCCCTATAACCACTAGCCCAATCCGCAAGTGCTATCAATATAGTACTAGTGCCATCTTTCCTAATATTTCAAGAAATTTCCAGAAACAGGATGAGCGGCCAGGAACTATGTCCTTCAGTGCCGCTCATACCACCGGTAACGATTATCTCTGTTCTTGTGCGATATGACTTACACAGCGACCAACGGAAGTAGCAAAGTTGTCATATTCAACTTTGACCCTTCGGTCTAATTAACAACTGTTTAGTTGAGGGCGGGCGATAAGGTTGCATGACCATCCCCTACAAGGCCAAGGCTGAGCCTACCCAAATGGGTCAGTGAGACAACCCAATGCGTTGATAGATAAGGGCTTTATGTCCATATCAAGGCGTTGCGGCACTGACGCCAGACCCTTCTCACCGAAGGCTGGCTGCATTTCAGGGCAAGCCCCAACAATAAGGCCAAGTTGCGCACAACTTGAGTGCATTAGTTAGTCACTCGACTTTTAACATGCCTGTACATGGCAATGCTGTGTCTATTCACCGCATTACCTAGTGCATGAGTGACGCTTGAAAACATGAACTCCGGCCATCTAATGGCGTGATAAAGATAGAGGTAAATGCGATGCGCATCAGCATATTTGGTTTGGGTTACGTGGGCGCAGTATGTGCCGGTTGCCTGTCTGCACGGGGCCACGAAGTGGTCGGCGTAGACATTTCCAAGGATAAGATCGACCTGATCAACGCGGGCAAATCCCCCATCGTTGAACCCGGCCTGGGCGAACTGTTGAGCCAGGGCATTGCCACCGGCCGCTTGCGCGGTACCACCAACTTCGCCGACGCCATCCGCGATACCGACCTGTCGATGATCTGTGTCGGCACGCCGAGCAAGAAAAACGGCGACCTGGAACTCAACTACATCGAGGCGGTATGCCGCGAGATCGGTTTTGTCCTGCGTGACAAGACCACCCGCCACACCATCGTGGTGCGCAGCACCGTGTTGCCCGGCACCGTGGCCAACGTGGTGATCCCGATCCTCGAAGACTGCTCCGGCAAAAAAGCCGGCGTCGACTTCGGTGTCGCGGTCAACCCGGAGTTCCTGCGCGAATCCACGGCCATCGCCGACTACGACCTGCCACCGATGACCGTGATCGGTGAACTGGACAAAGCCTCCGGTGATGTCCTGCAATCGCTGTACGAAGAACTCGATGCGCCGATCATCCGCAAGGACATCGCCGTTGCCGAGATGATCAAGTACACCTGCAACGTGTGGCACGCCACCAAAGTCACCTTCGCCAACGAAATCGGCAACATCGCCAAGGCCGTAGGCGTCGATGGTCGCGAAGTGATGGAAGTGGTCTGCCAGGACAAGACCCTCAACCTGTCCCAGTACTACATGCGCCCCGGCTTTGCCTTCGGCGGCTCGTGCCTGCCAAAAGATGTGCGCGCCCTGACCTACCGCGCCAGCACCCTGGACGTGGAGGCGCCGCTGCTCAACTCGCTGATGCGCAGCAACGAATCCCAGGTGCAGAACGCTTTCGACATCGTCTCCAGCCACGACAAGCGCAAGGTCGCCCTGCTGGGCCTGAGCTTCAAGGCCGGCACCGATGACCTGCGTGAAAGCCCACTGGTGGAACTGGCGGAAATGCTTATCGGCAAGGGCTTCGACCTGAGCATCTACGACAGCAACGTCGAATACGCCCGTGTGCATGGGGCCAACAAGGACTACATCGAAGGCAAGATTCCCCACGTGTCGTCCCTGCTCAACTCGGACTTCGACGATGTGATCAACAACAGCGACGTGATCATCCTCGGCAACCGCGACGAGAAATTCCGCGCCCTAGCCCAGCAAGCCCCGCACGGCAAGCAAGTGGTCGACCTGGTGGGCTTTATGTCCCAGGCCACCAGCGTCAGTGGCCGTACCGAAGGCATTTGCTGGTAACAGCAACGGCAAGTTTCAAGCTGCAAGTGTCCTGATCCCCAGCGCTTGCAGCTTGAAGCCTTCTTCACCTTCGGATGACGCTTATGTCCAAGTTAAAACACGTACTGCTCCAATCCGCCGGCTGGCTGGTCTTTCTGAGCCTGCTGATGGGACTCGCCCTGCTGCTGCCGGCGAGTACGTTCGACTCCGAGTCGAAGAGTTTTATTTTCCTGATTGGCGCCGTGGGTATCTGGCGCTACTCGATGGGTGCTACGCATTTCTTTCGCGGCATGCTGTTCCTGTACGTGGTCTACCCGCACCTGCGGCGCAAAGTGCGCAAGCTGGGCAAGGCGGCGGACCCGTCCCATGTGTTCCTGATGGTTACCAGCTTTCGTATCGACGCATTGACCACGGCCCAGGTCTACAGCTCGGTGATCCGCGAGGCCATCGAGTGCGGTTTCCCCACCACCGTGGTCTGCTCCCTGGTGGAAATGTCCGATGAGCTGCTGGTCAAGAGCCTCTGGGAAAAGATGAACCCACCGGCTCACGTCAAGCTCGACTTCGTGCGTATCGCCGGTACCGGCAAGCGCGACGGCCTGGCCTTCGGTTTTCGGGCGATCTCCCGCCACCTGCCGGACGACCGCGCCGTGGTGGCGGTGATCGACGGCGACACCGTGCTCGCCGAAGGCGTAGTGCGCAAGACCGTGCCGTGGTTCCAGCTGTTCGGCAATGTCGGCGGCCTGACCACCAACGAGTTCTGCGAAGTGCGCGGCGGCTACATCATGAGCGAGTGGCACAAACTGCGCTTCGCCCAACGCCACATCAACATGTGCTCCATGGCCCTGTCCAAGCGCGTGCTGACCATGACCGGACGCATGTCGGTGTTCCGTGCCAGCGTCGTCACCGACCCCGGTTTTATCGCCGACGTGGAAAGCGACTCGCTGCAACACTGGCGCCTGGGCCGTTTCAAATTCCTGACCGGCGATGACAAGTCCAGCTGGTTCAGCCTGATGCGCCTGGGTTACGACACCTTCTACGTGCCCGATGCGGCGATCAACACCGTGGAACACCCGCCGGAAAAGAGCTTTATCAAGGCCAGCCGCAAGCTGATGTTCCGCTGGTACGGCAACAACCTGCGCCAGAACTCCCGGGCCCTGGGCCTGGGCATGGGCCGCCTGGGTCTGTTCACCAGCGTGGTGCTGTTCGACCAGCGCGTGTCGATGTGGACCTCCCTGCTCGGCCTGACCGTGGCGATCATCGCCACCTTCAAGTACGGCGGCGCGTTCATCCTCGCTTACCTTTTGTGGATCGGCATCACCCGCCTGATCCTGACCCTGTTGCTGTCGTGCTCGGGACACAAGATCGGCCCCGCCTACCCGGTGATTCTCTATTACAACCAGATCATGGGCGCGCTGGTGAAGATCTACGTGTTCTTCCGCCTCGATCAACAGTCCTGGACCCGCCAGGACACCAAACTGACCCGCGATTTGGCCAGCTTTCAACGTTGGTTCAACACCTGGTCGTCTCGGACCATGACCTTCTCCGCCGGCAGCATTTTCGTCGCCGTGTTGCTGATGATGGTCTGACCCTGCCAAGCCTGAATTAACTTAAGGAAATGCCCTGATGAACAGTCAAGTAAACGCCAACGTTGTCCACGAGTCCGAAGCCCAGCGCCAACACGCCCGGGTGAAAATCCCGGCCAAGCTGCGCTTCTTCGGTGCCGACCGCACGCCCATGGAAGTACGGGTCATCGACCTGTCCGCCGGCGGCCTGGCCTTCAATGCCGCCCAGCAACCGCTGAAGGTCGGCGATGTGCATAAAGCGCGCCTGCAGTTTGTCATCGATAACCTCGGCCTGGCGATGGACGTGGAGCTGTTGATCCGCTCCCACGACCGCCAGACCGGCCGCACCGGCTGCCAGTTCCAGAACCTGGATGCCCAGGATATTTCCACCCTGCGGCACCTGATCACTTCGCACCTGTCCGGCGATATCGTGACCATGGGCGATGTACTGGCGACCCTGCAGCGCGACAACTTCACCAAGGCACGCAAGGTCAAGGACAGCGGCAGCGGCATGAGCGCCTTTGGTCGCCTGCGCGCCGTGACGTTCAGCCTGGCGATCTTCCTGGTGGGCCTGGCGGCATTCGGGTTTGTGTTCAAGTCGGTGTATGGCATGTACTTCGTCAGTCATGCCCAGGCCGGCCTGGTCAGCGTGCCGGGGATGAACGTCACGATGCCCCGCGACGGCACCGTGCAAAGCCTGATCAAAGACAACGGCGTTGCCGCCAAAGGCGCGCCACTGGCGACCTTCAGCACCAGCATGCTGGATGTGCTCAAGGGCCACCTGGACGAAGACCAGCTGCAACCGGCCAAGGTCGAAGAGCTGTTCGGCAAGCAAATGACCGGCACCCTGACCTCCCCTTGCGACTGCATCGTCGCCCAGCAACTGGTGGCCGATGGTCAATACGCGAGCAAGGGTGATGTGATCTTCCAACTGGTGCCGCGCGGCAGCCAGGCGAATGTCGAGGCGCGCTTCTCCTATCGCCAGTTCGGCGACGTGCGCCCAGGCACCCCGGTGAGCTTCCAGGTCGCCGATGAAGAACAGACCCGCACCGGCACCATCGTCAGCAGCACCAGCCTCAACAGCGCCGACCTGTCCTCGGATATCCGCGTGCAGATCAAGCCCGATGCCCCGCTGGACAGCGCCTATGCCGGCCGCCCCGTGGAAGTGACCAGCGACCGTGGTCCGTCCCTGAACTGGCTGATTGATAAAGCCATGGCTGCTGGTTTGTAAGCGAGGATTTGCCTGTGAACCCTATTTCAAGAACAACACAATCCTTGTGGGAGCCCACTTCTGTGGGAGCCGGGCTTGCCCGCGATAGCATCGACTCGGTGCAGCAGATGCACCGCGGCGATGCCATCGCAGGCAAGCCAGCTCCCACAAAAGCTCGCTCCCCCTTGCGACCTGTGGCGCTGCTGGCATTGGCCGTCACACTGGCCGGTTGCGCCGGCCTGCCCGACCAGCGCCTGGCCAATGAAGCCCTCAAGCGTGGCGACACCGCCACCGCCGCGCAGAACTACCAGCAACTGGCAGAGCTGGGCTACAGCGAAGCCCAGGTCGGCCTGGCCGATATCCAGGTCGGCAGCCGTGACCCGGCGCAGATCAAGCAAGCCGAAGCCACCTACCGTGCGGCGGCCGATATCTCGCCCCGCGCCCAGGCCCGTCTCGGTCGTCTGCTGGTGGCCAAGCCCGGCGCCACCGAAGCCGAGCACCGCGAAGCCGAAGGCCTGCTGAAAAAAGCCTTTGCCAATGGCGAAGGCAACACCCTGATCCCGCTGGCCATGCTGTACCTGCAATACCCCCACGATTTCCCCAGCGTCAACGCGCAGCAGCAGATTGATAGCTGGCGCACCGCCGGCTACCCGGAAGCCGGCCTGGCGCAGGTGCTGCTGTACCGTACCCAGGGCACCTACGATCAGCACCTGGATGACATCGAAAAAATCTGCAAGGCCGCGCTGAACAGCACCGATATCTGCTACGTCGAACTGGCCACTGTCTACCAGAAGCGCGAGCAACCGGAGCAACAGGCCGAACTGCTCAAGCAGATGGAAGCCGGCTACAGCCGTGGCACCGTCAGCGCCCAGCGGGTCGACAGTGTGGCCCGTGTGCTGGGCGATGCCTCATTGGGCAAGACCGATGAAAAAAGCGCCCAGGCCCTGCTGGAAAAAATCGCCCCTGGCTACCCGGCGTCCTGGGTCAGCCTCGCGCAACTGCTCTACGACTTCCCGGAACTGGGCGACGTCGAGCAGATGATGAAGTACCTCGACAACGGCCGCGCCGCCGACCAGCCCCGCGCCGAGTTGCTGCTGGGCAAGCTCTACTACGAAGGCAAGTGGGTGCCGGCCGATGCCAAGGCCGCCGAAGCCCACTTCCAGAATGCCCAGGGCCGGGAAGTGGCCGCCGATTACTACCTCGGCCAGATCTACCGCCGTGGCTACCTGGGCCAGGTCTACCCACAAAAAGCCCTGGATCACTTGCTGACGGCGGCGCGCAACGGCCAGAACAGCGCCGACTTCGCTATCGCCCAGCTGTTTTCCCAAGGCAAGGGCACCCAGCCCGACCCGCTCAACGCCTATGTGTTCAGCCAATTGGCGAAGCGCCAGGACACGCCGCAGGCCAATGAACTGGCCGCGCAACTCGAACAACAACTGCCGCCCGCCCAGCGCGCCGAGGGCCAGCGCCTGCTGCAACAAGAGCTGGCCGCCCGTGGTGCCTTGAGCCAAAGCACGCTGCAACTGCACGCCCTGCAAGAAGAAGACGGCGAGGAATCCCTATGAAACTCAATCCATTCGTCAAGGCCGGTATTGGCCTGACCTTCGCCCTGCTGTGGTCGTGCCCGACCCTGGCCGCGCTGACCGAAGACAAGAACTTCGGCCTGGACGTGAAAGTCACCGGCCAGTCCGAAGACGACCGCGACCTGGGCACGCAAAAAGGCGGCGACGTCAACGGCATCGGCCTGGATGTGCGCCCGTGGATCTACGGTGAAAGCGGCGCCTGGAGCGCCTACGCCATGGGCCAGGCGGTGGCGTCCAGCGACATCATCGAGACCGACACCCTGCAACAGTCCGATGGCGACACCACCGAGCAATCGAGCAACAACGACCGCAAGACCAAGAAAAACTACCTGGCCCTGCGTGAGTTCTGGGTCGGCTACAGCGGCTTCACCCCCTACCCCGGCGAGATCCTCAAGCTGGGCCGCCAGCGCCTGCGCAATGATGACGGGCAATGGCGCGACACCAACATCGAAGCGCTGAACTGGACCTTCGACACCACCCTGCTCAAGGCCAATGTCGGCGCCGCCGAACGCTTCAGCGAGTACCGCACCGACCTCAAGGAACTGTCCCCCGAAGACAAGGACCGCCAGCACTTCTACGCCGACGCGGCCTACCAGTGGACCCCGGGCCATTGGGTTGGCGTGCGCGGTCATCACAGCCATGACGACGGCAAGCTCGACTACCCGCAACCGGGCGTGGCCGCCGATTCGCTGGACAAGCGCCAGAACGGCGACCTGACCTGGCTCGGCATTGAGGCCAACAGCGACGCTTATAACTGGCGCAACACCAACACCGTCAACTACTGGGCCAGCGTCACCGGCATGCAGGGCGACCGTAGCAACGTCAACGCGCTGAACGCCGACGGTAGCCGCCCGGCCAACGCCAAGCGCAATACCGATGTGGATGGCTGGGCCACCGACCTGGGTGTGCGCCTGCGCCTCGACCCGCAGTGGCAAGTGGGTGCGGCCTATGCCCGCGCCAGTGCCGACTACGAGCAGAACGGCCTGCAAAGCAACCGCTCGAACTTCACCGGCACCCAATCGCGGATGCATCGTTTTGGCGAGGCGTTTCGCGGCGAGATGAACAATATGCAGTCCATGAGCCTGTTCGGTTCCTGGCAGTTGCGCGATGACTACGACGCCAGCCTGGTCTACCACAAGTTCTGGCGTGTGGACGGCAACAAGCCAGTGGGCAGCAATGGCATCGACGCGGTGCAGAACAACTACGACGACGTCACCGGCGCCGTGCTGTCCAGCGCCTCCCTGCCCCTGGAAGACGGTAAGAAAGACCTTGGCCAGGAGATGGACCTGGTGGTCACCAAGTACTTCAAGAAGGGCCTGCTGCCCGCCGCCCTCAGCCAGTCGATCGACGAACCGTCGGCCCTGGTGCGCTTTCGTGGCGGTGTGTTCAAACCGGGCGACGCCTATGGCAAGCAAGTCGACTCGTACATGCACCGCGCCTTTGTCGATGTGATCTGGCGTTTCTGATGGGAGCCTGCGCAATGAATCCTCACGCCCTCAAAGGCTCGGCCCTGCTCGCTGCGGCAATGCTGCTGGCGTGCGCCCCGGCCTTTGCCAATGTCGAGCCGCAGGTCAAGGCGCCCACCCTCGCCAAGGAACTGCAACAGGCCAAGACCTACACCATCACCAGCCCGCCTACGGCGCCGCTGGAGATGGCCAAGCCGCCGCTGCCGGACCTCTCGGGCTACACCGCCGAAGCCGTGGCGAAAAAAATCGTGCGCAGCAAGGCCGGTAAGGTCAGCGTGCGCCGGATGATGCAGGAAAACGCCCTCAAGGACTTTATCGGCGGCGACAACAAGATGGCCGAATGGGTGGTGCGCCAGCACGGCATTCCCCAGGCGATCTTTATCGACGACGGCTACATGAACCTCAAGGACCTGCTCAAGAAGGTGCCCAAGCAATACCTGAGCGAAACCTCTCCCGGCGTGTTCCTGGCCAGGCTGCCGATTGTGGTCGGCGAAAAAGGCATCCTCGAAATCGACGGGCAGACCCAGGAATTGCGCCTGTCCCAGGAAGCCGGCTCGTTCCTGGTCAACGACGGCCAGCTGTTTGTGCGCGACACCAGGATCACCGGCTGGCGCGAGAAAACCAACGGCCCGGCGACCTTCCGCTCGCCCACGGAATTCCGCCCGTTCCTGCTGGCCTGGGGCGGTACCCAGACCTATATCGTCAACAGCAAGATGGCCAGCTTCGGCTATGCCAACAGTAAGTCCTACGGTGTGAGTATTTCCCAGTACACGCCGAACATGGCCAAGGTCCTCAAGCGCCCGGAGCCGACCGGCTGGATTGTCGATTCCGAGTTCTCGGACATGTGGTACGGCTTCTACTGCTACGAGACCACCGGTTTTGTGATCAAGGGCAGCACCTACAAAGACAACATCGTCTACGGCATCGACCCCCACGACCGCTCCCACGGCCTGATCATTGCCGACAACACCGTGTACGGCACCAAGAAGAAGCACGGCATCATTATTTCCCGTGAGGTCAACGACAGCTTCATCTTCAACAACCGCAGCTACGACAACAAGCTGTCGGGCCTGGTGATCGACCGTAACAGCGTGAACAACCTGATCGCCGACAACGAGATCTACCGCAACCACACCGACGGCATCACCCTCTATGAGAGCGGCGATAACCTGTTGTGGGGCAACAAGGTGATCAGCAACCGTCGCCACGGCATCCGTATCCGTAACAGCGTGAACATCCGCCTGTACGAGAACCTCGCCATGGCCAACGGCCTGACCGGGGTCTACGGCCATATCAAGGACCTGACCGACACCGACCGCGACATCGCGCTCGACCCGTTCGACACCAAGGTCTCGCTGATCGTGGTTGGCGGCGAGCTGGCGGCCAATGGCAGCGGGCCGCTGTCCATCGACTCGCCGTTGAGCATCGAGCTGTACCGCGTGTCGATGCTCGCGCCGACCAAATCCAGTGGCATCAGCTTCTCCGGCGTTCTAGGTGAGCGCCAGGAAGAGATTCTCGACTTGCTGGTACGCCAGAAAAAAGCCGTGCTGATCGACCCTGTCGAACGCCAGACCCCATTGCAGGACTGAGGATGACCTTTATGCACCCACACATGATCAAGCTACTCAGCCTCTCGGGTTTGACCCTCGGCATCCTGGCCGCCAGCAGCGGCGTGCGCGCCGATGAAGCCCAGGCGCCGAGCTTTACCGCCGAGCCGTGCTGCAACCTGTGCCCCGAGGCACACGATGCAAAGAACTACACCACCCGCTACCAGCAGAACTTCACCACCCTGGTACAGGCCCAGGGCGACTGGCTGTTCCGTACCCAGGAAGACCTGCGCACCGAATTCGACACCACCCCGGCCGGCTACAAGCGCATGCAGCAACTGCGCGATGCGTTCAAGAGCAAGGGCGTGGAACTGGTGGTGGTCTACCAGCCGACCCGTGGCCTGGTGAACCGCAACAAGCTCAACCCGCAGGAGAAAGCCAGCTTCGATTTCGACAAGGCCCTGGGCAACTACAAGAGCATGCTCGGGCGTTTTGCCAAGATGGGCTATGTGGTGCCGGACCTGTCGCCGCTGACCAACGAGCAATTGCCGGACGAACAGCCGGCCCACGACTTCTACTTCCGTGGCGACCAGCACTGGACCCCGTATGGCGCCCAGCGCACCGCAAAGATCGTCGGGGCCAAGGTGCGCGCCATGCCCGAGTTCGCCGGGATCCCCCAGCGTGAATTCGAGACCAAGAAGTCCGGGCGCATGGGCAAGACCGGCACCCTGCACAACATGGCCGGACAGCTGTGCGGCACCAGCTACGCGATCCAGTACATGGACCAGTTCAGCACCGAGCCCAAGGGCGAAGCGGCGGACGGCGACCTGTTCGGCGACTCCGGCAACCCGCAGATCACCCTGGTGGGCACCAGCCACAGTGGCAAGAACTACAACTTCGCCGGCTTCCTGGAACAGGAAATCGGCGCCGACATCCTTAACGTCGCCTTCCCCGGCGGTGGCCTGGAAGGCTCGATGATCCAGTACCTGGGCAGCGAAGAATTCCAGAAGACCCCACCGAAGATTCTGATCTGGGAATTCTCACCGCTGTATCGCCTCGACCAGGAAACCACCTACCGCCAGATGATGGCCCTGCTCGACAACGGCTGTGAGGGCAAGCCGGCGCAGATGAGCGCCAGCGCCACCCTCAAGCCGGGCAAGAACGAGTTGATGGTTAACAGCAAGAACATGGACCTGCGCAACAGCCGTCATCAGGTCGACATTCGCTTCGCCGATCCCTCGGTGAAAACCCTGCAAGCCACCCTCTGGTACATGAACGGGCGCCACGAGGACATCAAGATCGACAAACCCGAAACATCCGAGACAGACGGGCGTTTCGCCTTTGAACTGCGCACCGATGAAGACTGGGCCTCGCAGAACCTGCTGGCCGTGGAAGTGCAGGGCCCCGAAGCGGGCGCTGCGGCGCAGAAAGTCGAAGCGAAAATTTGCACACGCAACGTATTCCCCGCGGGTGGTCAGCAGACTGCTTCCGCCGGGCAATGAGGTTACCTATGCAGAAGTTATTGATTCCAACGTTGCTCGGCCTGGCGATGTTTGCCGGCCACGCCAACGCCGCCGCGCCGCTGCGTCCGCCCCAGGGCTACTTCGCGCCGATTGAAGCGTTCAAGACCGGCGACTTCAAGAATGACTGCGACGCAATGCCGACGCCCTACACCGGCTCGCTGCAGTTTCGCAGCAAATACGAAGGCTCCGACAAAGCCCGCTCGACCCTGAATGTGCAGTCGGAAAAAGCCTTTCGCGACAGCACCGCCGACATCACCAAACTGGAAAAAGACACCAGCAAGCGAGTGATGCAGTTCATGCGCGACGGTCGCCCGGAGCAATTGCAATGCACGCTGAACTGGCTGGTGAGCTGGGCCAAGGCCGATGCGTTGATGTCCAAGGACTTCAACCACACCGGCAAGTCGATGCGCAAATGGGCGTTGGGCAGCATGGCGTCGGCCTATGTGCGCCTGAAGTTCTCCGAGTCGCAACCGCTGGCCAGGCACCCACAGGAATCGCAGTTGATCGAAGCCTGGTTCAACAAACTGGCCGAGCAAGTGGTCAGCGACTGGGACAACCTGCCCCTGGAAAAAACCAACAACCATTCGTACTGGGCCGCCTGGTCGGTGATGGCCACATCCGTCGCCACCAACCGTCGCGACCTGTTCGATTGGGCGGTGAAGGAATACAAGGTCGGTGCCAATCAGGTCGACGCCCAGGGCTACCTGCCCAACGAACTCAAGCGCCAGCAACGGGCCTTGGCCTACCACAACTATGCGCTGCCACCGCTGGCGATGATCGCCAGTTTCGCCCTGGTCAACGGCGTGGATGTACGCCCGGAAAACAACGGCGCGCTCAAGCGCCTGGGCGACAAGGTGCTGGCCGGGGTCAAGGATCCGGAACTCTTCGAGCAGAAGAACGGCAAAGAGCAGGACATGCAGGATCTGGAGCAGGACTCGAAATTCGCCTGGCTGGAGCCCTTCTGCACCCTCTACACCTGCGCCCCGGAGGTACTGGAGCGCAAGCACGAGATGCAGCCGTTCAAGACCTTCCGCCTGGGTGGCGACCTGACCAAGGTCTACGACCCGGCGCATGAAAAAGGCAGTTAGCCGCTGATCGTTCCCACGCTCCGCGTGGGAATGCAGCACGGGACGCTCTGCGTCCCACAGCGTGACGCAGAGCGTCACAAGAGGCATTCCCACGCAGAGCGTGGGAACGATCGCCCTCCCCGGTTTTCGTGGGGGGTTTGGGGGGGCCGTTGGCCCTTGACTGTTGGTTAAACATGGAGAGATCGGGATGGTTTTCTCGTCCAATGTGTTCCTGTTTCTGTTCTTGCCGATCTTTCTCGGCTTGTACTATTTGAGCGGGCAACGCTATCGCAATCTGCTGCTGCTGATTGCCAGTTATGTGTTCTACGCCTGGTGGCGAGTGGACTTCCTGGCGCTGTTCGCCGCCGTGACCCTGTGGAACTACTGGATCGGCCTCAAGGTCGGTGCCGCAGGCGTGCGCACCAAGCCGGCCCAGCGCTGGCTGCTGCTCGGCGTGGCGGTCGACCTGTGCATCCTCGGCTACTTCAAGTACGCCAACTTCGGCGTCGACAGCATCAACCTGATGATGAAATCGGCGGGCCTGGAGCCGTTTATCCTGACCCACGTGCTGTTGCCGATCGGGATCTCGTTCTACATCTTCGAGTCCATCAGCTACATCATCGACGTGTACCGCGGCGACACCCCGGCCACCCGTAACCTCATCGACTTTGCGGCGTTCGTGGCGATCTTCCCGCACTTGATTGCCGGCCCGGTGCTGCGTTTTCGCGACCTGGCCGACCAGTTCAACAACCGCACCCACACCCTGGATAAATTCTCCGAGGGCTGCACGCGGTTCATGCAGGGTTTTATCAAGAAGGTGTTTATCGCCGACACCCTGGCGGTGGTGGCCGACCATTGCTTTGCCCTGCAAAACCCAACCACCGGCGACGCCTGGCTCGGCGCGCTGGCGTATACCGCGCAGCTGTATTTCGACTTCTCCGGCTACAGCGACATGGCGATCGGCCTGGGCTTGATGATGGGCTTCCGCTTTATGGAAAACTTCAAGCAGCCGTATATCAGCCAGTCGATCACCGAGTTCTGGCGGCGCTGGCATATCAGCCTGTCCACCTGGCTGCGTGACTACCTGTACATCACCCTGGGCGGCAACCGCAAAGGCACGCTGACCACTTATCGCAACCTGTTCCTGACCATGCTGCTCGGTGGCCTGTGGCACGGCGCGAACATCACCTACATCGTCTGGGGCGCCTGGCACGGCATGTGGCTGGCGATTGAAAAAGCCATCGGCCTCAACACCTCGCCACGCAGCTTCAACCCGGTGCGCTGGGCCTTCACCTTCCTGCTGGTGGTGATGGGCTGGGTGATCTTCCGTGCCGAAAACCTGCACGTCGCCGGGCGCATGTACGGCGCGATGTTCAGCTTTGGCGAGTGGTCGCTGTCGGAACTCAACCGCGCCAACCTGACGGGCCTGCAAGTGGCAACCATGGTGGTGGCCTACGCCACGCTGGCGTTCTTCGGCCTGCGCGACTTCTACAACAATCGCCCGGCCGACAAGGCCAAGCCGGCTGATCCGAGCCTGATCAAGGCAGTGCCTGGCGACACCCCCGGCAGCATCCAGGAGCCCGGTTTCAGCGTCGGCAGCAACGCCGCCGTGCAACCGGCCTACTGGACCGCTGACTGGCCCCGCTATGCCATGCGCGCGGTGATCCTGCTGCTGTTTGTGGCTTCGATTCTGAAACTCTCGGCGCAAAGCTTCTCGCCGTTCCTTTACTTCCAGTTCTGAGGGAGCCGACCATGACCCGTTCATTCCGCATCCTCTACGCCGCGCTGTTCATGGCCCTGCTTATGGCCCTGGGCGCGTGGTCGGTGCGCAGTTTCTTCGGTTTCAATACCAACGCCGAGGCCACCGTGCTCAACGGGCGCTGGGCCAAGGCCGTCGAGACCCATTACGACGACGAGTTCCCGATCAAGCGCCTGGGCACCAACCTCTGGGCCGCCCTGGACTACAAGCTGTTCAACGAAGGCCGTCCCGGCGTGGTGCTGGGTCGCGATCACTGGTTGTACAGCGACGAGGAGTTCAACCCCGCCGTCAACGAAGAGCAGAACCTGCAAGACAACTACGCCCTGGTCGAAGGCGTGCGCCAGACCCTCAAGGCCAAGGGCGTGCAGTTGGTGATGGCGATTGTCCCGGCCAAGGTGCGCCTGTACCCGGAGCATCTGGGTGAAGTGCAACCGGCGAGCATTCATGCCGGGCTTTATCAGGACTTCCATGCGCGGGTTGCCGCCGACAAGATCCTCGCCCCCGACCTGCTGGGCCCGCTGCAACAGGCCAAGCTCCACGGCCAGCAGGTGTTCCTGCGCACCGACACCCACTGGACCCCGGATGGCGCCGAAGTCGCCGCCAAGCAGCTGGCCAGGACCATCAACGCCAAGACCCTGCTCAGCGGCGAGCCCCAGCGCTTTGTCACCGACGCCGAGGGCATCGCCCCCCACAGCGGTGACTTGCGCCTGTTCCTGCCCCTGGACCCATTGTTCGAAAACCTGATGCCGCCCAAGGAGCCCCTGCAAAAACGCGTGACCCACGCGGTGCAGGCCCAGGCCGCAGGCGACGACGCCCTGTTTGCCGACAGCGAGATGCCGGTGGCCCTGGTGGGCACCAGCTACAGCGCCAACCCCAACTGGAACTTCGTCGGCGCCCTGAAGCAAGCCCTGGGCAGCGAAGTGGTGAACTACTCCGAAGACGGCCACGGCCCGATCCTGCCGATGCTCAGCTACCTGAAAAGCGATGACTTCAAGAACAGCCCGCCGCAAGTGCTGATCTGGGAGTTTCCGGAACGCTATCTGCCGGTGAACAACGAAATCGGCGAAGCCGACCCCGAGTGGGTCGCGCAGCTCAAACAAGCCGGTACGCGCCAACAGAACATGGCAAGCAACACCCCAGTTAAAACCGAAAAATCCGAGACGCCCGACCGGGCGCAAAACTGAAAGAGAGGTAACTCACATGACTTTCACTACTACTCCGCGTCGTCTCGCCAAGACTCTGGCCCTGGCCGCCGGCATGAGCTTCGTATCCATGTCCGCGTTCGCAGGCGACGCCGCCCTCTATGGCCCCGTCGCACCGAAAGGCTCGAGCTTCGTGCGCCTGTTCAACGCCAGCAACCAGGAAGTCAGCGCCAGCGTCGGCAACACGGCGTTGAGCGATGTGGCACCGCTGGCCAGCAGTGACTTCAGCTTCCTGCCGGGCGGTGACTACAGCGCCAAGGTCGGTAGCCAGAACGTCACGGTCAAACTGGCCGCCGATCACTATTACACCCTGGTCAACAGCGCCAGCGGCCAGCCGCAACTGATCGAAGAACCGCCGTTCAAGAACAAGCAGAAATCCCTGGTGCGCGTGCAGAACCTCAGCGACAAGGCCCTGACCCTGAAAACCGCCGACGGCAAGACCGATGTGGTCAAGGCCGTGGCCGCCAAGGGCCGTGGCGAGCGCGAGATCAACCCGGTGAAGGTCAGCCTGGCGCTGTACGACGGCGACAAGAAGGTTGGCGATGTGAAGCCGGTGGCCCTGGAACGTGGTGAGGCGGCGGTGCTGTATGTCACCGGCTCCGGCAGCAACCTGTCGCCAGTGTGGGTCAAGCGCCCCGTGTCGACCCGTTGATGATTTCCCTGAGTTGAGACGCCCCCTTGTGGGAGCTGGCTTGCCAGCGATGGCGGTCTTGAGGGCGCTATCGCAGGCAAGCCAGCTCCCACACTGTCCGCGTGTCGACTCAGGACCGAGACAAAAACAAGAGTGAAACGACAAACCTTCGTAGCTCTGACCCAAATCGATTCAAGGAGAAACACATGATCCCAGTAATCCTTTCCGGTGGTAGCGGCTCACGTCTTTGGCCGCTTTCCCGTAAACAGTTTCCTAAACAGTTCCTGGCCCTGACCGGCGAGCACACGCTGTTCCAGCAAACCCTCGAGCGCCTGGTGTTCGAAGGCATGGACGCACCGATCATCGTCTGCAACAAAGACCACCGTTTTATCGTCAATGAGCAACTGAGCACTCGCAAGCTCGACAGTCAGCGCATCCTGATGGAACCGTTTGGCCGCAACACCGCGCCGGCCGTGGCCCTGACCGCGATGATGCTGGTCAATGAAGGCCGCGATGAACTGATGCTGGTCTTGCCGGCCGACCATGTGCTGGATGACCAGAAAGCCCTGCAACGCGCCCTGGCCCTGGCCACCGTGGCGGCCGAGCGTGGCGAGATGGTGCTGTTCGGTGTACCGGCCACCCGTCCGGAAACCGGCTACGGCTATATCAAGTCCACCAACGATTCGCTGCTGCCCGAAGGTGTCAGCCGGGTGCAGCAGTTCGTCGAGAAGCCGGATGAAAAACGCGCCGTCGAGTTCGTCAAAAGCGGCGGTTATTTCTGGAACAGCGGGATGTTCCTGTTCCGCGCCAGCCGCTTCCTCGAAGAGCTGAAAAAGCACGATCCGGACATCTACGACACCTGCGTGCTGACCCTAGAGCGCAGCGAACACACCGCCGACACCGTGACCTTCGACGAAGCCACTTTCGCCTGCTGCCCGGACAATTCCATCGACTACGCGGTGATGGAAAAAACCCAGCGCGCCTGCGTGGTGCCGCTGAGTGCCGGCTGGAGCGACGTGGGTTGCTGGGCCTCGTTGTGGGCGGTCAATGACAAAGACGCCAACGGCAACGTGACCAAGGGCGACGTGGTGATCCAGGACAGCAAGAACTGCATGATCCACGGCAACGGCAAGCTGGTGTCGGTGATCGGCCTGGAAAACATCGTGGTCGTGGAAACCAAGGACGCGATGATGATTGCCCACAAGGACAAGGTCCAGGGCGTCAAGCAGATGGTCAACACCCTGAACGAACAGGGGCGCAGCGAGACCCAGAACCACTGCGAGGTCTACCGTCCGTGGGGCTCCTACGACTCGGTGGACATGGGCGGGCGTTTCCAGGTCAAGCACATCTCGGTCAAGCCGGGCGCGTGCCTGTCGCTGCAGATGCACCACCACCGCGCCGAACACTGGATCGTGGTCAGCGGCACCGCCGAAGTGACGTGCGACGAGAATGTGTTCCTGCTCTGCGAGAACCAGTCCACCTACATCCCGATTGCCTCGGTGCACCGCCTGCGCAATCCGGGCAAGATCCCGTTGGAGATCATCGAAGTGCAATCGGGCAGCTATCTGGGCGAAGACGATATCGAGCGGTTTGAAGATATCTACGGGCGCTCGACTCCCGTCGAGCGTGGTGTGTCAGTGAAAACCATCGCGCAGTAACACCGCAAAACAAAAAGCCCTCGCCCAGCCCGTTGCGTCCCCTATCCGCAGTGGGCTGGGCGGGGGCTTTTTCTGATCGGGCCACTTTGCAGATTGGCAGCGATCACCCACACAGCGTTGTTCCCTTCACTCGAAATAGTCCTTGAAATTGTTCGGCCCCAAATACAGAAAGTTCGACGGCGTCAGCTTGATTTCTTTGGCCATCTTGAGCTCGACGAACTGGCTGCCGGCCGTGACCGGGCCTAAATCCGTGGGCACCTGGTCAGAGCTGAAGATCACCATATAGTCGCCACTGCCCACATAGCGTTCATTCCCTAAAAACAACAGGTTCTCAACGTTCTCGCTGTTAAATTGCTGGCCTGGGGGGTTAACGTACACACCGCCCTTTGAACCCGCACGCCTTTCACCACGCGCCAGATCATTGATGCTTCGCTCGCGAGCGATCGCTTCTGCGCCGGCCTTGCTGGTGTAGTGAATGTAAACCGGCTTGCCGTTGTAAGTGCCCGAATCCACTATCGACTGCCAATCCTGATGATTGGCCAAGGGTTGATTGGTTGCTGAGCTTGATGCCAGCGGGCCTTGCCCGGCAGGCTGTTCGCGGGCAGCGTTGACCCCCTTGCCTTTTCTATTGCCCCCCAGCATCTTGCTCGCGCGCCATTGGTTATCGGCACCTGTTTCAACGGTCAGTACGGGTTTACCGGTCTGGGGATCAATAATCTGGACATAGCCGTCACTGAGTTTGAAATCACCTTTAATCTCATACGTCTTGGCGATACCGGACTGATCGGTGTAACGGATAAACCAACGATCTACCCCCGCCTCGTTCTTGTACTGATAAATCCCTCTAGCATTGACTGTGCTCTTGGCCAGTAACGATTCGCCATCGGCAATGGCGTAGGCGCTGATGTTGTCCGTTTGTGACGGTTGCAGGCGATTGGACACATCGGCATCAACGTAGGGAGAGTCAGGCGCCGGTTCGGACGCGGACTCCACGGAGGGTTCAGGGGCTAGCGGTTCTTCTTTGGGCAGGGCAAAGGGGTCCGCGGCATTTGAGCTGAGACCGGCAGAGGAGAACAAGGTGTTGATCATGCCATCGAATGTCTTCGACGCCCCGTCATGACGTTCAGCCTGGGTGTCGCCCGAAATCTCTTTTTCGGTGCCCAATACCACTTCCGTGAGACTTGTGATGACGGCAGCGGCGGCGACCGGAGCAGCCAGCGGGGCCAGTTTGACCAGCAGTTCTGCGCCGACCGAAATGTCGTTGAGCCAGGTGTCACGGGTGACCTCGCTGTTGGATTTGATCGCGGTGTCTGCGTCGTTCCTCATACGCTGCTGGCCACTGTCCGCCATGTGACTGAACACATCGCCCTTGATCGCGATATTGCTGCGGTCAATGACGTTGCCCTCCTGGTTGCTGACGCTATCCGTACTGAGGTATTCCAGGGATGAGTCGACGCCGTTTTTTGGCCGTATCTCAGAGATCAGGGAACCCAGCGGCACGATTGCATTAAAGAATGCGGTCCCAAAACCACCGGACTCACTGTTCTGCCGATCAGCCAACGAGAAGTGCGACTCCAGGGCTTTGCGCGTCTGGGGCGTCTTGCCTTGATCGCTGACCCATTGATCCATTTTTTCCAGTGAGGCGAATTTCAGAAAGGCCGGCTTGGCGTCAGGAATATAGAGAATTTGCACGCCGTCCAGGCGCCCGCTGGCATCCTTCTGGAGCCCCTCTGCGGGCAGGGTAAAACGCAAAATATCACTGGACTGAAAGCCATTGATATCAAATGCATGAACCTGGACATCGCCGGTTACCGGGGAAGTTGCCTGCAGTTTCTCCACGGTCATGGGCTGATCTTCGGCTATTTCTGCACCGGTAACCGCCTTCATCAGCCGTTTATAGTCACTCCTGGTGAGCTGATGCTCGGGCGGCTGCAGCGCTCGTTCGGCCGGTAACTTCGCCTCCTGGGCCTTGAGTTGCTCGCCTGCCCTATAGATGAATATGCCTTTCTGGACTGTGCGGTAGCCATCGGCGTGGTCTTTCCAGAAGCTGTCGATTTTTGCCGACATGGTTGTCTGGAAATCGGATTTCCAAAGGGCCTTCATAAAGGCCGAAGGCGCCAGGGGGATTTCGTTGTGGGCGCCATAGCCTGCTTTGGCGCTTTGTCCGGGGCCGTCTTTATACAAGCCCGCTTCCGAGTCCAGAGTGCCGGGAATCCCGTCGTACTCGGAAAAGTTCTTCAACACGGCGTCAGTCAAACTGATGGATGACGAGGGTTCTTCCTTCATGTGTTCCCAACCGGTAGCGGTTTGCCCTGATTGCGAACTGTTAAAACGATTCAGGTAAGTCTTGTCGGCGTCTACATGGATTCCGGTCAACCCGAACACAATTTCTTCTGCACGCTTTTTGGCTTCTTTGCGCACATCTGGAAACGCGACGGCCGTGTCCAACACAATCTTTTTGAATTTGGTTTTTTCGACATTGGCCTTGGCGGCTCGCTCGGTAATGACTGCGTAGGCATTCGAGGGACTTGTCGGTGCCAGGGCAGACACGGTCTGCCTGAGTTGGATGAGCCCCTCTCGGTTTTGCGGAATGCTCCAGCCATTGGCGGTGATGTATTGCGCAAGGCTGACTTCCATGGTCGGGCCTGGGTGTTGCGCATCTGGAGCCAATTGTATTTTGGCGGCTTGCAAGGCCGGGAGAATATGCTCATTGGATATACGGCCCGTTGCAAGGCCTTGCTCCAGGCCTGCCAGGGTCAGTATCAGCGCGTTACGGTTGTCCAGGGCACTGTTGCCGGCAACGGTGGTGGCTTGGGGATTGGAGGCGGACTTCATTGGGCTGCTCTCATCGTCAGAAGCGAAGGAGCGGTAGGCTGGAACAGCAAAATTTTGTACGGATAAGGTCATGGCGTTGTTCTCGGCACGTATAAAAAAAGCTCACAGAACAACGACCGTCAGTCTGTGGCTGTATATAGGTGTGTGAAGCGAACAACCCCCTTGATTCCAGCGCGAAGGTTACGTGGAGTGTCCGTTCGGGGGTGACCGCAACCCGATAGGCAACCGCATGCTGTCAACGGTACGATGGTTCATCTACCCACGAGGCTGCCCCCATGTTCTTCGGCGTTCTGCTCATCATCACCTGGCTGGTCCTACTCCTGCGCTACCCGGCCAAGGCATTGCCGGTTTCCCTCGCCGCAGCAGTGGGTTTGGGCTTCGTGGCGATATGGGTGGTCTGGCTGGACAACCGCGAGGCCTCGCAACTGGCGCGCCTGGAGCTGCGCATCCACTATGCCCCCGATCAGTGCCCCGCCGACCGCCCCTTGCAGCTCAAGCTCAACAACGGCAACGACGTCCCCCTGACCGAACTGCGCTGGCGCGTCGCCGCCTACGCACCAGGTGATACGGTGAACCTGGCAGACAACGTCTATGCTGCCCCGCGTTATCGCGGCCCCGGCGAACTGCAGGCCGGCGCCACCTGGGAAGACTGTCTGCCGGTGCCGCCCCTGCGCCCCGGCTACCGCCCGCAAACCCTGGAGTTTCGCGCCGAACACCTGCAAGGCAGCTTCTCCGACTAACCACTACCAAGGATTGCCCCATGCCTAACGTGCTTATCACCGGTTGCTCCAGCGGCATCGGCCGTGCCCTGGCCGATGCCTTCAAAGTCGCCGGCTATGACGTATGGGCCAGCGCCCGCCGTCCCGAAGACGTCGCGGCCCTCGCATCTGCCGGTTTCAAGGCCGTGCAACTGGACGTCAACGATGGCGCGGCCCTGGCGCAATTGGCCGGACAGGTGGGCGGGCTGGATGTGTTGATCAACAACGCCGGCTACGGCGCCATGGGCCCGCTGCTCGATGGTGGCACCGAGGCCCTGCAGCGCCAGTTCGAAACCAACGTGTTCGCGATCGTCGGCGTGACCCAGGCGCTGTTCCCCGCCCTGTGCGCGCGCAAAGGGCTGGTGGTGAATATCGGCAGCGTTTCCGGAGTGCTGGTCACGCCGTTTGCCGGCGCCTACTGCGCCTCCAAAGCCGCCGTGCATGCCTTGAGCGACGCGTTGCGCATGGAACTCGCACCGTTTGGCGTGCGAGTCATGGAAGTGCAGCCGGGGGCGATCAACACCCACTTTGCCAAGACCGCCGGCACCCAGGCCGAATTGCTGATCAATGAACAATCGCCGTGGTGGCCACTGCGCGAAAGCATCCGTGCCCGCTCCCAGGCCTCCCAGGACAAACCGACCCCGGCCAGCACCTTTGCGGCGGATGTGCTCAAGGCCGTGCAACAGAGTGAACCACCGCGCCTGCTGCGTTCGGGGAATGGCAGCCGGGCGCTGCCGTTGATGGCGGCGCTGCTGCCCAAGGGGCTGTTGGAGACGGTGTTGAAGAAGCGATTTGGGCTGGGTGGAGCACTTTGATCACCGTGGCGAGCGGGCTTGCCCTCTGCACGGGGTCTTCGCTATTTCATGAAGTCAATAAACGCCCGCACCTTCAGCGGTAAATGCCGCGTGTCCGGATATAGCGCATACACCCCCTGAGGCGCGAAACGATGATCCCGCAACAGGCGTACCAGCCGCCCCGCGTCCAGGTCCTCCTGCACCAGCCACTGCGGCAGGACCGCCACGCCATGCCCGCGCACGGCAAATGCTTGCAGCACGGCGGCACTGTCGACCACCAGCGCACTGGGGCCAGAGCGATACTGATGTTCGCCACCTGCCGGGTCGGTCACGCTCAACTCAGTCAGGCGGCCATGCCCCAGCTTGGGCAGTCGTTCTAGTTCATCCAACGTATGGGCACTACCCAAACCAGGCGCCGCAACGGCAAATACCTGATAGGTGGATAACTGCACCGCACGATGATTGGAGTCCACCAGGCGCCCCAGCCGGATCGCCACGTCAAACCGCTCGGAGATCAGGTCGGCATGGGTCGAGGATGTGGATAAGTGGATGTTGAGGTCCGGGTGCAGGCGGCGAAAACCCTCCACGGCCGGCGCGACCACCGCCAACGCATATTCAACAGTCGTGGTGATGCGCAGGGTGCCTTTGAGCTGGGCGTGCTCAGAACGGGCCTCTTCCACTGCCAGCCGTGCTTCTTCGAGCATGCGTGTACAGCGCAGGTAGAAACGTTCGCCGGCATCGGTGAGCGCCAGTTGGCGGGTACTGCGGGTGAGCAGGGTGACGCCCAGTTCGGCTTCCAGACGTTTGAGATTGAAGCTGACCACCGCGCGGGTCTGGCCCAGCAGATCGGCGGCGGCCGTCAGCGAGCCGGCCTCGACCACGGCTTTGAAAGTGTCGAATCGGTCCAGACTGACCATGGCCACAGCCCCCATTTGTCAAAATATTTTTGACAAACTAACAGGCAAACCCGTGTATCCCAAGCTCTGCAACCGGCCTACCCTGCCAGCCTCAAACGCTGGATCGCCCCTATGACCTACCGCTCGAAAGTCGCCTGGATCTTTTTACTGGGCTTCGCCCTGGACCTGGTGAACATGTTTGTCGCCACCGTCGCCTACCCGGATATCGCCCATGAACTGCAGGCTTCGGTCACGCAATTGGCGTGGATCAGCAACGCATACCTGCTCGGCCTGACCCTGATTATTCCGCTGAGCGTCTGGCTCGCCGCAGTGTTGGGCGAGCGGCGCTTGATCGCCGCGAGCTTGGGGCTGTTTGGCATGGCATCGGTGCTGGTGGGCCAGGCCGAGTCGATTCAGGCCCTGATCGGCTGGCGGCTGTTGCAAGGCTTGGGGGGTGGATTGCTGATACCGGTGGGCCAGGCCTTGGCGTACCGACACTTTGCCCCTGGGCAGCGTCACCAGCTGACGGCCCGAGTGATGTCGGTGGCGCTGTTGGTGCCAGCACTCTCCCCGGCGCTGGGCGGCTTGCTGGTGGACACGGTGTCGTGGCGCTGGATCTTCTATGCCAACCTGCCATTGGCCCTCCTGACCCTGCTGCTGGCACTGCTGTGGATAAAACCCGATGTGCCCGCAACCTCGCGACCGGCCCTGGCCTTGGGGAGTCTGTTCAAGCAGATCCGCCACCCGATGCTGCGAGTGGCGATGCTGGTGTATCTGTTTATCCCCGGCGTCTTTATCGGCACCAGCCTGGTCGCCATCCTCTACCTGCGAGGCCTTGGATACGACGCGACACGCACCGGGGCCTTGATGCTGCCGTGGGCACTGGCCTCGGCCCTGGCCATCTACCTGAGCAAGCAGTTGTTCAGTCGGTGCGGGCCCAAGCCATTGCTGCTGGCCGGCATGGCCTTGCAATGCGCCGGCATCCTGCTGCTCAATGCTGCCCAGCCCGCCCTGCTGGTGGGCGCCTATGCCCTGATGGGCCTGGGTGGCAGCCTGTGCAGCAGCACCGCGCAGACCCTGGCCTTTCTGGATATTCCTGCCGAACGCATGGGCCACGCCAGCGCGCTGTGGAATATCAATCGGCAAGTGAGCTTTTGCCTCGGCGCAGCGGCACTCAGCGCCGTGCTTTCGGCCTCGGATTCCTTCACCATGACCTTCTTGATCGCGGCAGCGCTGACACTGCTGCCGCTCTTCGCAGTGCTGAGCCTGGATACCTCTAGGGTTCGCGCACTGCTTCACCCAGCCAGCGAGCCTCAATGATGATTGATTACAGCGACTTTTTTGAAGAAGTGATCCAGACCCACATCGAGATCGAGCAGTGGTTTGCCGGCACAGCCCCCGAAGGCACCCTGCAGAACCTGCTGGCGCGCTTCTCCCCCGAGTTCAGCATGATCGCCCCCGCCACCGGCGCACGGGTGAATGCCGCCGGGGTCCAGGCCCTGTTCACTCGCCTGGGCGGCATGCGGCCCGGATTGAAAATCACCTTGAGTGAACTGACCGGCATCGACCGTCATGCGCGGGGTGCCACGGTGACCTACCGTGAGCATCAGGTTGATCACAGCGCCAGCCAGACGGATCGCCGGGCCACCGTGGTGTTCGAGAAACAGGCCAGCGGCGCACTGCTGTGGCGGCACCTGCATGAGACCTATATCCAGGGCCAATAACCCTCCCCTGCAGGAGCCGGCAGGCGACGTGCCTGATGCCCTCTGTTTAGTTTTGTGCCTGGTTGACGATCACCGTGCAAGTAATCCCCGCCGCCAGCAACACCCCCTCCGGCACTTCATCAATATGAATCCGCACCGGTACCCGTTGGGCCAGGCGTACCCAGTTGAAGGTCGGGTTCACGTCGGCGATCAGTTCGCGGCTCTCGGGGTTGTCGCGGTCGTAGATGCCGCGGGAGATGCTTTCCACATGGCCCTTGAGGGTCTCGCCGCTCATCAGTTGCATATCGGCTTTATCACCGACTTTCACATGGGGCAGCTTGGTTTCTTCGAAGAAGCCGTAGACCCAGAACGAGTTCATATCGACTACGGCCATCTTGGCTTCGCCAATGCGCGCATAGTCGCCGCGATGCACGTTGAGGTTGGTGACATAGCCGTCGACCGCTGACACGACTTGCGTGCGTTTCAAGTTCAGTTCGGCGGCCTCCAGTTGCGCCAGGGCATGTTGGTAGTCGGCCAGGGCCGAGTCGGCGATGTTGCTGGCGTCGTCGCGGTTCTCTTTGGAGATCACCAGGGCGTCGAGGTCGGCGCGGCGGTGGGCGTTGACCTTGCGCATCTCCCAGGTGGCTTTGCGTGAGGCGACCAAAGATTGCGCCTGCTTGACCGCGATGCGGTAGTGCTCGGGGTCGATCTGCATCAGCAGGTCGCCCTTTTTCACCAACTGGTTGTCACGCACCGGCACATCCACCACTTCGCCGGTGACGTCGGCGGCCACGTTGATGATGTCGGCGCGCACCCGGCCATCGCGAGTCCATGGGGTCTGCATGTAATGGACCCACAAGGTGCGGCCAATCCAGATCGCCAGGGCCAGAACCAGCAGGGTTGCGAGCAGGCTGAAAAACTTTTTCATCGGGGCATTCTCAACGGTAGACAGTCAGCGCCATGGCGCCGAAAAGACAGGTGAACAGGCTCAGGCGCAGCAGCGCCGGGTGCCAGAAAAAACGGTACAAATCAAAGCCCGCCAGGAAGCGATCCAGGGCCCAGGCCAGTGCGGCGGCGATAAAAAACATCAGGGTCATGGTCGGCATGTAGATGCCGTGGAACGCGATTTCACGAGGCATGGGCGACTCCGGAAGGCTTGAAGGCAGCCAGGGGCGATTGCGGGTCCAGCAGGGAGGTGCGGATAAAGTGCAGGTAGCTTTTCACCCGGCGCAGGGCCGAGGTGTCGAAGTGCGGGGCGAAGGGTTCGTCGGTGGCCTGCACGCGGCTGATGGCGTGATCGACCGCCACCAGGGCGCGCTCCAGGTTGCTCTGGCTCGGTTGCAAAAACAGCCGCACCAGCGAACGCCCCATGACCCGGATGGCCTGGCGCCAGGGCTGGGATTGGGCATACGCCGGGTGCACCGGCAGAATCGCCTGTTCCTTGCGCAACTCAATGATCGCGTGACCGACTTCAAGCACCACAAACATCCAGCGCAACAGGTTGCGTTGCACCTGTGGCTGGCCGGCGGCCAGGCCATAGGCCTGGTGCAGCAGGTCGCGGGTGCGGCTTTCAAAACCCGAGGCCAGGCCCTTGAGCTTGCCGCTGATGGCATACACCACTTGCTCACGCAGGTCGCGCTCCAGGCGGCGCCACAGCCAGGGGCTGTTGGGCGGCAGGATAATCGCCCCCGCCGCGGCGCACACCAGCATGCCGATGATCATGGCGATGTAGTCGTTGATAAAGGTGTAGGGGTTGTAGATCGTCAAGTTGTCCGGCACCGAACCGGTACTGAAAAAGATCAGCAGGCCCAGGCCAACCCCGGCGTATTGCGGGCGCGACGAGAGGAACGCACCGAGCACGATCACCGGGGCGAGCATCACGCAGAGCAAGGGAAAGCCGTCGATCCAGGGAAACACGAAGAACATTTCGACAAAGCCCACCACGGCGCCGATCAGCGTCCCGCAGGCCATTTGGAAGGCCATGCGCTTGGGGTTCGGCGTGGCGGCCGACAGGCCCACGGTGGCTGCCGCGATCAGGGTCATGGTCGCGCCGCTGGGCCAGGCGGTGGCCACCCAGTAACTGCCCAGCACCAGCAGAATGAATGACGCGCGAATTCCCGACGCGGCACAGGCCAGCCAGTTGGTTTTCGGCGTGTAGGACTCGTCCCAGTGCTCCCGTGCGTGGCTGTGCTCGGCCAGGGAAGCATGGGTCTGCGCATAGTTGTGCAGGTCATCGACAAAGCGGTACAGCAGCTCATAGGCAGTGTGGAAATCCAACTGCTCGGCATCGCTCGGGCTGCTCTCCTGGAACATCGCCCGCAGGCTGCGGACCTTGGCCGGCAGGCTCTCCTTGTAGGCCGTCAGTTGGCTCACCAGGCGCGCAGCATCGGGGCTGGTCAGGGCGCGCCCACTGAAGCCATCGAGCAGTTCGGCCAAATCCTGCAGGCCGGGCTTGATCGCGACCACCACATGGTCGGCGGCATCGCTGCGCAGGCGCTCGAGCAACTGGTGCAGGGCGTTGAAGCGCGTGGTGATGCCCATGAACTCACTGTTCAAGCGACTCAAGCGACCATTGCGCCGGCGCATATGGGGGTCTTCGAATACGGTGACGCTGCGCAGCCCTTCCAGGCCCACGGCTTCGGCGATAAAGCGCACGTTGCTGCTTTCAAAACCTTCACGCTGGCCGCGCCCGCGCAGGCCATCGGTGACGAACAGCGCGAAGGTGCCGAAACGCTGGTACAAGGCGTTGCGCATGGCCGCGCTGCTGGTTTGCGGCAGGATCGCGGCACTGACCAGGGTCGCACACAAAATCCCCAGGGAGATTTCCAGCACCCGCCAGACCGCCGCCATAAAGGCGCCGTCCGGGTGGGCGAGCGCCGGCAGGCCGACCATCGCCGCCGTATACCCGGCCAGCACAAAACCATAGGCGCGAAAGTTACGGTTACGGGTGGCACCGGCCGTGCACACGCCGACCCAGATCGCCAGCGCGCCAAGAAACAGCTCGGTGTTTTGCGCAAACAAGGCGATCAACAACACCATCACCGCCGACCCCGCCAGGGTGCCGAGGAAGCGGTAGAAGCTCTTGGCAAACACCTGGCCGCTTTGCGGTTGCATCACGATAAACACGGTGATCATCGCGGTACGCGGTTGCGGCAGTTCCAGGCGCATGGCCAGCCACAGGGTGAGAAACGCGGCGATCAGTACTTTGAAGATATACACCCAGGTCACGCCATCACTGCGTGCCCAGTCGAAAAAGCCACGGCGCCATTCCAGGGAATGCAGCCAACGCAGCGGTGCAGGCAAGGGAGTCATGGGGAACCTGATCAGTGATCGAACACGGCCAAAGCCGCCGGGGTCTTGCTCGGGAGTGTCTTATCGGGTGCCGGTGCATCGCTGCCAGCACCCAGGCCACCGCCCAGGGCTGTCACCAGTTCGGCATGGGCGCTCAAGCGCGCGGCCTGGACCTGTTGCTCGACCTGCTGCTGGCGAAACAGCAGGGTCTGGGCATTGAGTACATTGAGGTAATCGGTCAGCCCGCGCTGATAGGCGATCATCGCGAGGTCATAGGTTTTCTGCGCCGAGGCCACCGATTCGGCGGCGAAGGTTTGCTGCTTGGCCATGGATTCGCGGCGGATCAGTTGGTCGCTGATGCCCTTGAGTGCATTGACCAGGGTCTGGTTGTAGCGGGCCACGGCAATGTCGTAGCCGGCGCTGGCCTCGCCCAATTGCGCACGCAGGCGGCCACCGTCGAAGATCGGCAGGGTGATCGCCGGGCCGACGCTGTAGTTGAGTTTCTTGCCGGTGAGGAACTCCAGCATGCCGCCGCCGGTGGCGACGTAGCCGAGGCTGCCCACCAGGTCGACGTTGGGGTAGAAACCGGCGTGGGCCACGTCAATCCCCCGGGCCTGGGCCGCGACTTGCCAGCGGCTGGCGACCACGTCCGGGCGCTGGCCGAGCAATTGCGCGGGCAGTGCCGAGGGCAATTTCAGCGGCGCACCGAGGGCCAGGGTCGGCCGCTGCAAGGTTGCACCCTCCCCCGGCCCCTTGCCGGCCAAAGCCGCCAGCTGGTTGCGGGTCAGGGCGATCTCTTCGTCGAGGGCGTCCAGTTGCCGATGGGTTTCCGGCAACGGCGTCTGGGCCTGGCTGACTTCAAAGTGCGTGCCGATCCCGCCATCCAGGCGCTTTTGCGCCAGGTCGAGGATCTGCTCTTGCTGGGCCAGGGTGGCGGCGACGATATCGCGCTGGGCGTAATGCAGCGACAGCTGGATATAGGCGCGCACCACATTGTTCTGCAATTCCAACTGGGCCTGGCGTGCCTGGGCGACACGCCTATGCGCCAGGTCGACGGCGCGCTCGCTGGCATTGCGCTCGCGGCCCCACAGGTCGAGGGCGTAGCTCAGGCCCAGGGCAGCGTTGTTGTCCCAGGTGGTGGAATTGTCCAGCTTGCCGGGGCCGTAGAACTGATCGCTGGGCCAGTTGTGGCGCTTGAGGGTGGCATCCCCGTTGATCTGCACGGCCTCGGCCGACTCGGCCAACCCGGCCATGGCCCGCGCTTCACGCACCCGGGCGGCGGCTTCGGCCATGCTCGGGCTGCCTTGTACGGCGAGGTCGATCCACCGATTGAGTTGCGGGTCGCCATAGGCCTGCCACCACTGGCTGGTCGGCCAGTGGGCATCCCGGGCGGCGCTCTGGATCGCGTCGTCGGTGGCCAGGGTATTGGCGGCGAGGTGCTTGCCTTGGGGGGCAATTCCTCCGGTTCCGATGCAGCCGCTGATTGCTAACGATAAAGCCCAAACACTGAGAGTCTTCAGCTCTCTGCTGATGCGACGCGGCACTGCTGCGAATTCCTGAGGTGGTGTTGCGGGGACGGTGCGGCAATTCTAGGGGGCACGGGGAATGGCGATAAGGTGGGATTCCTGTGAATCTTTATTACCGTTCAGGCGATAATCCATTGGTCGGGCTCACTCGCCCCCGTAACTTCGTGTCACAATTTGCCATCTCCCTTGAGAGCACCCCATGGACACTTTGCAAAACATGCGCGCCTTCAGTTGTGTCGCCGAGGCCGGCAGCTTCACCGCCGCCGCCGTACAACTGGACACCACCACGGCCAACGTCTCGCGCGCGGTCTCCAATCTGGAGGCCCATCTGCAAACCCGCTTGCTCAACCGCACCACCCGCCGCATCGCCCTGACCGAAGCCGGCAAGCGCTATTTATTGCGCTGTGAGCAAATTCTCGCCTATGTCGAGGAGGCCGAGGCCGAAGCCAGCGACGCCCATGCACGCCCCGCCGGGCAGCTCAAAGTGCACACCATGACCGGCATCGGCCAGCATTTCGTGATCGACGCGATTGCCCGCTACCGCCGTACCCACCCCGACGTGACCTTCGACCTGACCCTGGCCAACCGCGTGCCCGACCTGCTGGACGAGGGCTACGACGTGTCCATCGTGCTCGCCAGCGAGCTGCCGGACTCGGGGTTTGTCTCCCAACGCCTGGGGATCACCTACAGCATCGTCTGTGCCTCGCCGGCCTACGTCAAAGCCAACGGCTGCGCGCAGCGGCCCAGTGACCTGCTCAACCATGCCTGCCTGCGTCTGGTCAGCCCGGTGATCCAGTTGGACAAATGGGCCTTCAACGGCCCGGACGGCCAGGAAAGCGTGAGCATCAACAGCTCGCCGTTCCTGGTGAACTCCGCCGACGCGATGAAGACCGCGATCATCAGCGGCATGGGCGTCGGCCTGCTGCCGGTGTACGCAGCCATCGAAGGCCTGCGTAACGGCACCCTGGTACGGATGATGCCGAATTACCGCTCCCAGGAACTGAACCTGTACGCCATCTACCCGTCGCGCCAGTACCTGGATGCGAAGATCAAGACCTGGGTGGAATACCTGCGCGGCTCGCTGCCGGAGATCCTCGCGGCGCACCAGGCGGAACTGGTTGCGTATGAACTGAGTGGCAGTTTGGGTGGGGTGCGGCTGGGTAGCTGACCTGCCGTCATCGCAGGCAAGCCAGCGCCCACATTTTGCCCTGTGCCCACAGAGGTCTAGCGGTGTCCTGACATTCGCAGCGAGGAATGTTAGCGTGCTTGGCATTCTTCCCTGTCGATGAGCCTCACTTGCGATGAAAAAGACTGTCCTCGCCTTCAGCCGTGTCACCCCCGCAATGATCGAACGCCTGCAACAGGACTTCGAGGTCATCGTCCCCAACCCCAAGCAGGGTGATATCAACGCGCAGTTCACTGAAGCCCTGCCCCACGCCCACGGCCTGATCGGCGTCGGCCGCAAGCTTGGGCGGGCGCAGCTCGAAGGGGCGAGCAAGCTGGAAGTGGTGTCCAGTGTCTCCGTGGGTTACGACAACTACGACGTGGACTACTTCAACGAACGCGGGATCATGCTCACCAACACCCCCGATGTGCTGACCGAAAGCACCGCCGACCTGGCCTTCGCCCTGCTGATGAGCAGCGCCCGCCGCGTGGCCGAGCTGGACGCCTGGACCAAGGCCGGGCAGTGGAAAGCCAGCGTCGGCGCGCCGTTGTTTGGCTGCGATGTACACGGCAAGACCCTGGGTATCGTCGGCATGGGCAATATCGGCGCGGCCATCGCCCGCCGTGGGCGCCTGGGCTTCAATATGCCGATTATCTACAGCGGCAACAGCCGCAAGACCGCACTGGAACAGGAACTGGGCGCGCAGATGCGCAGCCTGGACCAGTTGCTGGCCGAGGCGGATTTTGTATGCCTGGTGGTGCCGTTGAGTGAAAAGACCCAGCACCTGATCAGCCATCGCGAGTTGGGCCTGATGAAATCCAGCGCAATCCTGGTGAATATTTCCCGAGGCCCGGTGGTGGACGAGCCGGCACTGATCGAAGCCCTGCAAACCCAGCGCATTCGCGGCGCCGGGCTGGATGTGTATGAGCGCGAGCCCCTGGCCGAGTCGCCGCTGTTCCAACTGAGCAATGCAGTGACCTTGCCGCATATCGGGTCGGCCACCCATGAAACCCGTGAAGCCATGGCCAACCGTGCCCTGGACAACCTGCGCAGCGCACTGCTGGGCCAGCGCCCGCAGGATCTGGTGAACCCGCAGGTGTGGAAAGGCTGATCGGCATTGTAGGAGCTGGCAAGCCAGCCCCTACAGTTTTTGGCGCGAACGTCGATAACCCGCTATAGATTGTTATCGCTGATCCACAGAAGGTTTTTATGTCCACCACCAAAGCCCGCGCAGATTCACTCTCGCTTCTGCTCTTTACCTTGCGCAGCGGCAAGCTGATGGCCATCAACCTGCTGAAAGTCAGCGAAATCATTCCCTCCCCGCCGCTGACCAAGCTGCCGGAGTCCCACCCGCACGTCAAAGGCATCGCCACCCTGCGTGGCGCGGCCTTGTCGGTGATCGACCTCAGCCGGGCGCTGGGCGAAATGCCCCTGCAAGACCCCGACGGCGGTTGCCTGATCGTCACTGATGTCAGCCGCTCCAAGCAGGGCCTGCATGTGCAGGCGGTGAGCCGGATCGTGCATTGCCTGACCACCGATATCCGTCCGCCGCCCTTTGGTTCCGGCGGTACGCGCTCGTTTATCACCGGCGTGACCCAGGTCGACGGGGTGCTGGTGCAGGTGCTGGACATCGAAAAAGTCATCCACGCCATCGCCCCCGCGCAGATCGAAGTGGCACCGACCGACCTGACCATGGAAGAAGCCGAAGTGCTCGGCCATGCGCGCATCCTGGTGGTGGACGACAGCCAGGTGGCCCTGCAGCAATCGGTGCACACCCTGCGCAACCTCGGCCTGACCTGCCACACCGCTCGCAGTGCCAAAGAGGCCATCGACGTGCTGCTGGAACTGCAAGGCAGCGCCGGGCAGATCAATGTGGTGGTGTCTGACATCGAAATGTCGGAAATGGACGGCTACGCCCTCACCCGCACCCTGCGCGAAACCCCGGATTTCCAGGATTTGTACGTGCTGCTGCACACCTCCCTGGACAGCGCGATGAACAGCGAAAAAGCCCGCCTGGCCGGTGCCGACTCGGTGCTGACCAAGTTTTCGTCACCCGAGCTGACCAAATGCCTGGTGGTCGCGGCCCAGACCGTGGCGCAAAAAGGCCTGTAAACATTGACAGCGTATTACCAACTGCTGCGCCGCGACCTCACCACCAGCCTGCCCGCGCCGCAATGGCCGGCCGGCATCCGCCTGGACCATTACCGCGACGAACTGGCCCCGGCGATTCATGCGGTGTTACGCATGACCCAGGAACAGGGCGGCGGCCATGTCGCCAACCTGGACACCTGGCAGCAGCAGTTCATCAGCAACGCAGAGTTCGACCCCAGGCTGTGCCTGGTGGTCAGCAACGCCGAAGGCATTCTTGGCGTGGCCCAATGCTGGACCAGTGCCTTTATCAAGAATCTCGCCATCCACCCCTGTGCCCAGGGCCAGGGGCTGGGTCGCGCCTTGTTGCTGCACAGCTTCCAGGTGTTCAAGCAACGCGGCGAGCCCTATGTGGACCTCAAGGTGCTGGAGAGCAATCTGCGCGCACGCCAGCTGTATGAAAGTGCGGGCATGGTGTTTGTGCTGCGCGACGTGGTCAGCGACGACTGACCGGCACTGGCGCATAACTTGCTTCCAGAGTCTCTGAACGGCGGATAGAGGTAAAAACCCGTCACCGTCCAAGAGCGCCCTCTGACCTGGCCTGGTAGCAGATCTTCCATGAATACCCATTTTTCCTGCGTTGGTTGCGGCAAATGCTGCACCGACCATCATGTCCCCCTGACACTCGACGAAGCCCGCCAGTGGGCGGCGGACGGCGGCAATGTCATCGTCCTGGTGGAAGGCTTCCTGGGCAATGGCCTGGGCCTGCCGCTGCAACAACGCGAGCATGCCGAACGGCGTTCGGTGGTGGTGCCCAGCGGCACGACCGAGGCGTTTGTGGCCATTACTTTTGCCGCCTACAACGCGGGGCCCTGCCGGAATCTTGACGAAGACAACCGCTGCGGCATCTATGAGCGGCGGCCACTGGTCTGTCGTATCTACCCGATGGAGATCAACCCGCATATCCCGCTGAACCCGGCCGCCAAGGATTGCCCGCCGCACTCCTGGGAACAGGGCCCGGCGCTGATCGTCGGGGGTGAACTGGTGGACCCTGAACTGGCGGAGCTGATCCGCCGCTCACGCCAGGCCGACCGTGACGACGTGCAGACCAAGGAAGCGGTGTGCGCCCTGCTGGGGATTCGCACCACGGCGCTCAAGGGCGATGGCTTTACCGCGTACCTGCCGGATATGGGCGCGTTTGCCCAGGCCATTGAATTGGCGGTGGAACAACCAGCCATGGCCAATGAGTGGGTGTTTCATGTGTCCGGCATGGACATCGCCGAACAGTTGCTGGATGCCGGGGCACAGATCGCCACCGAGGTGCCGGCCAACTATGCGTTTATCTCGCTGCGCGCTGCCTGAGGCGCGTCAAATGGGGTTGGAGCTGTGGCTGTGGCTGTGGCTGTGGCTGTGGCTGTGGCTGTGGCGAGGGAGCTTGCTCCCGTTGGACTGGGTAGCAGTCCCATTTTAGGGCCGCTTCGCGCCCCAACGGGAGCAAGCTCCCTCGCCACAGGTTATTGATTGCCCTGCACCCTCTCTGAACTGAAGGGCATCAGGGCTTGCCACAGCCACAACCTAGTGGCGTTTGCCCCAGAACTCTTCTGCCAGCCGCCGCAGATCTTCCGCCAGGGCCGCCACGTCGCCCGAGCTGAGCTGGCTCTGCTGGCCGGCAGTGACGGTGGCTTCGCCGGCATTACGGATGCCGACAATATTGCGATTGATGTCTTCGCTGACCGCGCTCTGTTCTTCCACTGCAGTGGCAATCTGCACACTCATGGCGGTGATCTGGTTGACCCGCTGGCTGATGCCATCCAGGGCCGATGCGGCGCGCTGGGCGTGATCGACGCTGGCTTCGACATGCTGGCTGCTCTGCTCCATGGCCATCACCGCATCCCGGGCGCCGCCCTGCAGGGTGCTGATCATGCGCTGGATTTCATTGGTCGATTGCTGGGTACGTTGTGCCAGGCCGCGCACTTCGTCGGCCACCACCGCAAAACCACGGCCCTGTTCGCCCGCTCGCGCTGCCTCGATGGCCGCGTTGAGGGCCAGCAGGTTGGTCTGCTCGGCAATCGCCCGGATCACCTCCAGCACACCGGAAATATCACCGCTATGGCTTTCCAGTTGATGGATCACCGTGGTAGCCCTGGCCAGTTCCTGGGACAGACGCAGCACCGCATCGCGGCTTTCGTCCACTCGCTGATGACCTTCGCGGGTCTCGCTGCCGGCCTGGTCGGCGGCTTTCGAAGCTTGCTGGGCATGGTTGGCGACTTGCGCCACGCTGGCCGCCATCTCGTGGATGGCGGTGGCCACCTGGTCGGTCTGGCTCTGCTGGCCCAGGGTGCTGCTGTGACTGCTGTCCAGTTGCTCGACCAGGGCGGCGGCGTGCCCGGACAAACGCTGCGATGCATCGCCAATCCGGCCGACCACCGCGCCCACCTGGGCTTCAAGCATCTGCATGGCAAATTCGATTTGCCCCAGCTCATCCGCACGCCCGGTATAGATCGCCTGGCTGACGGGGTTATCGGCGATCTGCCGCGCCCGCTCGCTCAGTTGCCGCAGGGGGCGCAACAACAGGTTGACGCCTAATATCCCCACCGCGCCCACCGCCGCCAGGCCCAGCACTTGCACCGCCCACGGATAGTTCGCCAAGCCGACCCCAGCCCCCCAGGTCAAGGCGCATGTCGCGCCGGTGACCAGCGACAACTTCAAGGGCATCTCCAGCACCGGCCGCATGCGCCGAGTGCCCGTGCGCAGACGGGCATACACGCGCTCAGCTGCCATCACCCGCCGCGCATCGGGCCGGGTCCGCACCGACTGGTACTCCACCGCCACGCCGTCGCGGGTGACCGGCGAGGCATAGGCACTGACCCAGTAGTGATCGCCGTTCTTGCAACGATTCTTCACCATGCCCATCCACGAGCGACCGCTTTTGAGGGTCTGCCACATATGGGCAAAGGCCGCCGACGGCATGTCCGGATGGCGCAGCAGATTATGAGGCGCACCCAGCAGCTCCTCGCGGCTGTAGCCGCTGACGTCGATAAAGTCCTGGTTGGCGTAGGTAATCGAACTGCCGAGGTCGGTGGTCGAGAGAATGTTGGCATCTTGGGCAATGTCCACATTTCGACCCGTGACCGGGAGATTGATCTTCATGGAAAGCGCGCTCGGGGGTTATTGGGGGAGTCGGCAGGGGCACCGACTCTAAGCGCACCGGTTGAGCAAATACTGATCCAGCTCATGTTCCACGCATTTAGTTGCCCGGCGCCAGCGCCTGCGGCTCGTGGTACTCCTCAATCAGGGCGACACAGTCCAGCGCCACCCGTGCGCTGCGCGGCAACCTGCGCACGGCCAGTACACTGCGGGCGGGTAAGCGGCTACGGGCGAAGTAGCCCAGGTACACCTCATTGACCAGGGCCAGGTCATCCAGGTCAGCCAGCATCAAGGTGCACTTGACCACCCGATCCAACGACGAATGATGACGCTCCAACAGGTCGTGCAGGTTCTTCATCACCTGCTTCATCTGCGCGCCCGTCCCGCCTTTCACTGGATTACCGCGAATATCCAACCCCGAGATACTGGAGATGTACAACGTGTCGCCGACCCGCACCGCCTCGGAAAAAGGCAGCGTCAGCTCGCTGGGGTAAAAGCGCGGCCCATCGCCCGGTTGCGCCGCTGCAATGTCGAGTTCCTCCTGCAGATACCCTCGCAGAATGCGCTGGTGCTCGCCGCTCTGCTTGAGCTGCTCCAGCGCCCGGTTAAGGTCACTGCGCAATTCGCGATCGGACTTGCGCACGCCGATGGCCACGGCAGTGCCCATCTGTTGGCCGGTGACCGGCGGGCCGACGAAATCGAAAGGTTGCCCCTGCTCGGTGTCGAGCAGCTCCTGGCGAATTTCGGCTGTACCTTGCAGGGTCGCGTCGATATCACCGGCCACCAGGCTGCGGATCAACTGGTCGTTGAGCCAGAAGCTCTTGATGATCACCCCGGCCGGCGCCCATTGCGCCAGGGCGAACGCTTCGCGATTGCTGCCGGTCAACACCCCCACGCGCTTGCCCTTGAGGGCGCGTACCGTGGGCATCAGCCCGGAATAACGGCGCGCCACCAAGTGCGTGGTCAGGGGATACAAATCGTCGGTGAAGTCGATCAACTGCCGGCGTTGCGGGGTAGAAGCCATGCCCATGATTGCGTCGAAACGCCGGCTTTCAAGGGCTGCGATGCTATGGGTGAAGACTTGATCGACCCAGATGCAGCGAACATCGAGTTGCGCGCACAAGGCATTGCCCAGTTCGATGTTCAAGCCGACCAACTGCCCTTGGGCGTTGCGGCTTTCATAGGGAGGAAACAGAGGGGAAATCGCGAAGCGGATCTCGCTGCGCGGCGCCGCGGCGGCCACCGGCCCTATCAGAAAGGCGCCCGACAGTAGCGCCCCAATGGATAAAACAAAGATCTTTGCCCAAGCCATGAAGACATCCCTTTCTTGAAAATCCCACTCCTTCACCCCGTGCTGCCAACCAGGCGCGGCGAAGGGGTATCGAGCAAGCTTTCAAGAAAAGGTCATGGGCCGACAAGGCGAAAAGTCAGCAATGGCTGTAGGCAGTCAGCGCTTGCCCATCGAACGACGGGTGCCGGGCGGCGCCATGCCGGGGGTCTTGGTGTGGCCGTTCTTCGCGCCGTTTTTGTACCACGGCTGATTGCTGTCTTTCGCCCCGGCCAGCTCACCCGGCTTGAAGGGGAATTTGAACGCCGGGATCACCGGCTTGGCTTCACTGTCGAGGCTGTCTGGATCAGCGAGTTCGGCGCTTTCAACAGGCGGTTGTGTCGGGGAATTCATGGAAGCTCCGGAGCGTGCAAAAAATGACGCGGGCCCGACTTGCGGGCCACACTGGCGCGCAGTATACCTGCGCGCCCTGGTTCTTTAACCACTGCCCGTACGAATGGTCGACCTTTGCTGACAGCGCTGTCAGTTACCGGTCACTTTGCTGACCGGGTTTGCAGGCTATAAAGAGCCTACGCTCCTCCCTTTCCCTGTCCGGACGCCGCGAGACCATGCCCATTCAACGCAAAACCACCGTGATTGTGCTCGCCGTCGTGGCCCTGGCGGTCATGGCCTGGGTGGCGACCCGGCCGGCCAAGACCAAGCTGTCGGCTTCCAGCGCAATCCCGGTACGGGTGGTCAGTGTCGCGCAGCAGGATATCCCACGGTTTGTCAGCGGTATCGGCTCGGTACTGTCGCTGCATAGCGTGGTGATCCGCCCGCAGGTCGACGGCATTCTCACCCAGTTGATGGTCAAGGAGGGGCAACGGGTCAAGGCCGGCGACCTGCTGGCGAGCATTGATGACCGGGCGATCCGCGCCAGCCTTGACCAGGCCAAGGCCCAGTTGGGCGAAAGCCAGGCGCAGTTGCAGGTGGCACAGGTCAATCTCAAGCGCTACAAAGAACTGAGCATCGACGACGGCGTGTCGAAGCAGACTTACGACCAGCAGCAAGCCCTGGTCAACCAGCTCAAGGCCACGGCCCTGGGCAACCAGGCGGCAATTGATGCGGCCCAGGTTCAGCTTTCCTACACACAGATTCGCTCCCCCGTCAGCGGTCGGGTGGGGATTCGCAATGTGGATGAAGGCAACTTCCTGCGTACCAGCGATGCCCAGGGCCTGTTCTCGGTGACGCAGATCGACCCGATCGCCGTGGAATTTTCCCTGCCGCAACAGATGCTGCCGACCCTGCAGGGCCTGATCGCCGCGCAACACCCGGCCAGTGTCGATGCGTTCCTCGGCGCCGACACCGACAGCCCGGCCGCCATCCTGCTCGGCGAAGGCCGCCTGAGCCTGATTGATAACCAGATCAGCGCCACCACCGGCACCATCCGCGCCAAGGCCGAATTCAGCAATGCCACGCAAAAACTGTGGCCGGGGCAACTGGTCACGGTGAAGATCCAGACCGCCCTCGACAAGGCGGCCCTGGTGGTGCCGCCGACCGTGGTCCAGCGCGGCCTGGACTCGCACTTCGTGTACCGCGTCAATGGCGACAAGGTGGACGTGGTGCCGGTGCACGTGACCTACCAGAACAGCGACCTGACGATTGTCACCGGTGTGCAGGCCGGTGATGTGCTGGTCAGCGACGGCCAGTCGCGCCTCAAGGCCGGTGCCCAGGTGGAGGTGCTCAAGGAGCCGCCGCAAGTGGTCCAGACCGCCCAAGCGCAGGCCCGGCCATGAAGGGTCGTGGCTCAGTATCGGCCTGGTGCGTCGACCATCCGGTCGCCACCCTGCTGCTGACCTTTGCCCTGGTGCTGCTGGGCTTGATCGCCTTCCCGCGCCTGCCCGTCGCGCCACTGCCGGAGGCGGAGTTCCCGACGATCCAGGTCACCGCCCAACTGCCCGGCGCCAGCCCCGACACCATGGCCTCGTCGGTGGCCACGCCCCTGGAAGTGCAATTCAGTGCCATCCCCGGCATGACCCAGATGACCTCCAGCAGCGCCCTGGGCTCCAGCCTGTTGACCCTGCAATTCACCCTCGACAAGAGCATCGACACCGCCGCCCAGGAAGTGCAGGCGGCGATCAATACGGCGGCCGGCAAATTGCCCAGCGATATGCCCAACCTGCCGACCTGGCGTAAGGTCAACCCGGCGGACAGCCCGGTGCTGATCCTCAGCATCAGCTCCAACAATATGCCCGGCACCGAACTGAGCGACTACGTGGAGACCCTGCTGGCCCGGCAGATCAGCCAGATCGACGGCGTCGGCCAGATCAGCATCACCGGCCAGCAACGCCCGGCAATCCGGGTACAGGCCTCGCCGGACAAACTCGCCGCCATCGGCCTGACCCTGGCCGATATCCGCCTGGTGCTGCAGCAGTCGAGCCTGAACCTGGCCAAGGGCGCGCTGTATGGGCGCGACAGCGTATCGACGCTGTCGACCAACGATCAGCTGTTTCATCCTGAGGAATACGGCGAGCTGATTGTTTCCTACAAGGACGGCGCGCCGGTGCAGTTGCGCGACGTGGCACGGGTGATCAACGGTTCGGAAAACGCCTACGTGCAGGCCTGGTCCGGTGATACACCGGGGGTCAACCTGGTGATTTTCCGCCAGCCGGGGGCCAATATCGTCGACACCGTGGACCGCATCCAGGCCGAGCTGCCGCGCTTGCAGGCGATGCTGCCGGCGTCGGTGGAAGTCAGCTCGCTGTCGGATCGCACCAAGACCATTCGTGCCTCGCTGCATGAAGTGGAAATCACCCTGTTGATCGCGGTGTTGCTGGTGGTGGCGGTGATGGCGCTGTTCCTGCGCCAGTGGTCGGCAACCCTGATTGTCTCCAGTGTGCTGGGGGTGTCGCTGGTGGCCACTTTTGCCCTGATGTATGTGATGGGCTTCAGTTTGAACAACCTGACCCTGGTGGCCATCGTGATTGCCGTGGGTTTTGTGGTGGACGATGCGATTGTGGTGGTGGAGAACATCCACCGTCACCTTGAGGCGGGCCTGGACAAGCGCGAAGCGGCGATCAAGGGCGCCGGCGAGATAGGTTTTACCGTGGTGTCGATCAGCTTTTCGCTGGTGGCCGCGTTTATCCCGCTGCTGTTCATGGGCGGCGTGGTCGGGCGCCTGTTCAAGGAATTTGCCCTGACCGCGACCTCGACCATCCTGATTTCGGTGGTGGTGTCCCTGACCCTGGCGCCGATGCTGGCCGGGCAGTTTATGCGCGCCCCCACCC
>NZ_MSAJ01000014.1:0-51773 GCF_044510355.1 Pseudomonas sp. DD1 | reverse complement strand
CGATTACATCGAGATGTTCTACAACCCAAAACGCCGCCATGGTTTCAACAATCAACTGTCACCGGTAGAGTTTGAAAAGCGTTACGCAATGAGCTTGCAAGGTGTCTAGAGAATCCGGGGCGATTCAGCTGGACCTGGCGCGAACTCGTGGATCGCTCACATCAACACAGCCTACTTGACCTATTGGCGGCCTAACCTGAACCCTCCCCGAAGCAACCGGCGAGGGTCGGCTGCTTCGGGCCAACCATCGGTCTACCCATCGGTCTAACCATGAATAAACCACCACAGAACAGCGCTCAGATGCCTGATTACCTAAAGGCCCGAAAGCTTCATTTGAACGGGATAATCGCCGTCCTGGCCAGCACGAAAAAGCTCAATGCAAGGGCAAACAAAGACGCTAAAGTCGAGACACTTACGATTGATGCGATCAAGGCAGAGCTTGATTTCATTGACCTCCAGCTCAAAAGAAAGAGCGGGTGATGAAGAAGCGGAAGACTGAGACAAGCAGCTTCCGCTTCACTAAATCCTATCCTCACAGGCAAGGGTTTAGACCTTTTCGGCTTCTGGTCTATAACGACACTAGGCTTACGACCACCTTTCGGCCCAAAGTGTGTAAAAACGCTTCGCCAAAATTAAAGTGTGCGCATCTACATTAAATCTGAAATTTATCGGCACGTCTGCGGATGTTGATTTCCCGTAGAAACGCGATTTCCAGTCCGGCTTTGAGTACCTGACTCGCTCAAAAACGTTTTTACACAGCCTCGGCCAAAAGCGGACGTACCAAGCCAGGACTCTCAAGGATGCTTGGAAAACACGAACCAAGTTTGTTGGTTCACCAATATGCTTGACGTGTTTAATGCTGAGACATTGCGCCGCAAAATTATGATTAGCTCGTCAGCAATGATGCGTGGCTCGATAAATCCTCGCTATGGCATGGGAGTACCCGAAGCTAGCCGATTTGACAATCCGTAAAGACATGCTTCTATTTTGATATCGCCTGAAAGCAAATCGACCTAAGAAGGGTGTCAAATATGTATTTCAATGCCTGGACCAGAAATATTGTTTTTATGGTTGTGTTTCCTCTATTAGCAGGATGCCCCTCTATTGATACGAAACCTTTCGAACAGTTTAACACCTCACTAACAGAGTTGGATAAAGGGGCAACATCATCGCTTGATGTGAGCATTCCTTTAGCGGAAGGACGTTACCGGAAAGAAGTAGAGAATCAATTAAAGCAAGGGAATGACGAGATGTTACAGGAGCTTTACATATTGACTGAGGCGGAGGATCCATTTTCTATATCTAAACCGCCAGTTTTTATAAAAGCGAAAAAATTTAAACTGGGAATCTCGAAAGCCAACATGGCTTGGCTGGAGTATTCCAATCTTTTGCTACAACTCTCATCAAAAACCCTTGTCGATGACGCAAAATTTTCAAAATTATCAGAAGACCTGAATAAAAATTCTTTTGACGCTGTTCAGTCGCTCAATGATAATCCCAGCGATATATCTGCTAAAAATACAGCACTTTTTTCAGAGCTGGCCATTGTAGCAGCTAAAGAGTACATAAGAACAAAACAGAAGAATAAGCTTATGGACACTCTCACCAACAATCAAAATAGCATTAGCTCTTATGTCAAGCAAATGCAAAGTGCTATAGTGACAATGGCACAAATCAGTACGCAAGAACACTCAGAAAAGCAGCAAAACTTAACTAGAGATCTTGTCGGATTGTTGAGCAGTAATGAAAATAGTAAGAACGATGCAGAGATGCAAAAAACTATCGGGGATATGATTGATCAAAAAACCACACATTCAAACCAAATGGAGTTTCTCCATGGACTTCATACAGCATATGGGAAAATCCCTGACGCTCATGAAGCGTTGGCTACACGACTAGCTAAATCAGATTCATCTATAGCTGCAATTAATGACCTGTTGGAAAAAGGAATACAGCTTCACTCTTCTTATGAGGCGAAGGCAAAAATCAACAAAGCAGAATTGGTACAAGCAAAGGCAAATGCTGCGAGCAGTGAAGCTACAACGGCCGAAATAATATATCAGCAATCTAAGTTGAAATACACTAAAGCTCAATTTGAATACATCTTGGCGCAAAATAATTCAGATGCAGTTCCCGATAACCAAATCAAAAAGAAGGATGCTGAAGAAAAGAAGAAAATAGCTGAAACCCTTAAAATAGAGACTGATGTTCTCAAAGAATCCGCTGAGTCTCTAAGAGCGGCTGCAACAGCTGTACAAGAAAGTGCTAATGAAGTCAAAAAAAGCATTATCAACAATTAAGGAGCCAAAACATGCCAATTGACATGACAAAAAAACAAGAAATAATACAACAGCTATTGACTTCAAAAACAAAATCATATCAGGCCGAAGTTAAATTGCTATTAAAGCAAAAGCCTGATGAGGCAAACTTAGTAAAAAATCATGGTAAAGAGTTATCTAGAAGAATTGACAATTTAATAGGCGAAACGATGAGTGACTGGACAGGAAGCTCCGAAGAAATAGTTGCTGGTGTGAAATTGATCAACAAAAAAATGCAAAGCACTATTAGCGAAATAAATAAGGACGTGAACGTAGCTGAAAACGTTGTTAAGCTGGTCGGTTTCATTGACGACGTGGTAGAAATTGTTAATGCTATTACTTAATTATGACTCAGCCCCCCCCCTCGGTTGCTGCAATTTATGAAGCGGCAGAACGAAACGCTTGGAGCAGTTTTGTCTGCATTGATGGAGTGGACGGTTCTCAATGTTGATGCGCATTTGGCTTCCGTTATCAAACTTGAGCCCGCCCCAGTTGTAGCCCATACAGCAATCTGTCGAGGGCGGTAGTGAGGCGAAGGTTCCGAGCGGACGGAAGTTACGGATTTGGCAGCTCGAACGCTTCCTCAAGAACGCAATCCATCGTATGCCAACTGATCGATGGACCATCCTGCACGCCCCCCCTGCGATCACTTGGCTAACCACCGATAACCCGCCCACGAGGCTGGGGGTTGGGGTGAACGGAAAGCTGCGCACTTGACGGTAGCGTTCAACAAGCTCTGACGCCCCGAGAGCATGAAACACAGACGTTGAAGCACTAAAGTAAGAATTGAATAAAGTAGTAAGTTGCTTTGCCCGTGCCTTTATACTCGCACCGAGCAGCTCAGTATTGCCACGAGAGGCATAAACAATCTCAAATGAAATTGTCGGCCGATAAAGTGACAGCTGCTTAAATGCAGAAACGAACAAGTCCCGACACTGCTTAATTTTTGCCGAGTACTTTCCAGAAAGCTCAGAGTTTGACAGTGAAAGATCAAAAATATCCTGGGCAGTTGCAAGTAGAGAATCAAGTGGAGCTTGTTGAAATGTTTCGTGGTGCTTGCAAGTTATTATGAAAACCTTTATCTCTGCTCCAGTTCTTGGCCAAGAAAAATCTGTGGCGTCGGTTAGCAAACGCCCATTTATGAGAATATAAAAACCATCGATCCCACCATCCAGTGATCCGTCAGTCCATCCAAAATCCATTTCTTCTGTTGAAAGATCAAAACTCTTGAGTATTTGATCTAAAGCAAACCTCTCAAAAATATCACCAATGTCCCCAGGTGTTTCTTTTTGCGTTTGCTGTAGTAAAGAGTCCACAAGAATGGTGTCGTTCTTAGCCATGGTCAAAGGTCTCGAGTCTGATAAAATTAACCTCTAGGATTTCGTTGCGTTTCTCGGAAACTGCCCCTATCTCGCGTTAACTCAGCCTCAAAGGTAACGGTGTACTGTATCGCGGATTTAGCAAAGGAATGTCAACTGGCCATCACGAATGTTCACCTCAATCCGCCCTTCTCTTTATGCTTCCGCTTTGGGTCCGGCAGCATCCAGTCGCCACTACCTGACATCACCTCACCGGCCACTGGTATGGGTGAGCCCGGCAATGAAAGTAAGGGCTACGTCTTCCAGTTCTCTACCTGTAACCGCTTCTGCCCAACGTAGTGTGGGCGATTCGTCAAATTCAAGATCAGCGCGACTGCCGCGGTGGTGAACTGGCCTCTGGTGTCAACGTGAACATCGCCATAGCTTCTCGCCGAAAGCTGCAGTAGCGCACAGAGACTCGCGACCTTTTCACTCTTAAATGAAACCTTGATTTGATGCGCAAATTCGTTGCGTACCTTTCGGATCAACTCGCATTCCCTGTACTCGACTTCAGATAAAAGGCCCAAGGCGAACGAGGAAGCGATGCGTGCGGAGAATGTTCCAAGCGGCGCATTGAAGCCGTCAATGAGAGACTTACTTCCTTTGTTAGGGATGAGGAAGGACTCGATGATCCGAGCAAGCTGCTCATCGAGCATTGCTGCAGCAGCCAATGCAGTTCCGCGCTCCGTCTCTTTGTTAAAGTCGGCAAGGAAGTCCATGAAGCCGCTGAGATGCGGATGAGTCTCCGAAAGTGTCTTGGGAATATCGTTCATAGCTGTTCCTCAATAGCACCGAAAAAGTGTCGATAGAGTCGGAGAATGAGTCACATCATTTCCATATGGGCTTCCACCATTGCGCTTGCCATTCGAACGCAATATTCGTCGGCCAAGTCCTCTTGGGTCATCTCGTTCAATCGTTCAACGTCGGGTACATGGTCCATGAGCTCGATCAGTTTCTCTTTTGTGCTGCTCGAGTATGTTTCCCAGAGGAAGTCGAACCAGTCCAGGTCAGTCTTCGGACAAGAGCGGCCAGCATTCCTATCAATAACTCCAAAGAAGGTCTTAGGGTGCTGGGCATGGGCCTTTAGTTCATCATCCGTCAACGGAATCTTGACTATGAAGCGCTGCTGATCGTCGCTACAAGCGATACAAAATGCCTCTCCCGACTTTGGCATGACGACGCAATTCTCTAGCGTCGCCTCGATCTGCGTCCCATTAGGTCCTGGTACCTCCATCCGCTGACCAACCTGTAGCCGTGCCTTGGGAATTCCACCAGAGAACGACTCGGCCTCTCCATCGAACGTAGCGGGAATGCGCCGGTGCTTCTGCATCGACTCCAGCAGCGCAAAGACGGGCGCATGCCGGCGCCTAATTTTGACCTGTTGAAGCAGGTTTTTCAGCCCAGGGTGAAGATCTTCGAGGTGGAAGCCCCATAGCAGCACTCCGGAAGGCAGATCAATGGCATCAAGGTGATGCTCCTCTGGATCGAAGGTGACTATGACATATGCCTGCGGAAGCTTTTGCCCAGTAGGGTCTCGCTCATATAGCTTTAAGAGGTTTTCAGCCTCCACAAGCGCTACAGGGTTAGGCTGGCCTCTGCCCAGTTCCAGGCGTCCGTCGTTTGTGTCAATGAAAACAATGCGAGGATGATCCGACTTTTTACTCAAAGCGCGATTCATTTGCCTGTTGATTTTCATCCGCCCCCCTTCTCGTCGCTTGGCCTCAACTGCGTAGATCGCACCGGACTTAGTGTCCGTAGCGATGAACTCAACGTGAGTAGTACGTCTGTCAGTTTCATCTTGGGGCTGCAGGCTGAAGCCTGCCCGAATCAGGGCGGCGGCGACCCGTACCTCGTACAACGCACCGGGGAAGTTCTTAGGGCACTTGATTCGGTCGATAAGCAGCTTCTGGACCTCGATGGCGTGCTTCAGGCTGTAGAGGTCATATGCGAAGCGCATATAGGCACCAATAGCCCCCGTCATCGGCTGCGGGACACCTGTCCCCACCTGTTCCATATGAGCTTTCGAGTGCTCATAGCAGCGGACCGCCCAGGTGAGAATACGATGACGCTCTTCTGGAGGCTTACTTCCCTCAGACATCCACCATTCACTACCCAAGACGATCTTCGGGTAGTCGTTCAGGAAGTCGTGAAACGTTTTCCACTTCTGCGAGAAATGCATCGTCTGACCGACGGCTATGATTCTGTGATCATGGAACTCAGCGGAAATGATCGGCCTACCGAGGCCCTGCTGCTCACGCCTCTGAAACTCTTGGGCTTCATGACGAGCAAGTGTCATCTGTATCTCCTGTCGCATGCGCGGTCCATTCAGCTTCAGCACTATTTCGAGATTGTTGATGGACCCATGGCATTTTTTGAGCTTGCGGCCGCTACCGCAAGGGCAGGGATCATTTCGGCCAGGCTTGTTGCGCATCCGTGTAGGCCTCCTAGAGGATGAAATTGAGTGCCACGAAATGGCCGCTTAGGCCGATAGCGACACTTCAAAGCGAAGGGCTCTGATGCGATGACAGTCGTCTTAATCATCATAAACCGCCCCTCCCTGAGCAGTTATTGATGTAACACCTATTTGCCATGTAACACGTCTATCGACAAATGAAACACATCCGTGTAACACCATATAAATCGTTTAAAATCATATAGTTATACATACATGTAACACGCGTAACACCCGTAACACCGTTTTTTAAGGTATCCCCCCGAGCCCCTTCTGAAATGCCCCCCCAGCGCGGCGAGATCAATCATGCTCCTGGTTTTGCCTAGACACCCGGGGGGGGGCCTACGCATGTTGATTCGGCACGGGGTAGGAAACCCGCAGGATCGTGTTAGCGGAAAGTCACCCAGCTTAGTGAACAGGTGAACCCGGTGAACTCCAGTTCACCTGTGCATTTGCCCTACCGTTTGGCCCCTCTGCGAACACCATTACCAATACGGTAACGATGCCCTCTTTTGTTCAAGATCCTTTCAATTTCAACATTGAAATTTCAATAAGCTGGCACGGCTGCCGCTAACGCGGTCCCGCGGGCTTCATGCCCCGTGTCTGTCGACAGACTCCAGGGTCCCCGGAGCTTCGCAATCATCCCGTTAAGAAACCCTTTACAAATTCAACCCAGATCAGTGAGTCTCGAAAATCTGCACGCCTTAAGCGAGTAGCGCTATGGACGGCAGCACACAACGAAAGGGAAGGATATGGCGAACAAGACCTGCTTTGTGATCATGGCGATCGGTGAGCAAAACATCGACGGAACGGTTATTAGCCAATCCGAGTTGAAGAATAAATATGACGACCTAATCAAAGAGGCGCTCCTGAAAGCAAGGCCTAATTTGGAAATCGTGAGGGCAGACGATGTCTCTCTCCCCGGCACCATTACCACCGATATCGTTACCAGAATAATGCATTCGGATTACGTGGTAGCAGATGTCACCTACCCCAATCCCAACGTCTTTTACGAACTCGGTCTTCGTCATGCTTGTAAGCCTGGAACGATCATACTCAAGGATTCCGCCGCACCTCGAGTTCCATTTGATATCGCGCACCTGCGTTTTGTTGAGTATGAAAACACACCAACAGGCCTCAAAAGCCTTTCAGCACAGCTTTCAACCCTCTTTGACCATTTAGACAGAGAACCTGGTCGACCAGACAATCTGCTTCTAGAGCTTGCAAAACTGACGAATTACGAGTTTCCAGACTATAAAAAATCAGAAGAGTTGCCTGTAGAGGTTAGTGCGATGATGGGACTGATGCAGTCACCGGACTTACTGAAAATGATTCTGCAGCAACAGAACGGCGAGGAGGTCGATCAAGGTGCGCTTATGCAAGCATTGCTCACGAACCCTCAGGTGGTTCAGCCGTTCTTGACTGCGATGGTGAAATCAGGGGAACTTTCGTTTGCCGGTAACGGCAAAAAGAAGAAGTGATTCAACTCTGAATAAATTTCAGATGAGTAATGCAAAGCTGCCCTGTGGGTGTACAGAGTCACCTAGCTTGTATGCCCACATGTATGCCTAGGCGACACATATAAATTAAAAGTCTGTAAAATCATCAAGTTAAAATACAGGTTCAAATGACTGTGTACCACCAAGTACCGATCCATAGATGTCTACAGCAGTCTATGAATCACCTCAAGAAGCCCGCCTCGTGCGGGCTTTCTTGTTTCTGGCTGTCTACCTCTACCCCATCCTTCCCCTCTGTGTAGGCCCACACGCATACTTCAAAAATACATGGCGGAAGCTCGGGCGCAGACCATCATCGATGAAGGCATCCCATCAGAAGAGACGCTTCGCGAACTGCTTATTCTTTGCTGGCACTCGTCCCAGATCGCGGACTCATTCTTTCTATCTCACGCCAACTGCACCCGTTTTCTCGTCCAACTGGCGCAGATCGCAATTGACGAAAAAGACTATCAAGGCGACGCACCGCCCGCTGCTGCTTACTACCTTGAGAAGCTGCCACCTCCAGTGTTGAAGGGCGTCGCGGATATCCTGCTACGTGGTTTTCCCGTCGAGGAGTGCGGCCACAACAATTCACTCGCTGTCGCAATTGCACTCTCCGGGATCGAAGGTGGCAGGGCAAAAGTTCAGGGCGCATACGAGAATGATTTCCTCAACACCGACAGCTACGAAAAGGCCATGGCAATCTATGCCGAGCACTCGCAGCCCTGACCCTACGCTCAAGTTCGCCCAGTAAAGCGTGAGCTGGAGATGCGAATGGCCGAGGCTCATGCCAGGGTCGCTTAGGAGCTTGATACTGCGCGACGCGTCGGGACCGCAGAAGTGTGGCGATGCGCCCTCAAAAGGGAGAACCCAATGCAGCGGGCAATTGTTGATCAATGGGTTATCCAGTGATGCCCCGGATGAAGCTTCAGCAAATGCCGCCTCAGCCACTCCACCTCCTCATCGGGCAGCGTCGGCAAGGCCTTGTGAAAATCCTCCTCATCCTTTGGCCGCACGTGCAGGGCTTTGAACAAGAGGATCGCCGCAGGCCTTAAATATGGAATGCCCTCACTGCTCAGATACAACATTTCGGTACGGGGAAACCGGATAGACCCATCCCGTTTGTATACCCATACTTCAGGGCTTCCTGATTCAATCATCATGTCCACCCGCCAGGCTTGAGCAACAGGGTCGAAACACCACACCTGCTGAATGTCTAATCCTGGGATTTGACCCACGGGAAGAAAAGTGAGCACTCCGGCCTTCGCGGTGTACATATCAAGATCGCCAAGCGCGTGCCGGAACTCCAGGAAATCGTCTCGCAACAGGGTGAACTCTATATCGTCATGCTCCCTCGTCTTTTCGCCGTGACATAGGTCAAGCGCCCACCCGCCGACAACGCACCAGGGGAGCGAGACGGTCTTCAGGCGAACAGCCAACTCAGCGGGCGTCCATGAGCGCCACAGCTCTTGATCCGGCGCCAGAGCCTTGTCCGTCATAACCTGATCTCCGATCGTTCTGAAAATTACTAACAGGCTCAGCGATTGGGCCACTCACGCCTCACATCAATGAAAACCGCTTTCGATAATCACTTGGCCCAACGCCGAGACGCCGCATAAATGCCCTTCTGAACCCGTCCGCATTGGCATAACCGACTGTATCGGCCAAGCGTTTAAGTGAAACATCAGCATCTTCAATCAGCCGTCTGGCCGCATCAATGCGGGCCAATTCGACAAATTCGGCCGGGGTCGAGCCGGCTTCAGCCTTGAAGGTACGGGCGAAGTTTCGCTCACTCATACCGGCGCGGGCGGCCAAGGCAGGGACGCTCAAGTCGGCCTTCAGGTGCTCTACCACATATTCCTGCACGTCCCGGATCACGCTGCGTTCGGCGGTTTGCGCTGCCAGTTGCGCGCTGAACTGCGATTGCCCGCCAGGCCGCTTGAAGAACATCACCATTTCACGGGCCACGCTGAGCGCCAATTCTCTGCCGTAATCTTCTTCGACCAGCGCCAACGCCAGGTCCATGCCCGCCGTAACACCCGCCGACGTGTAGATGTTGCCGTCCTTGATAAAGATGCTGTCCGGATCGACGTGGGTGTGCGGATACTCCTTGGCAAGTCTTGCGCTGGAATTCCAATGGGTGGTGACACGGCGCCCGTCGAGCAGACCTGCGGCGGCCAGCAAAAAAGCACCGCTACAGACTGAGCCGATACGACGGACGGATTTGGCTTGCCGGCGTAGCCAATCTTGCAACGCAGGGTCATGCGCGATTTCGTTGATATGTGGGCTGCCGGCCACGAGCAAGGTGTCGACCTTGCCCTTATAAGTGTCGAAGGTTTCATCAATGCCAAGCTTCAAACCACTTGAGGTTTTGATCAGGCCCTTGCTGGTACCGATGACTTCGACCCGATAGGCACGCGGGTTCCCCAGTTGCTTGGCGGCTTCAGCAAAGATATCGGCGGGCCCGGCGACGTCCAGCAGTTGCACACGAGGGAATGCCAGGAGGGTGATACGCATGATGTCTGTCCTTGTCGAATAATTGGCTGAATACATCGCCTGATGACTATTTCAGCCAATGTCTATTTGGCTGAAAATAGCCACAACAGCAAATTCAGTCAATCAAGAGACTAGCATGAACACTTCATACACCCCCACCGTCGATACCGCTCGAGCGGTAACCGTCAGCAAAACGTCGATCAAAAACCTGCCTATCAATTTATTCGGCTCAGTGATGGGTTTGGCCGGCCTGGCCCTGGCTTGGCGCTTGAGTGGTCAGTATTACGGCGTCGGCGGCAGCTTGGGTGAGGCCATTGGCGCGCTGGCCGGCCTGGTATTCGTGCTGTTGACCCTGGGTTACCTGACCAAATGGGTGAAACATCCAGCAGCGGTCAAGGCCGAGTTCAACCACCCGATTGCCAGCAACTTTTTTGGCACCGTCACCATTGCACTGCTGTTGCTTTCGGCAGTCGCGGGGGCCCACAACGAATGGCTCGGACAGGCTCTCTGGATACTGGGCAGCGCACTGACGGTGCTGCTCGCAGGCTTCGTGGTTTACCGTCTGTTGTCGGGCAATCAGGACCCGTTGAATGCCGTACCTGCCTGGCTGATTCCAGGCGTTGCCACCCTTGATATCGCGGTAACCGGTGCGCATATGCCGATGGCCTGGGCGACTGAGTTCAACCTGTTTGCCCTCGCCGTGGGTGCGGTGCTGGCGCTGGTATTCTTCACCCGGATCTTTTCGCGGCTGGTGCATGAGGCCGCTCCGGCCAAAGGCATGCTGCCTTCGCTGATGATCCTGATTGCCCCCTTTGAAGTAGGTTTTCTGGCCTACACCAACGTGTTCGGCGAAATCGACCGGTTTGCCAGCGTGTTGTTCTACTTCGGCCTGTTCCTGTTCGTGGTGTTGAGCTTCAAAGTGTTCCGTCGGGATGTGCCTTTTGCCCCTTCGTGGTGGGCAATCAGCTTCCCCATCGCAGCGCTGAGCAACGCAGCGTTGAAATATGCACATGCCCAGGACAGCACCGTGTTGGTGGTCATCGCCGCTGTGATCCTGCTGTTCCTCACTGTGGCACTGAGCGTGCTGCTGGTGAAAACCCTGACCAGCCTGCTCAGCGGAAAACTGTTGGCCAACTGACCGTTTACCTCCCTTTGGCGAGCCTTAACCGGCTCGCTTTTTTGCCTTTGCGCATCGTCATGCCGGCTCTGAGTGCTAACTCACCTAGCGTACACCGCCAAAGACAATGGCTCCCATCAACCATGCTACTCCCCAAGCGCCAAACCGCGCCGTTGCCAGCCTTGATCGCGAGCAAACCGAACAATGGCCAGGCAAGGGTTATGTGAACCGCAGATTTGCGCCATCAGGCGGGCTCGCCCGCAACGGCTCTATCGCTACCTTTATCACCAAATGATCCGAGGTGAACGTTGAAAGGTAACAAGGCAGCTCCCCTTGTTGATCCCCTGACGACCCATCGGTTGGTACTGCGCACGGCCCATGCATCTCATGCGGCAACAATGCACACTTATTTGCTGGAAAATCGTACCTATCTCCAACCGTGGGAACCGCTGCGAGATGATGGATTTTTCAACCTTGATGCCGTGACTGAACGGCTGCGGTTGATGGAGCACAAAGCCGCCAGCGGCGAGGCCTTGCACGTGCTGATGCGCGATAGCGATGAGCATCGAGGGTAGGAAGCTGTACCGGACCATGGCCAATGACCGACCGGAGAACCTGCGCAGCGCGCGTCTGTTAACGCACTTAGGATTCAAAACCGAAGGCAAGGCACGTGCCTACCTTCAGATCAATGGTGCCTGGGCGGATCACCCCCTTGATCAATCCTAAAATGGACTGAGCCATCAGCAAGCCCGCGAGCACCTGTTGCTCGCGGGGCATGGCTACACCTCAAAAGTAAGTCGTAGCCCCGGCAAAAAACGCCCGGCCCGGCACATAGAACGTCGTCGAACCATCCCGCGCATCTTCATCCAGCAAGTTCTGCACGCCGCCATTGAGCGTCAACCACTTGGTCACGGCCAGGTTCGCCGTCAGGTCATAGGTGGTGTAGGACTTGACGAAGTCGTTACCCACACCCCGCTGCTTGCCGACATGCTGCGCCGACAGTTCGGTGTTGAGTGTGTCGGTGGCTTGCCAGTTGATTGCACTGAAAGCCGACAACTTGGGCGCGCTGATCAGGTCTTCGCCGGTGGACAGGTTTTTGCTCTCCAGCATGTAGGTGGCGTTGGTGCGCCAGTCCAGGGAATCGGTCAATGGTACGCGAACCGAGCCTTCCCAGCCGCGGGTGCGCGCTTCTTCGACGTTTTCCAGCATGGTCCACCAGCGACCCTGGAACTGGCCCAGTGGCGCGTATTCGATCTTGTCTTCGAAGTCGGTGTGGAAGTAGGTCAGGCTGGCCTCCCAACCGTCACGGTCGAAGGACACGCCTATTTCCTTGTTGACGCTGGTCTCTGGCGACAGGTTCGGGTTACCGGCCATCCAGCAACTGCCGCTCACATAACCCAGGGGTTTCAAGGAGCCGCAACCGCGACCGCCGGATTCAGTGGCGGCGCCGGCGCTGCCCTCTTTCAGGCTTGGCGCACGGAAGCCCTTGGACACACCGCCGCGCACGGTCCAGTCCGGGTGCGGATGGTAGACCAGGTACGCCCGCGGGCTGTTGTGGTTGCCATAGTCTTGACTGTGGTCGAAACGGTTGCCCAGGGTCAGGGCCAGGTTGTCGAGCAGGTACAACTCATCTTCGATAAACGCGGCCGAGTAGTCACCTTTAAGCGACGAACCGGAAACCGCAGCGCCTTGGTAGTCCACAGGCACCGTGCCCAGGGTGTCGCTGTTGGTCAGTTCTTCACGCTTCCACTGCCCGCCCACGGTCATGCGCTGGCTGAGCAACAACTCAAACGGAATGTTCAGGCTGCCTTCGGCGATTTTCTCTTCGGCGCTGGATTTGCCCCAGTCGATGTCGTTCTTGAATTTGTTCAGGTACAGGTCGACCTTCGAGGTGCCGAAACTCCAGTCCCCGCTGTGGGAAACCGAGTAGCTGTCGCGAATCAACCGCCCAGGACCGAAGCCAGCGCCGAGGGTTTCGCCCCAATCGCCAAAGGTCTTTTTGCTCGACCAGGAGCGCTCGACGCCATGCACGGCCTCGAACGACAGACTTTGCTCGTCATTGATTTTCCAGTCGAGCAAGGCGTTGACGCTATGGTCCTTGGCGCCGCCAGCGCCGTCGCCGTACATGAACTCGCCATCCTTATCCAGGCGCGCCGTGACCTCATCGGCGGCCCGCCGGGTCAGGTTGGCGCCCAGGCGCAGGCCCACGGACTCGGTCAACGGCCCGGACAGGTTGAGGCTGGTCTGGGTGGTCTGGCCCCGGTCGGAATCTTCGGGAATCGTGGTGTTGACGTTGGCCGAACCGCTCCAGGTGCTCGAGACCTTGCGCGTGATGATGTTGATCACCCCGCCCATGGCATCCGAGCCGTACAGCGACGACATGGGGCCGCGCACGATCTCGATGCGCTCAATCATGTTCGGAGTGATCCAGTTCAGGTCCTGGCGCGCCAGGTCGCGGCGATAGCTCAAGTCTCCGGAACCACCGAGGCGTTTGCCGTCCACCAGGATCAAGGTGTACTTGTCGTCCAGGCCACGCAGTTTGATTTTCGATTGCTCGCCCACCGGGCCGAAGCCACCGGTGACCCCGGGTACACGCCGCAGCAGGGTATTGAGGTCGTACACCGGCTGGCGCTCGATTTCTTCGCGGGTAATCACGCTGACGCTGGCCGGTGCGTCGCGCAGGTCCGTGGCGCCGCCGGTGGCGGTGACGAATGAGGTATCGAGTTCGGTGACGGCGTGTTTATCGACCTCGCCAATCTCTTCTGCCTGCAACACGGGGGCGGCGATCAGCACGCCGGCGGTGAGGAAAAGAGAGCTGAAAAGGCAGGGAGGGGTTTTCATTGCAAACAGTCCTTGTTGGGCCAATATGCACCATGGTGGAGCATTAAAGGCCAAGGATCGTAATGCAAATCCTTATCATTTAGAAAGGCGTTTTTGAAAAATCTCGCAACAACCCCATGCGGTTGAAACAAATTTGTTGTCTGCGCCACGCCTGGTCATAGGCCAAGATGGCCGAGAACGCCGAAGCCGGAGGGGGGATTTTGACGCTCCTGTCTCCCGCTGTTAGTGTCCGCCCTCCTCCCCGCAGATATCTGCCAGGTGCGATTTACCCGCCAAGCATCACCCCAGGGACAACAGATCATTCTCAAAATGAACGGAGTTCAGCGCGTGCTTTTCAACCTACGCTTGCAGCGCCTTACCAGCCTCTCGGTGATCATCGCCGCCCTCAGCCTCGGTGCCTGCAACAGCACCAGCACCCCCGACCTGCCGCCCGCCCCGGAGCTGGGTTCGGGTTATCGCACGGACATGACGGTACGCCACGCCGAACGCCATATGGCGGCGGCGGCCAACCCGCTGGCGGCCGAAGCCGGGCGCAAGATCCTGCGCCAGGGTGGCTCGGCGATTGACGCGGCCATCGCCATGCAAGCGGTGCTGACACTGGTGGAGCCGCAGTCCTCGGGGATCGGTGGTGGCGCCTTTATCATGCTGTGGGATGGCAAGCAGGTACGGGCCTATGACGGCCGTGAAACGGCCCCGGCCGGCGCCACGGCCGATATGTTGTTGAAGGCCGACGGCACACCGATGGCGTTTGCCCAGGCGCAGATCGGTGGTCGTTCAGTCGCCACCCCCGGTGTGCTGCGCGCGCTGAAGATGGCCCACGAACACAGCGGCCGCCTGCCTTGGGCGCAGTTGTTTGCGCCGGCGATCCAGCTGTCCGAGCAAGGCTTTGCGATTTCCCCGCGCCTGCACAGCCTGATCGCCGCCGACCGCTACATCAGCCAGTCACCGGACATGGCGGCGTACTTCCTCAACGCCGACGGCAGCCCGAAAGCCACCGGCACCCTGTTGAAAAACCCGGCGCTGGCCAATGTGTTCAAGCGCATCGCCAAGGAAGGACCCGACGCGCTGTACCACGGCCCGATCGCCGAAGAGATTGCACGCAAGGTCCAGGGTCATCAGAACACGGGGCGCCTTGCACTGAACGATCTCAAGGGCTACCGCGCCAAGGAGCGCGCGCCGCTGTGTACCGACTACAAGCGCTGGCAAGTGTGCGGCATGCCACCGCCCTCTTCAGGCGGGGTGGCCATTGCGCAGATCCTCGGCACCTTGCAGGCCCTCGAAGCCCGCGACCCACGCTGGGCCCTGGCGCCGCTCAAGCCGGTGAAGAGCGCGACAGCCGCCGGCCTGGAACCGGTGCCCGAAGCGGTGCATCTGATTGCCGAAGCTGATCGCCTGGCTTACGCCGACCGTGGGCAATACGTCGCCGATACGGACTTCGTGCCGGTGCCGGTCGCGGGCCTGGTCGCCCCCGGCTACCTGGCCAGCCGCGCAGGATTGATCGGCGAACGCAGCATGGGCGTGGCCAAGCCCGGCCAACCGATGGGCGTTCAAGTGGCCTACGCGCCGGATCGCTCGCCGCTGCGCATTTCCACCTCGCAAGTGGTGGCCGTGGATGACCTGGGCGGCGCGGTGTCGATGACCACCACCATCGAAGCCGCGTTCGGATCCCATGTCATGGTCCAGGGCTTCCTGCTGAACAATCAGATGACTGACTTTTCCTTTATCCCCGAGGAAAACGGCCAGCCGGTGGCCAACCGCATCGAGCCGGGCAAACGCCCCCGGTCGTCCATGGCGCCGACCCTGGTCTTCGACCGCCAAAGTGGCGAACTGCTGGCCACGGTCGGCTCCCCCGGCGGATCGCAGATCATCGAATACGTGAGTAAATCCCTGGTGGGCATGCTCGACTGGAACCTCGACCCGCAAGCCGCCATCAGCCTGCCCAACTTCGGCAGCCGCAACGGCGCGACCGAGCTGGAACAAGGGCTGTTCAGCGAGCCGTTGAAGGCGGCGCTCAAGGAGCGAGGGCATACCTTGAGCGAGATCGAGATGACCAGCGGCACCCAGGCCATCGTGCGAGTACGCGATGCCCAGGGTAAGGCGACCTGGAGTGGGGGCGCGGATCCGCGTCGTGAAGGGGAAGCGTTGGGGGATTGACCCAGGGTTGTATCGCCTTTACGGGCCTCATCGCCAGCAAGCCGGCTCCTACAAAGTTAACGGCAGAATACGCCATACCCTGTAGAAGCTGGCTTGCCGGCGATGGCGGTTGAAGCTTAGCGACTGATCTTCAGCCCCTTGCGCATCCCATGCCGCTCCAGCGCCAGCTCGATCAGGCGGCTGACCAGTTCGCTGTAGCTCATCCCCGCCGCCTGCCACAGCTTGGGATACATGCTGATGCGCGTGAACCCTGGCAGTGAGTTGACCTCATTGATCAGTACTTCACCGTCCTCGCAAAGAAACACATCGACCCGCGCCAGCCCGGCGCAGCCCAGCACTTCAAAGGCCTCGACGGCCAGGGCACGAATGCGTTCGCTGGCTTCGACGCTGATGTCCGCCGGCACCAGCACTTGGGCGGCCTGGTCGTCGATGTACTTGCTGTCGTAGGAATAGAAGCCGTCACGCACCACGATCTCACCACAACCGCTGGCGATGGGACGCTCGTTGCCCAGCACCGCGCATTCGATTTCGCGGCCTTTGACGGCAGACTCCACCAACACTTTTTCATCGAAACCCAGGGCCAGTTCAATCGCCGCCAGGTACTCGGCTTCGTCAGCCACCTTGCTCACGCCCACCGAGGAACCTTGGTTGGCCGGTTTGACGAACAGGGGCAACCCCAGCTTTTGCCGAGCCTGGTCGAAGGTTGTGCGTGCCGCGTTGCCACGGTTAAGGGTGATAAAGGGCGCCACGGCGATACCGGCATCACGCAACAGGCGCTTGCTGATGTCCTTGTCCATGCACACCGCCGACCCCAGCACGTCGGAACCCACAAACGGCAGGTCCGCCATGCGCAGCAAGCCTTGCAGGCAACCGTCTTCGCCGAGGGTGCCGTGGACGATGGGGAAGATCACATCGACATGTTCCAGTAAACCCTGGCCCGAGGTTTCCACCAGTTGCTGGCTGGCCTTGCCCGGCACCACCGCCAGTTCGCGGTTGGACTGGTTGAGGGCGATCAGCGCCGGGTTTTCCTGGTTGAGCAGGAAGTTCGAGGTGTCGTTGAGGTGCCAGTGGCCGGCCTTGTCGATGCCGATCAGTACCGGCTCGAAGCGCGTGCGGTCGAGGGCGTCGACGATGTTGCGTGCCGACTGCAAGGACACTTCATGCTCGGCCGAACGCCCACCAAAAATAATACCTACCCGCAACTTGCTCATAACCTGCCTCACATTTGAAATGTAGGGTTTATTACCACGAGCGGTCAGCAGCCTGCCACCGTTGAAGCCGCGCACAATCGTTCAAGACCCTGGCAGACAGCCGCCCCAGACTCAGTTAACGTAACTCCATCCGACATATTTCGAAAACATCCCATGGGCAAACCCACTGCAAATATCGACTGGCTGCACCGGGCGCCTCATGCCAGTGGCCTGGAGCGGATCGAGGCATATTTCTCCGGGTTCGGCTTCGACCCTCATCGCCACGATACGTACGCCATCGGCCATACCCTGTTCGGTGTGCAGAGCTTTCATTATCGCGGCGGCCAGACCCACAGCCTGCCGGGCACGACCATGGTGATCCACCCCGACGAAGTCCACGATGGCTGGGCCGGCAGCGACGAAGGCTTCAAGTACCGGATGATTTATGTGGAGCCGGCGCAGATCCAGCAGGTTCTCGGCGGCAAGCCGTTGCCGTTTATCCACAACGGGCTGTCCAACGACCCATGGCTGCACCGGGCCTGCCAGGCCTTTGTGCAGCAGCTCGACTGCCCGCTGGACCCGCTGCAGGAGCAGGACGCGTTGTTCGACCTGGCCCATGCCCTGAACAACGCGTCGGGCATCAGCGTCAGCCGCAAGACGTTTGATTACCAGGCCGCCGAGCGGGCGCGGGAATTTATCCACAGTGCCCTGGGGCGCAGCATCACCCTGGATGAAATGGCCGCGCACTGCGGGCGGGATCGCTGGGCCTTGTCGCGGGACTTTCGCCTGTTGTTCGGCACCAGCCCCTATCGTTACCTGACCATGCGCCGCCTGGATCTGGTGCGCAACCTGCTGGGCCAGGGCCAGTCACTGGTGGATGCGGCGCTGATCGCCGGGTTCACCGACCAGAGCCACATGACCCGGCAGTTTCGCAGTACCTTTGGCATACCGCCTTCGCGGTGGGTGAAGATGCTCGGCCGCTAAAAAGCGATCAACTGTGGGCGGCCTATGTGGCTTCGGCTATCGCATCCTGCCGTGGAGCTCGCAGCCGCATCGCCACCCCCGCCCCGGCCAGCGCAATCCCCGCGCTCCACCACAATGCCAACTCGATGCCCTGGGCTTGACCCGCCCCCGTCGCCCCGCTGGCATTGGCCAGCGACACCAGCACCGCCAACCCCAGCGCTCCGCCGATCTGTTGCGTGGTCGAGGCCATGCCCGCCGCCACACCCTGTTCCCCCGGCTTGACACCCAGGCCTGCGGCCACCCACATCGCGGTCCAGGTCATGCCCTGACCAAGGCTCAGGATAAAGATCCCAGGCAACAACCACCAGAATCCCGCGCCGGTGGGTAGCGCCAGGCACACCAGGGCAATCCCCAGCGCCCCCGCCAACTGGCCGCTGACCAGGGTGTTGCGCAAGCCGATTTTTACCAGCGCGCGCTCCGCCAGCCAGATCCCCAAAGTACACACCAGCGTCGCCGGCAAGAACGCCAGCCCGGCCTGCAACACGCTGTAGCGGTAGATCTGCTGGTAGTACAGCGCGAGAAAGTAGTACTGCACGCCAAAGCTGCTCATAAACACCGCTGTCAGCATCATGGCCATGCGCAACTCGCGGTAGCCCAACAGGCGCAGCGGCATCAATGGGTCGCGGCCACGGTGTTCAATCCAGGCGAACAGCCCAAGCAAGACCAGCGCCAGCAGCATGCAGCCCAGGGTCGCGGGCGCCGTCCAGCCCCACTCCGGCCCCTGCACCAGGGCGAACACTAGCAGCGTAGCGCCGACCGTGACGGTCAACGCACCGCCCAGATCAAAACTGCGACCACGGCTGCGCTCACCGTCGGCGGGGATCCAGTAGCGCGCCGCCAGGGCACAACCACCTGCCAACGGCACGTTGACCAGAAACACCGCCTCCCAGCCCCACCACTGAGTCAGCACGCCGCCCAGCAACGCCCCCAACGCCAGCCCGGCAGCGGATGCCGCGCTCCAGACCGCAAATGCCCGGTTGCGCTGCGGCCCTTCGGCGTAGTGGGTGTTGATCAAGGCCAGGGTCGCCGGAAACAACAGCGCGCCGCCCACCCCCTGCACCGCACGCGCCAGCACCAGCAGCAACGCGCTACCGCCCAGTACTGCCGCCAACGACGACAGTGCATACAACGACTGGCCCACCCGGTACAAACGGCGCTTGCCCAGCAAGTCCGTGGCCCGGCCACCGAGCAATAGAAAACCGCCAAAGGCCACGGTGTAGGCACTGACCACCCACTGCAATTGTTGGGCAGAAAAGCCCAGGTGGCTGCCGATCTGCGGCAAGGCAACAAACACGATAGTCGCGTCCAGGGCGATGATCAGTTGCGCAGTAGCCAGCAACATCAGCATCCAGCCCGAGGGGCGACTTGAGGGAGTGGCGGGCATCACAACATCCTGTGCAAAAAAGAGTGCGGCCAGTGTCTTTCATGCTCAACAGATGATAAATAGCCCTACCACTCTTTCAGTTATGACTTTAATCATGGACTTGAACGCCCTTCGCCTGCTGGTACGCGTCGCCGAAACCCGCAGTTTCACCCGCGCTGCTGCTGACCTGGGGCTCACGCAATCTGGCTTGTCCCGCGCTATCTCGCGCCTGGAAGCCGAGCTGGGAGTACGCCTGCTGCAACGCAACACCCGCAGCGTCAGCCTGACCCCGGATGGCCAAATGCTGTATGAACGCAGCGCACCGTTGCTGGCCGAGCTGGCCGAAGCCGAAAAGCTCATGCTCGATCGCCGCGGCACACCTTCCGGTTTGCTGAAAATCAGCACCCCGTCGTTGTTCGGGCGCAAGGTGGTGATGCCCGTGATTGGTGAGCTGACCTTGCGCTACCCCGATTTGCGCATCGAAGCAGTGATGACCGACCGCCTGGTGGATATTGTCGACGAGGGTTTCGATGCGTTGCTGCGCACCGGCGAGATCCAGGACCAGCGCCTGATTGCCCGGGCCTTGACGCCCTTGCGCTGGGTAACCGTCGCCTCCCCCAACTACCTGGCCCGCTTTGGCACGCCGCAAACCGTCGAAGAACTGCGCGACCACAACTGCCTCACGGTGCGCAACCTGCGCAGCGGGCGGATGGTGGACTGGCAGTTTATGCTCGACGGCAAGGTGCGCGATGTAAATGTCGAGGGGCGGTTGATTTTCGATCTTGGCGATGCCCTGGTGGACGGCGCGGTGGGCGGCTTCGGGATTGCTCAGGTAATGGATTTTGCCGTGCGCGACGACCTCGCCGCCGGGCGCCTGGTGCCATTGCTGCAGGACTTCGCGGGGCGCAGCCGCGCAATTTCCCTGGTGTATCCACCGTCACGCCAGTATTCGCCGAAGCTGATCGCCTTTGCCGATGCCTTGGCACAGGCGCAATGGTAAGCAGAGCTTGAACCCGGCGCCCCGAGTGTGAGAAGAAAGGATGCGCTACCACCACCGCGAGGTTTTCCACGGATGAACCTGACATTGACGCCCCCCCAGTGGGATGACGTGAACGAGCTGCTGGCGTTCGAGCTGGCCAATCGGGCCTTTTTCGAAAGTTGGATCAATGCCCGGCCCGAGGCTTACTACAACGTGGAAGGGGTACAGCGCGCCATCGAGAGTGCACTGCTGGAGGCCAGTGAAGACCGCGCCTATCAGTACCTGATCCGCGAAAACGGCGTGCTGGTGGGGCGGATCAACTTTCCCCAGGTGCGCCGCCGCTACTATCACTCAGCGTCCCTGGGCTATCGCATGGGGGCCGAGTTCACGGGGCGCGGCCTGGCCCGGCAAGCTGTGGCACTGGGCCTGCAAAAAGCCTTCGGCGAGCACGCCCTCAAGCGCATCGAGGCCACCGTGCGCCCGGAAAATCCGGGCTCGTTGCGGGTGTTGCAGCGCAGCGGTTTTACCCAGTATGGGCATTCACGCAAGGCGTTCCTGCTCGATGGGCAGTGGTTCGACCTATTGCTGTTCGAGGTCCATGCCCCCTGACAAACACAGCTCCTGCCTTTGAGCCGGCCTGCGGCCTAGCTGGATAACTGATTGGCAAACTGGCCAACCGCACTCACTACTTTCTGCGCGCCGTCCTGGATCTCGACGATCACCGTACCGGCCTCGGCCGCCAGGGACAGTCCCTGCTCGGCCTGCAGCCGGCCATCGGTCATCAGCGCCACGGCATCGCGGGCCATGTCCTGGTTCTGGCGCACCACGCCGACGATTTCTTCAGTGGCTTTGCTGGTACGCGAGGCCAACTGCCGCACTTCATCGGCCACCACCGCAAACCCGCGCCCCTGCTCGCCGGCACGGGCCGCTTCGATGGCGGCGTTGAGCGCCAGCAGGTTGGTTTGCTCGGCAATCCCGCTGATGGTCTTGACGATACTGCCAATCACCTGGGACTGAGCATTCAGGGCCTCGATCCCCTCACCCGCCTGTTCCATGTGTTTGGCCAGGTCGCGCATCACCTCCACCGCCTGGGTGACCACGGCGGTACCGCGCTGGGCGCTGCTGTCGGTTTGCAGCGAGGTGCTGTAGGCAATGTTGGCGGCCTCGGCCACCGCGCGTTCCTGATTGATCTGGTCGGTGATCAGCGTGGCGAACTTGACCACTTTGTACAGCTGGTTGTTGGCATCCAGTACCGGGTTATAGGACGCTTCCAGCCAGACCTCGCGACCATGGGCGTCGACACGCTTGAAGCGCCCGGCCACAAACTCACCGCTGTTCAAACGCTTCCAGAACGCCTGGTACTCGGCGCTGTTGTAATCCTGCGGTTCACAGAACATACGGTGCGGCTTGCCCAGGACCTGCGCAAGGCTGTAACCCATGCCCTGCAGGAAACGCTCGTTGGCAGCCAGCACGTTGCCATTGAGGTCAAACTCGATCACCGCCGTGGAGCGCACCAGGGCGGTGATCAGGTTTTCGTGCTCGCGGGAGGCTTCGATGGTGCGGGTCAGGTCGCTGGAGTACACCGAAAACCGCTTGATGCGCCCATCCGAGCTCCGCACCGGCTGCACGATGGAACGCAACCACGCCTCCTTGCCGTTGCCGCGCAACAGGCGCACGGTGCCGGCATAGTGTTCGCCACGGCTCAGGGCGTTGTTGAAGCGCTGCTGGAATTCATCGCGTTTCACATGCTCGGGCACAAACCCGTGAATGGCATGGCCCAGCAGGTCGCTGGATTTGTAGAGCATTTCGTCGAGGAAGTTCTGGTTGACCGACTCGATCCGGCCCTCGGGGTCCAGGCTCAGTGCCAGCATCTCGCTCTCCAGGCTTTCCTGGACCTGCTGCAGGCTGGACAGTTCTTCGCGAAGAGCGGACAGCTCCTGCTTCAAGCGGGTATTGAACATAGGAACACCAGAGGGCAGAGATGAGTGGATTATCTAACCATCGGCGCTTCTGGCGTTTTCTGAAGAGGGCTTGAGTGTTCGACTCAACTATTTTTTCAGTCCCTCAACGGCCGTTGTGACGGGGCCGCCTCAGGACCTGGGACTCCAAGGTAACCAACGCCGCGTTTCAGGAGGCTCGCGTGCGGATTGCAAATCCGTCATCCCGTGTGGAGCTGGCAAAATTGTAATGCGCATGCCACCTCGGCGTTATCCGCTGTTTGCAACTATGAGCCGGGCTCCCCGTATCAGGGACAGCTCTCCAATAAGAACGCCCCAGGCGACCAAAAAAGCTCATAGCTGCCAACACCGAGGAGCGATACATGCGTACTAACCGCACACTTTCCCTTTCCATCATTGCGGCACTGGCCAGCGCTGCACCGCTGGCGGGCATGGCCGCAGAAGATAAACCCGAGGGTTTTATCGAAGGCAGTACGTTGAACGTGCTGGCACGCAACTTTTACTTCAACCGCGATGACCGCAAAGGCCAGTCCAGCCCGACCGGCAACGGCTACTCAGAGGCGTGGGCCCAGGGCCTGATCGGCAAGTTCGAGTCCGGGTTCACCCAAGGCACTGTAGGGTTTGGCCTGGATGCCTTTGCGATGTATGGCTTGAAGCTCGACTCCGGCACCGGGCGCAGCGGCGGCCGGGGTTCCTTCGACATGTTGCCGGTGGACAGCGACAATCGCCCTGAAGACGACTACAGCAAACTCGGCGGTGCCGTAAAAATGCGCCTGTTGGATACGGTGGTCAAAGTCGGCGATGTCTTTCCACAAACCCCGGTGGTGCATTACGGCGACTCACGCCTGCTGCCGGAAAGCTTTCGCGGCGTGACCCTGGAAAACACCAGCCTGGAAGGCTTGACCCTGCAGGGCGGACGCTTGCACGCCATGAGCCAGCCGAACAGCAGCAGTATGCGTGACGGCTTCGCGACGTTTTATGCCGGCAACCTCAACTCGCCCTGGGTCGGTTACTTCGGTGGCGACTATCAGTTGAACCCGCACCTGAGCCTCAGCCTCTACAGCAGCCGCTTGAAAGACGCCTGGGACCAGTACTACTTCGGCACCGCCGCCAGCTATCCGCTGACGGAAGAAGTCTCGCTGTTTGGCGGTTTCAACTACTACAACACCCAGGACGAGGGTAAAAAACTGCTGGGCGAACTCAACAACAACATCTGGAGTGCCAAGCTCGGGGTCAAGGTCGGCGCCCATCGCCTGGCCCTCTCGCACCAGCGCAACAACGGCAACAATGACTTCGACTACCTGCGCCAATCGGACTCGATCTTCCTCGACAACTCGATCCAGTACAGCGATTTCAACTCGCCAAAAGAGCGCTCGTGGGCGCTGCGCTATGACCTGGATATGCAGCCCTTCGGCATTCCCGGCCTGTCGTTCATGACCCGTTATGGCAAAGGCACCGGCGCCGATTACAGCAACGCCAACGCGGTATATATGCGCCGTGATGCCGCGGGCGACCCGCTGACTGACCAGCGCCGCTGGGAGCGCGACATCGAGGCAAAATATGTATTTCAGGGCGGCAGTTTGAAAGACCTGTCCCTGCGCATTCGCCAGGCCACGGTGCGCTCCAGTGCCTTTGAATCAGACCTGGAAGAGTTCCGGCTGATCATGGAGTACCCGCTGGCCATCCTCTGATAGGCCCCAACGGCAAGTGCTTACATTCACTTGCCGTTGACTAGCACTTCTTCACAATTGGCAGTCTGTCAGAACTGTAATATGCGCCTCACGTTCTCGTTAAGTTGCACTTCATATACTGCCCGCATCGACCGGCCGAGTAGCTTTGGGCAACTAACGGCACGGGTCTTTTGCGGAGAAGGTTGATGAAGGTACTGCATAGTTTATTCACCGGTTTGCTCATTGCGGCCTCCACCGCAGCGCTGGCCGACGATGGCGGCGAGCGCTCCCGTCAGTTGCTGGCTGAATTTCGCCAGCAACAGCAACAGATCCATGGCACCCAAGTGCTAACCCAGCAAACACCCGCGCCCTCGACCTGAGCGGCGCACTCCGAGCACATTCATCTCTTGAAGCTTTTTTTGTGGAGCTCCTTTGGAAGGAGATGAATTTTTAGCGCCCTCACGGGCGCTTTTTTTTGCCTGCCCAGTGGAGTCAAAGCCCCGCCCACAGCGACCAATCGTCGCACCTGTGCCCAAACAGCAGGATTGCGCGGGATGCGCCTTGACCCTGAAGTAGCTTCAAGGCTCAGAATTTTCCTACTTTTGGGACTACAGCCCTCATCTCGCGTAGCTCCCGTCGCCTTTCCGCTTACCAGTATGAGGTCAATCTGCATGCGTATCCTTGTGGTTGAGGACGAGCCAAAAACTGCCGACTACTTGCATCAAGGCTTGAGTGAAAGTGGTTATGTCGTCGATTGTGCCGCCAGCGGCATCGACGGCCTGCACCTGGCCGAGCAACACCGCTACGAACTGGTGATCCTTGACGTCAACCTGCCCGGCAAGGACGGCTGGCAGGTGCTGGAACAACTGCGCCGCAACAACACCTTGCGGGTGATGATGCTCACCGCCCGTGGCCGGCTGGCCGACAAGATCAAGGGCCTGGACATGGGCGCCGATGATTACCTGGTCAAACCCTTCGAGTTTCCCGAGTTGCTGGCCAGGGTGCGTTCATTGCTGCGACGCAGCGAGCCGATTGCGCTGCCGGAAGTATTCCGCGTCTCGGACCTGGAGCTGGACCCACGTCGTCACCGAGCGTACCGGGGCACGCGGCGCATCGACCTGACCACCAAGGAGTTCACGCTGCTGCAGGTTTTGATGCGCCAGAGCGGCGAAGTCCTGACGCGCACGCAGATCATTTCCCTGGTCTGGGACATGAACTTCGACTGCGACACCAACGTGGTGGAGGTGTCGATCAGCCGGCTACGGGCCAAGATCGACGACCAGAGCGAGGTCAAGTTGATCCATACCATTCGTGGCGTGGGCTATGTGTTGGAAGCACGCCAATGAGACCTGGCAGTTTATCCATGCGCCTGGGGCTCACCGTCAGCCTGATGGGCGCCGGCCTGGTGCTGTTGCTGGCGACCCTGGCGTACCTGGCCCTCACCCACGAGCTGGAAAACCTCGCGCGCAAGGGCCTGGAAAGCAAGATGGAGCAGATCCAGCACAGCCTGCTGCAGGATCTCAACACCCGCGACATCAGCGCCCGGCCCCATTCGCTGCTGGACCTGGTGATGGGCCACGACAATTTCTACCTGACCATCATCGGCCCGTCGCCCGCCAGTACGGTGCTGCTGAGCGTCGGCGCCAAACCCCAGGAACCCTTGCTGCTCGACTTTGCCGCCAGGCCGACCCTGGGCTTTTTCAACTGGACCGATGGGCGCGGCAACCAGATCCTCAGCGCGTCGAGCCTGATGCCCCTGCACACCGGGGAGAAGGTGCGGGTGTTGCTGTCCCTGGACCGTTCCGACGACCAGGCGCTGCTCAGTGCCTATCTGCAATCCACGGTTATCGCCCTGCCGCTGTTGCTGATCCTGATCGGCATGGGCGCCTGGTGGCTGGTGCAGCGCGGGCTGGCACCGTTGCAGCAATTCAGCCGCGTCGCCGGCAAAGTCACCACCCAGGACCTGAGCCATCGCCTGGCCGTCGAGAATCTGCCCCGGGAACTCAGCGAACTGGCGCGGGGCATCAATGTGATGCTCGACCGGCTGGATGCCGGTGTGCAGCAGTTGTCGCAATTCTCCGACGACCTGGCCCACGAACTGCGTGCGCCCCTGACCAACCTGATGGGCAAGGCCCAGGTGACACTGTCCCGCGCCCGGGCGCCCGACGAGTACAAATCGGCGCTGGAGTCCAGCACCGAAGAGCTGGACCGCTTGGCGCGGATCGTCGCCGACATGCTGTTTCTCGCCCAGGTCAGCCATCCGGCGGCGCGGGTGTCGTTTACCACGGTGAACCTGCGGGATGAAGCGCTGCGGGTCATGGACCTGTTTGCCTTGAGCGCCGAAGACAAAGGGTTGCGCCTGAACCTGGCCGGCGACGCCTGGGTCCTGGGGGATCGGCTGATGATCCAGCGGGCCATTTCCAACCTGCTGTCCAATGCGATCCGCCACAGCCCGCACGGCTCTGGCATTGCCTTGCAGATCGACAGCCACGACCAGCGCGTCTCACTCACCGTGAGCAACCCAGGCGCAGGCATTGAAGCGCAACACCTGCCCCACCTGTTCGAACGTTTCTACCGCGCCGACAACAGCCGCGCCCGCAGCGAGGGCGGCACCGGGCTGGGCCTGGCGATTGTGCGTTCGATCATCAGCCTGCACCAGGGCCAGGCCGAGGCCACCAGCGTGCTGGGTGGCGTGACCTCGTTCCGACTGATATTCCCCGCCCTGTCTGCCGCCCCAAAAGCCCCGTAGCAACCCTCTTAGTGTCCGGCCCCCTGCTGAACATGCTTGCCATGGCCAGCTGGGGGTTTGTTGTGGTGAGGGAGCTTGCCCCACTCCCCCAAGGTCACTGGGACTCCTGCTCCTCATCGCGACGATGGGCCCAGTGGTAGAGCGCAGGCAGTACCAGCAACGTCAGCAGCGTCGATGAAATAATCCCGCCAATCACCACCGTCGCCAGTGGCCGTTGCACTTCGGCGCCGGTGCCGGTGGCCAGGGCCATGGGGATAAACCCGAGGGACGCGACCAGCGCGGTCATCAACACCGGGCGCAAACGGGTCAGTGCCCCCTCGTTGATCGCCACCGTCAACGAACGCCCTTCCTCGCGCAGGTTGCGGATAAACGCGATCATCACCAGGCCATTGAGCACTGCCACCCCCGACAGCGCGATAAACCCCACCCCGGCGGAAATCGACAACGGAATATCGCGCAACCACAGCGCCATGATCCCACCGGTCAGGGCGAAGGGAATCCCGGTGAACACCAGCAACCCATCCTTGAGGTTGTTGAACATCATGAACAACAAGCCGAACACCAGCAGCAATGCCACCGGCACCACCACCTGCAGGCGCTCGGACGCCTCCTTGAGTTGCTCGAACTGGCCGCCCCAGGTGGTCCAGTAGCCGGCGGGGATTTTCACCTGTGTCGCCAACGCGTTTTCCGCCTCGGCAACAAAGGAACCGATATCCCGCCCCCGCACGTTGGCGCTGACGATCACCAGGCGCTTGCCGTTTTCGCGGCTGATCTGGTTCGGGCCCAGCACCAGGTCCAGGCTGGCCACTTGCGACAAGGCGATAAAGCCCAATTGCCCCGTGGTATTGCCGGCCAGCGCCGGGATCGGGATCAACAGCCGCGACAAGCCCTCGATATCGGTACGCAGGGTTTCCGACAAGCGCACCACCATGTCAAAGCGTCGGTCGCCTTCGTACATCGTGCCGGCCTGGCGCCCACCCACGGCCACCGCGATGGTGTCTTGCACATCGCCCACATTCAGGCCAAAGCGCGCGGCCTTGTCGCGGTCGATGTTGATGGTCAGCACCGGCAGGCCGGAGGTCTGTTCCACTTTCACTTCCGAGGCCCCATCGAGCTTCTGCAAGGTTTCGGCAATCTCCCCGGCAGTCTTGTTCAGCACCGCCATATCATCGCCAAACACCTTCACCGCCACATCGCTGCGCACCCCGGAAATCAACTCGTTGAACCGCAGCTGGATCGGTTGCGACAACTCGTACTGGCTGCCCGGCACAATCGCACTGGCGCGCTGGATATCGGCGATCAGGGCTTCGCGGGATTTTTTCGGATCCGGCCACTGGTCCTTGGGTTTGAGCATCAGATAGGCGTCGGAAATATTCGGCGGCATCGGGTCGGAGGCAATTTCTGCGGTGCCGGTACGGGCAAATACCCGCTGGATTTCCGGCACCTGTTCCATCAAGGTTTTTTCCAGTTGCTGTTGCATCTGCACCGACTGCGTGAGGCTGGTGCCCGGCACGCGCAAGGCTTGCTGGGCGAAGTCACCTTCGCTGAGGCTGGGGATAAACTCGCTGCCCATGCGGCTGGCCACGGCGCCGGAGAGCACGATGGTCAACAGTGCCAGGCCAAACGCCCAGGTACGGTGCGCCATCACCCAATCCAGCACCGGCGCATAACCCCGGCGCGCGTTGCGCATCACCCAGTTTTCGTCTTCCTTGACCTTGCCGGTGACAAACAGCGCAATCGCCGCGGGGACAAACGTCACCGACAGAATCATCGCGCCCAGCAAGGCCATGACCACGGTGAACGCCATGGGGTGGAACATTTTCCCGGCCACGCCCGTCAAGGCGAAGATCGGCAGGTACACCACCATGATGATCAGTTGTCCAAAGATCAGCGCACGGCGCGCTTCCTTGGCGGCGGCGAACACTTCGTGCAGGCGCTCGCTACGGGTCAGCAGGCGGCCATGGCGTTGCTGCGCATGGGCCAGGCGGCGGATCGCATTCTCGACGATCACCACCGCACCATCGACGATAATCCCGAAGTCCAGCGCGCCCAGGCTCATCAGGTTGGCGCTGACCTTGTTGGTGAACATCCCGGTAAACGTGAACAGCATGGCCAGCGGAATCACCATCGCGGTGATCAACGCCGCGCGGATATTGCCGAGGAACAAGAACAGAACCACGATCACCAGCAGCGCACCTTCGAAGAGGTTTTTCTTCACGGTGGCGATGGCTTTTTCCACCAGGTTGGTGCGGTCGTAAACCGTGACCGCGACCACGCCTTCGGGCAGTGAGCGGTTGATCTCTTCGAGCTTTTTCGCCACGGCCTGGGACACGGTGCGGCTGTTTTCGCCGATCAACATAAAGACCGTGCCGAGCACCACTTCACGACCATTTTCGGTGGCCGCACCAGTACGCAGCTCACGGCCGATATCGACCTGGGCCACATTGCGCACGCGGATCGGCGTGCCGTCCACGGTGTTGATCACGATATTGGCGATGTCGTCGATGGACGCCACCTGCCCCGGCGCGCGAATCAGCAACTGCTCGCCGCTGCGCTCGATATACCCGGCGCCAACGTTGGCGTTGTTACGCTCCAGCGCCGTCACCAGATCACTCAAGGTCAGGTTGTAGGCCGCCAGACGCTTGGGGTCCGGGGCGATCTGGTATTCCTTGGCAAAGCCGCCGATGGTATTGATCTCGGCCACGCCGGGCACGTTGCGCAACTGTGGCTTGATGATCCAGTCCTGGATCACCCGCAGGTCCGTCGGGGTGTAGGCCGAGCCGTCTTCCTTGCGCGCACCGTCTTCAGCCTCCACGGTCCAAAGGAAAATTTCCCCGAGCCCCGTGGAAATCGGCCCCATCGCCGTTTCAATGCCGTCCGGCAATTGCTCGCGGGCCACTTGCAGCCGCTCATTCACCAGTTGCCGGGCGAAGAACAGATCAGTGCCGTCCTTGAAGATCACCGTGACCTGGGACAGCCCCGAGCGCGACAGTGACCGGGTCTGCTGCAAGCCCGGCAGGCCGGCCATGGCGGTTTCGATGGGAAAGGTGATGCGCTGCTCGGTTTCCAGCGGCGAAAAACCGGCCGCCGCCGAGTTGATCTGCACCTGGACGTTGGTGATGTCCGGCACCGCGTCGATCGGCAGTTTCTGGTAGCTGGCGATGCCGACACCGGCCATCAGCAACACGGCCAGCAGCACGATGATGCGCTGCTCGATGGCAAATTGAATCAGACGTTCAAACATGGGCAATCACTCGCAGGATCAATGGGCGTGCTCGGCCGAAGCCTTGCCCAGCTCAGACTTGAGGACGAAGCTGCCAACGGCCGCCACCTGGGCGCCGGCCTCCAGGCCCTGGCGCACTTCGACGAAGCCGTTTTCACTGGCCCCCAGCTCGACGTGGCGGGTGGCGAAGCCTTCGGCAGTGCGCACAAACAGCGACGGTTTGTCTTCCACGGTCTGGATCGCCTCCACCGGCACGGTGACCGGCGCCGAGTAGGTATCCGTGGCCACCTGCACCGCCACGAACAACCCGGGGCGCCACGAGTCGTCGGGGTTGGGTACGTTGACCCGGACCATTGCGGTGCGGGTCTGCTCGCCCAGCAAGTTGCCGACATAGGCCACGGTGCCCATCACATCGGTGCCCATTTCCGTGGAGCTGACCTTCACCGGCCGGCCCACCTGGACCTTGTTCAAGTCCTTGGGAAACACCCCAAACGTGACCCACACCTGGGACAGGTCCGACAGGGTGAAGGCAGCGCTGGTCTCACTCACCACTTCGCCGACACCCAGGTGTTTTTCCACCACCACCCCGGCAAACGGCGCACGCAACTCATAGCGATTGCCGCCGACCAGAACCGCGCTGCCGCTCAAGGCATTCATCTTTTGCCGCGCATTGTTCAGGGCGATCTCGGCTTCTTGCAGGGTCTGGCGGGCCAGCAGGTAATCCTGTTCGGCAGAGATTTTGTCCTGCCATAACTGGCGCTCACGCTGGAAGGTGGTGCGGGCCAGCTCGACCCGGCGTTCGCTGGCGGCCAACTCACTGCGCTGATCGGAAATCTGCTGGCTGGCGATCACCGCCAATAGCTCGCCCTGCTTGACCTTCTGACCAAGGTTGACCCTGACCGACTCCACCACACCCGCTGCACGGGGCACGATATGCGAGGTGCGGTCTTCATCGAATCGCACCTCGCCCGGCAACGACAGCACGCTGCTGATTTGCCGGGGCTGAGCCTTGGCCAGTTGAATGCCGGCGGCCTGGATCTGCTGCTCATTGAGCACCAGCACACCCTCTTCCTCTTCTTCCTCCGGTGCTTCGACGTGCGCTACCGGTGCCTGAGGCGCCACGCTGGTGGCCGGCCAAAACACTATCGCCCCGAGGGCGACGGCCACTGCAACGGCCAAAGCCAGGCCTTGTAGTTTGTTCATGGGGAACTCCTGAAAGATCAAATGCGGGCGAGGTCGCCGTAAATCCGTTCGATGCGCACCCAGGCATCGGTGGCCTGGGCGAGTGCGGCGAGGTACTGGGTGCGGGCGGCGATCAAGGTGCGCTGGGCGTCGAGTACCTCGAGGAAGTTGAACTTGCCCATCTCAAAACCACGGGTGGCGCTGTCCACCGCGCTTTGGGCAGCGGGCAGGATCACTTGGTTGAACGCGCGCACTTCACTGTTGGCCGTCGCCCACAGGTCCAGGGCCTGGCGGGTTTCGGTGCGCAGGCGCAGCTCGGTGGCGTTGCGCAAGTCCCGGGCCTGATCGGCACGACGGCTGGCGGCCAGTACATTGCCCTGGTTGCGATTGAACAGTGGGATCGGCATCGATACGCCCACCAGGTTCACCCGCTCACGCACGCTGGCGTCGTACTGGCTGCCGATGGACACGTCGAGGTCGGGAATCCGCTGGGCCTTTTCCAGGCCCAGGCCGGCTTCCCGTTGCTGGATTTGCAGCTCCGCCAGGCGCAGCTCGGCGGTGCTCTCCAGGCGCGCCAGCAGTTGGGTGGCCGAAGGCAACGCCGGGGTGTTCAGGGCCCCTGACTCGACACGCTCAAAGCCGATGTTGGCGCTGCCAGTGATGGCGGCCAGGCGGCGATAGGCATCACTCACACCAATCTCGGCGCGGCTGCGCTCCAGGCGGATTTCCGAGAGCTGTACCTGGGCGCGGGTGGCTTCGACCGGCGACGCCTTGCCCGCCGTGACCCGGCCATTGGCAATCACCAGGCCGCGCTCGGCCAGCGCCATCGAGCGTTGGGCCAGCTCCAGGCGTTCCTGGGCCCGCAGCGCGCCATAAAAGCCCTCGATGACCTCGGCCCGCAGCAGGTTACGCCGCTGTTCCAGTTCCTGGGCGGCCGCATCTTGTGCCCGCGAGGCCACGTCGATGCGTGCCCCGCGCTTGCCACCCAACTCCAGGGTCTGGCTCAGCTTGACGGTGGTGGTGCGCGTGCTGCGGCGGGTGTCTTCGGCGTCCCAGGAGGCCACCGGGTTGGGGATCAGCCCGGCCTGTTGCCGCCCACCCTGGGCAATCTCGATTTCCCACTGGGCTGCGGCCAGGTCCGGGTTGCCGGCAAACGCACTTTGCAGGGCCGATTCAAGGGTCAGGGTCTGGGCGCTTGCCACTTGGGACAGCGCCAAGACCCCCACTACAGAGCACACAATTGTTCTTAAAAACGTTGGCATAACAAGCGTTCCACACCCATGAGTTGGCGGACAAATCCAAGCAGGGGCAATGTAGCTTTCGCTCCTTATCAGAGGGGTGGCCGGAACATTACAAATCCGTTAGCAAAGGCTCTGGTCCGGGCTTTTGCTTTAATCTGCGCGCAACTATGCAGATCCTTTCTCCTGCCCCGAGGCACGCTCTACATGCGAATCCTGGTTATCGAAGATGAACTGAAAACGGCGGAGTACTTGCTTCAGGGACTGAGCGAAAGTGGCTATGTGGTCGACTGCGCGGCCAGCGGCGCCGACGGTGTGCACCTGGCGCGGCAATACGCCTATGACCTGGTGATCCTGGATGTGAACCTACCGCTGATGGACGGCTGGGAGGTGTTGCAACGCATCCGCCAGAGCAGCAACACACGCATCATGATGCTCACCGCCCAAGGGCGCCTGGCCGACAAAATCAAAGGCCTGGAACTGGGCGCCGACGACTATCTGGTCAAGCCTTTCGAGTTTCCCGAACTGCTGGCCCGGGTCCGCAGCCTGATGCGCCGCAGCATCGAGAGCGCAGTGCCGGACGTGCTGCGGGTGGCCGACCTGGAACTGGACCAGGGTCGCCATCGGGCCTTTCGCGGCAACCAGCGGATCGACCTGACCACCAAGGAGTTTGCCTTGCTGCACCTGCTGATGCGCCAGAGCGGCGTGGTGCTGTCACGCACGCAAATCATCTCGTTTGTGTGGGACATGAACTTCGATTGCGACACCAATGTGGTCGAGGTCTCGATCCGCCGCCTGCGCGCAAAGATCGACGACCCGTTCGAGCGCAAGTTGATCCATACCTTGCGCGGGGTGGGCTACGTGCTGGAAGACCGCGAATAGCGGTCAGTGCGTGAGGGGTTCCTGATGAAAGCCCGCGCCTTCGATCTGAATGGTGACGTGGGAAATATCGAATTGCTCATGCAGCAATTCCGTCACCTGGGCGAGGACCTGTTGCTCGCTGCCCTGCGCCGGGTCCACCACCAGATGGGTGCTCAGCACGTTCTTGCCGCTGGTCAGGGCCCAGATGTGCAAGTCATGCACCTCCCTGACCCCTGGCACCGCGTGAATGGCCTGCTCTACCGCGTCGATATCAATGCCGTCCGGCACACCTTGCAGCAGCACGTTCATGCTGGCCTTGAGCAGTGTCCAGGTTCGCGGCACCACCCAAAAACCAATCGCGGCGGCCACCACCGAGTCGACCCAGCCCCAACCGGTGAACATGATCAGCACGGCGGCAATGATCACCCCGATGGAGCCGAGCATATCGCTCCAGACCTCCAGGTAGGCGCCCTTGACGTTAAGGCTCTCGCCACTGGCCGCGCTGAGCAGGCGCATGGAAATCAGGTTGACGATCAGGCCCAGCACGGCAATCACCAGCATGCCGGTGGACTGGATTTCGGCCGGCGCCTGCAGGCGCAGGTAAGCCTCATAGAGGATGTAGAACGCCACCCCGAACAGCAGCAACGCGTTGAACGCGGCGGCGAGGATTTCGAAGCGCGCATAGCCAAAGGTGCGCTTGCGGTCCGCAGCGCGCTTGGCCACCTGGATGGCCACTAGGGAAATGGCCAGGGCCAGGGCGTCGGTCATCATATGGGCGGCGTCGGACAACAGCGCCAGGCTGCCGGTGACAAAGGCGCCGATCACTTCGGCAATCATGAAACTGCCGGTCAGGCCCAGGGCCATCCATAACTTGCGTTCATGACCGGCGCGTACGGTGGCGTGGCTGTGTCCTGCGCTCATGGCATGTCCTCGTGGGGGGATGTGCGCTGATCATAGAGCGATAAGGGGAAACCTTTGGTATGGATTTCACAATTGTCATAACGCTGCCAGCGGGGTGTTAACCACATGGGGGAGCGGGCTTGCTCGCGAAAGCAGTGGGTCAGTCAACATCAATGTTGGCTGGGCCGACGCCTTCGCGGCGATGCGGCGATCCGACAAGCCCGCTCCCACATTTGATCTTCACTGCCTTGAGCATTGCGTTCGCTTAACTGATCGGCATTCGGGCAAGCCCGTTCCCACAGGGGGAATGCGGCGGCTTTAAAAAACCGGGCGCCGGCTAAACCGCAATGCGCTGGCCACGCCCACCGCGCCCATCACCACACAGTAGAAAACGCAGATCCACGGGCTGGTGGGCATCAAGGCGATCAACATCAACGGCGTGGTACTCGCCCACAGCGCGTAGGCAATGTTGTAGGTAAAGGAAATCCCCGATACGCGCACCGGTGCAGGAAACAGGCTGACCATCACCGAGGGCACCGCACCCACCACCCCGCAACTCAACCCCGCGATGGCATAGGCCGCGCCCAGCCACACGCCGCCGGCAATCAGGCTGGCATAGAGCACGGCAATGCCCACCGGCAACAGCAGGCTATAGACCAGCACCGCGCGCCAGGCGCCGATGCGGTCCACCAACAGGCCGGCCAGCACACAACCGATGTTCAGGAAAACGATGCCCAATGCACTCAGGGCGAAGGTGTGGCTGGGGCTCATGCCAAAGGTTTTCTGCATCATGGTCGGCGTGATCACCACCAGCACCACCACCGCTGAGGTGAGCACACAGGTCAGCAACATGGCCGGCAGCAATGCCTGGCGGTGGTCACGCAACACCGTGCGCAGCGGTAGTTCGGCGTCGGCCTGGCGGCGCGCCTGCATGGCCAGGAACACCGGGGTTTCACTCAGCCAACGCCGCAGCCACACGCCGATCACGCCAAACACACCGCCCAGCAGGAACGGAAAGCGCCAGGCGTAATCGAGGATCTGTTCAGGGGTGAACATCTGCGCCAGCAATGTCGCGGTCAAGGCCCCCAGCAGGTAACCGAAGGTCAGCCCGGCCTGCAGGAACCCCAAGGCATAACCGCGATGGCCGGCGGGCGCGTGCTCGGCGACAAACACCCAGGCGCTGGGCACTTCACCGCCCACTGCCGCGCCCTGCAGGACGCGCAGCGCCAGCAAAATCAGGGGGGCGAAATAGCCGATTTGCGCGTAGGTCGGCATGATCCCGATCAGCAGGCACGGCAAGGCCATCATCAGGATACTCAGGCTGAACACGCGCTTGCGCCCCAGGTGATCGGCAAAGTGCGCCATCAGGATCCCGCCCAGTGGCCGCGCCAGATAGCCGGTGACAAAAATCCCGAAGCTCTGCAACAGGCGCAGCCATTCGGGCATTTCCGGGGGGAAGAACAGTTGGCTCAGGGTCAGGGCGAAAAATACGAAAATGATGAAGTCGTAGATTTCCAGGGCACCGCCCAGGGCAGCCAGCCCCAGGGTTTTGTAGTCGGAGCGGGAAAAACGCTGCGCCTGTGGATAAGCGGTGGCAGTCATGAAGAGGCTCGGCAGACAAACAAAATGGCGTGCAGGTTATGAGCTGAACCGGATCCTGGCAATCGCCGCCAATATATTCGTTTTACTCATTGATCCATGAAAATAACAACATTCCCAAATAAATAGCCGTGGGCCAAGATGCAGCGATACCTTGCCAACACCCCTTCGCTTGCATAATAACTACAAGAGGTACTCCCACATGGCCGACCCTATCGAAGATAGCCGTTATGCCCGCTTTGCCCTGCGCTGCTCCAATTTTGCCGAACGCTGGTTTCCCGACTCCTGGGTGTTTGCCGCCCTGGCGGTGATCATTGTCACCGTGGCGGTTCTGGGCATGGGCGCTGCACCCACCGACGCTGCCAAGGCCTTTGGCGATGGTTTCTGGAGCCTGATCCCGTTCACCATGCAGATGGCCTTTGTGGTGATTGGCGGCTATGTGGTGGCCAGTTCGCCGCCCGCCGTAAAGCTGATTGATCGCCTGGCACGTATCCCGAAAAACGGCCGCTCGGCCGTGGCGTGGGTGGCGCTGATCTCGATGGTCGCGTCGCTGCTCAACTGGGGCCTGTCCCTCGTGTTCGGCGGGTTGCTGGTGCGGGCCCTGGCCCGGCGCACGGATTTGCGCATGGACTATCGCGCCGCTGGCGCGGCGGCTTACCTGGGCCTGGGCGCCGTGTGGGCGCTGGGATTGTCGTCATCGGCCGCGCAATTGCAGGCCAACCCGGCCAGCTTGCCGCCGTCGATCCTGGCGATCACCGGGACCATCCCCTTCACCGACACGATCTTTTTGTGGCAATCGGGGGTGCTGTTGCTGGCACTGATCGTGGTGTCGCTGATCATCGCCTACGTCACCGCACCGGGGCCCAACTCGGCCCGTGATGCCAAGGCCTGTGGCGTGGACCCGGCGTTTAACCTGCCCAAGCTACAACCGCCAACCCGCCCGGGGGAATGGCTGGAACACAGCCCGCTGCTGACCATCCTCCTGGCACTGCTGGCCGCCGGCTGGCTGTTCCACGAGTTTTCGACCAAGCCTGCGATCAGCGCGATCTCGGGGCTCAACACCTATAACTTCCTGTTCCTGATGGTCGGCGCCCTGCTGCACTGGCGCCCGCGCAGTTTCCTCGACGCAGTGGCGCGCGCGGTGCCCACCACCACCGGGGTGTTGATCCAGTTCCCACTGTACGGCTCCATCGCGGCGTTGATTACCGTGGTCAAGGGCGGCGACGGCCAGACCCTGGCCCACCATATCTCGATCCTCTTCACTTCCATCGCCTCCCACGACACCTACGCGCTGCTGATGGGCGTGTACTCGGCGGTACTGGGGTTCTTTATTCCGTCGGGCGGTGGCAAGTGGATCATCGAGGCGCCCTATGTGATGCAGGTGGCCAACGACCTGCAATACCACCTGGGCTGGGCCGTGCAGATCTACAACGCCGCCGAGGCCCTGCCGAACCTGATCAACCCGTTCTATATGCTGCCATTGCTGGGGGTACTGGGGCTGAAGGCGCGGGACTTGATCGGCTTCTCGTTTGTGCAGCTGCTGGTGCACACGCCGCTGGTGTTGTTCCTGCTGTGGGCGCTGGGGACGACGTTGAAGTACATGCCGCCGGTAATGCCTTAATCATTGGACGCCGCACCCGTCGTTGTGACGGGTGCATCCAGGTCGACATTGAGCGCCGTTGTTCGCTCTGAATATTTCAGGAAGGGAACCACGCGTTAATGACGGGCCACCTAACAGTGTCTTTTAGTAGCACCAGACACTCTTCAACTTAACTAAGAGACCACAACTAATTATTTAGAGTTACAACTGGAGTCATACCGATGAATATCGCACCTACCGCTACTACGCCCACACCTCAAAACAGCGCTGAGACTGGCAATACCCAAGATGTCAACCCACAGCAAAATCCCGCGTTGAAAAAATTCAGACAATTCAAACCGGCGTTCGGCCAGCCGGCGGGAAGAATAGTATTTGCAGAGTCAAACCCTAACAAAAACCTTTTCAAGCCTGTTGCAGCGTTTAAAGGCTGATTCCTTTATAGAGGCTGTGGTCCCCCTCAAGCCCTGGAGCGTCACAGCCTGCATTGAATACTTACAAGTAACGCGACGACCTCAAGCCTAGTTGCAAATTCATGGACAACCACAGCAACGCGCTGCACTTCACGATATAGCGAGGCGGCCAGGCCCTGCAAAAAAACCGCATTTTCCGAGGCATTTTCCCGGTCAGCCGCTACTGTGTGAAGGTGGGCATTCATCCCGCGCAGACGGGCATTAGCTGACAAGGAAACATGCATGTTTAAACTGACCAGGCTGTCCTTCACCTTTGTCGCACTTGCTGTGAGCACGGTCGTACAAGCCGACGTCGAACTTGATCTGGGCACGGCACAACGGGTCACGCAATTGTTCGCCTACCCCAACAATTGCAGCGTGATCTGCTTTCGGCCGCTGACCCTGGAACAGACCGTCGAACACTATCTGACCCAGAGCCTGCAGCGCGATGGCTACAGCCGGGCCAGGGTCAGCGTGAAGACCGAGCAGGGTCAGGTCCGCGCGCGCTTTACCGGGGTGCCCGATGGCTATGGGCAGCCCTTGACCGCGTTGCTGAACACCGCCGACCTGGCTTACGAGGGCGCCAGCCGGCTCAACCGCGATGGCAAGTGGCAATTTAGCTGGTACCTGTTCCTGCCGCTGGGCATGGCCCTGGAAAACCGCAAGAGCATCGAGTTGATGCACTTTCCGCCGGATTACTCCCTGACCCACTACCAGGACTATCTGGAATCAGCCACCACCGACCGTTGGGCCACGCTACTGAGCGCCAACGGTATACCGGCGACCCAGACCCCGGAATACCAGACCATCATTGATATCGCGCCCATTGCCGCCCCCTCCACGGCGGGCAAGGATCTGGAGGGCGTCTACAGCTACTTCAGCGAGTATCAGACCCGGGTTGTCCGGGAACTGAGCCTGCACCCCACTGGCCCGTTGCCGATGGTCGCCTTCGGTGCGCCCGTGCGCAGTTGGATCCAGCAACACTACGGGCAAACCCTCGGGGTACTGGGCCTGACGCAAATCAGCCCGGTCGAAGACAGTAAAGTTGCAGTGCTGGGGGCCAATCACCCCAGTTACATCTGGTACGCCGCCAACCCGGACAGCTACGACGGCGACGAACAGAAAGCCGACGAGGCCGGCTTGAAAGTCATGGGCCAGGACTTGAGCGCGGCCTGCTGGCAAGCCGGGATGGGGCAAAAACCTGCCAGCGACCCCAATGTGTTGCTCAAGGGCTGCATGAACACCTGGCAGGTGACGCGCAAGGAGCAGACCTGCGAATTGTTCTACACCTCGGTGCGCGAATTGTCCGCCGAGCAGGCCAAGGAAAAATGCACCAGCGCCTCGATCAAGCCCCAGCTCAAGCGCCTGAAAAGCCCTCTGCCAGAAGCGTCTGTCGCGGCGCCGGCGCTGTAGGCTCCTGCCCTTATCGCCAGTGTCTTACGCAAAAAAGCCGATACCTACTGTCAGATTTGCCAGTAGATATCGGCTTTTTTTTGCGCAAACCTTGAGCGGTGCCCATTTGCTGCAAGACTGGCAGTCATAGCAACACCAGGAGGTCGATGCAGCCCGACAAGGAATGCTATGAAAACCCAGATCATGGAAGAGGCGCCTGCTGCGGCCAGTGACTGTCTGTACCCCTTCGCAACACTGTTGGCGAAAAAAGGTTACCCCTCGCGTCAAAACTTTGAGGTGGTACACACCCGCAATGGGCGCGGAACCGGGATCAAGGCCAAGGTGGCCTTCGACAGCCGTGTGCGAATCGCCAAAATTTCCGGGCACGCCCTGGGTGAACGGCGTTTGCACACGCTGCAGGTGTCTTCACGCATCCACTTGTACGACCCGTGGTTCAGCGGCCTGCTCCTGCATTCGTGCGATCCGAATGTGTTCCTCGACATCAGCGAGCTGGAGCTATGGTCGATCCAGGCCATCCGCCCTGGCACGCTGCTGACCATGGATTACGCCACCACCGAGGATGTGCTGTACCGGCAGTTCCCGTGCCGTTGCGGCGCGGGGAACTGCCGGGGCTGGATCACCGGCATGAAAGAGCCGCTGAACCAGGAAGGCCAGCTGTTTATGGAACAGTGGCGCCAGCGCAAACGCTCTTAAAGGGCCTCCACCGGACGCAGGCGGTACTGCGGCGGCAGTTGCTCGAAGCCGGTGATGGTGGCGTTGAGGCTTTTCCAGCGGCCGTCCTTGATCCCGTAGATGCACCCGTGGATCGATAGGCTCTGCCCGCGATGCCAGGCGTTCTGCACGATGCTGGTGTGACCGACATTGGCGACTTGCTGGATGACATTGAGTTCACACAGGCGATCGACACGTTCTTCTTCGGTAGGCAACTGGGCCAGTACTTCGCGGTTCTCGTAGTAAAGGTCGCGGATCGACCGCAACCAACCGTCGATCAGGCCGAACTGGCGGTCCTGCATCGAGGCGCGCACGCCACCGCAGCCATAGTGGCCAGTGACCAGGATATGTTTGACCTTGAGCACATCCACAGCGTACTGGATCACCGACAGGCAGTTGAGGTCGGTGTGCAGCACCACATTGGCCACGTTACGGTGCACAAACAGGTCGCCGGGCAACATGCCGACGATCTCGTTGGCCGGCACCCGGGCGTCCGAACAGCCGATCCACAGGTATTCCGGGGTCTGCTGGCGGGCGAGCTTGGCGAAGAATTCGGGATCTTCCTGTTTGATCGCATCCGCCCAGCGTTCGTTGTTATCAAGCAGGTCTTGTAGTTCGTTCATCAGGGAAAGCCTCAGGAATGATGCGCAGCTTTGACAGACGACCGCCCGTCCGGGTCACGCCGTCTATAAAGATAGCCGGTCGGTAATGACTTGAATCTTGGGGCGCCCTGCCTGTCCACACACTATAAGCCCCACAGTATGAGGATTGACCATGACTGAATCACGACGTCCGTACGGCGCTACGCAGCCCGAACCGATTGATGACAACGAAGATCGCATGGGCTCGATGCGGGAGCTGGATTTTGACGAGGAGACGCCGACGGCGGAAATCGGCGATGAGATCCCCCGTGCCGAACGCGAGCAGCTGATGCCCGACGAACGGGTACGCGAGGCTGGGATGACTGGGGCTTCGACGGCGGATCATGAATCCACGGATGATGATATGAGCCCCGAAACGCTGATTCAGGAAGACGGCGCGCGCGATGCCCTGGAAGAAGGTGAGGACGAACCGGCCGATTGGGATCTGAGCATCGTCGATGAAGATGAGATTGGCGGCGGTAATGGGTTGGATGAGGCAGAGCTGGCGGACATTGATCCGGTCGACGGTAACCGCTGATACAGCGCCAGACTTATGGTGAAGCATGGCGGTGTGAGAGCTGGCAAGCCTGCTCCCACACAAGACTGCTCCCACCCGGGATCGTGTATGTTAATCGACCAGGGTGCAGGCCATGACAACTGCGTCTTCGCGGCCACCGACGGCCGGGTAGTAGTCGCGACGACGGCCAATTTCATTGAACCCGTAGCGCTCATACAGGCGGAAAGCCCCGGTATTGCTGTCGCGCACTTCCAGGAAGCACTCCCGTGCATGGGCGGCATACGCCCGCGACATCAGATGCTCCAGCAAGGCCAGGCCCAGGCCACGCCCTTGGTTTTCCGGCTTGACGGTGATGTTCAGCAAATGCGCTTCATCGAGGATGATCTGCACCACGCCGTGGCCCACTTGTTGCTCGCCTTCGAACATCAACCAGATCTGGTACTTGCCCAGCCCATCGAGAAAGATGCCCCGGGTCCAGGGGTGGCTGAACGCCGCGTATTCGATTTTCAGCACGGCGTCGAGGTCAGCCTCGGTCATCGGGCGGAAGGATAAAGCCTCACTCATCGGTTGTTTTCCAGCGCGCCATCAGCCGGCGCATGGCTTGCCAGACATCAGCCTTACGCTGTGGCTCTTCCATTAATAATTCCAGGCCCGGCAAGGCCCAGACCGAGCCCAGGCCTTCGACCTGCAGTTCGCGGTACCAGGCCTCGGCGTCGGCTTCGCCGGCAAACCGCACGGCCGGCAGGCCGATCAGCCACAGGCACACGCAGGGTTCGTCTTCCAGTCGGGCCGAGACAAAACCTTGCACAAAATCACGCGCGGCGTCCGGGCCCTGGTCCATATTGCCGCGCACCAGCAGCGGCCAGCGCACGGGCTCGCCGACGATCTGCGGGCTGTCGGGCAGACCGGCGGCGCGCAGCATGTCCTTGAGCAGCAGGTAGGCCGGGTCACGCGTCTGGAAGCGCTCGCCGGTCGGCAACTCGACCAGCAACAGGCAACGCCCGGCCCGCAGCAACTGCAGGGTAAAACGCGGTGGCGGTACGACCGGGGCCTTGGCCACCGGGGCCGGGGCATCGTCGGCCACGGCAGCGGGCTTGGGCGCGGTCGACGGGCGTGGTACTTCGATCTTGACCCGCTCCGACGGCCGCACAGGCACCTCGGCCACGGGTTTGACCAGCGCAACCGGCGCCGCCGCTTCCTCACCCGAGGCGTCGAACGGCTCGAAGGCTTCCAGCGCCTGCAGCAGTTCGGGCCGCGACGGCGCGGCAAAGGGCAATTCGGTGCGCGGCAGCCAGTTGACCACCTGCATGGCAGTCAAGTAAGCGCGACGTCGGGACTCGATAAGCAAGGCTCGGCCACTTGTGGATAACTAAAGAGCGCAGATTCTACCGCCCTTCGACGATGATCGCCCACCGTTGATGACTTTCTCTGCATTGCTGACCGCCCATCGCGAACGCGCCCTGACCGGCTGTGGATAAATCCCGCGCCTGATGCAGTACAATCGCTGCTTTTAATTCGCCAACCAGCCGGCCATTCCGATGATCGAACCCAAGCGCGTCTTGCGCGCCCTCGCCGAACACTGGGCCCTGCTTGAGCCACTGTGCGAACACTTCGACCAAGGCACCCTGAGCCTTGGCGAGTTGCGCGCGCAACTGGCCGCCCAACAACTGGACAGCACGCCACAGGACATCACCAACCTGCTGGACGTGTGGATTCGTCTGGATATCCTGGTGCCTGTCGCCAAGAGCCCGAACCGTTTCGAGCTCAACGCGCAGATCCATGACTTCCTGGCCTATCTTCGCAAGGAGCACCGGCTAGGCCTGTGCCTGGAAATCGAAGCCTACCTGCGCCACCTCGAGCGCCTGGCCGGTTATATCCAGGACGCCTTCGACATCCGCGACGGCCACGACCTGGCCCGCCAACTGCGGCTGCTGGACATGCGCGTGCGCGACGTGCTGAAAAAACTCGCCAATGACGAACAGGCCCTCGCTGCCGTGGCCGACCGGGCCAAGACCAGCGACCGGCAGATCCCGTTGCGCCAGCGTTATGCCGAGGTCCTGGCGACCTGGGACGAGTACGTCGAGCCGATGATCCAGCTGGTGAACGCCGACGGTGCCTTCGAGCAAGGCGTGCGCAAGGTAGAGAACGTGCTGTTGCGCATGCTCACCGAGCAGCAACGCCTGGGCCACCTGGTGGACGACGACATGTTGCTGCGCACCCACGCGCGCATCCTCGAAATGCAGACCAGCGCCCAGTTGACCTTGCGCCATGCCCGGGAACTGCTGCTGCCGCTGCGTGAAGAAGCGCGCCGGCACAACGCCGTGACCCGTGGCGCAGCGCTGGCCCTGTCGGCGATCCGGCGCAAGGGCCTGGACGCGGTGCCGCAAGCGGCGATGCCGATGTTTACCCGGCCACAGAGCACCTTCCTCGGCAGCGCCAGCCAAGTGGAAGCCTATGTGTATGCCCTGGCGAATTTCGAACCCAAGCCGGCGCGCTTCCCCAAGGCCCACAAATCCCACAAGGGCGAAGCCCAGCGTGCGCCGCGCACGGTCAAGGAGATGCTCGAGCGCTGCGAAGACGCACTGCCGATGCCCGACCTGATGACCTGGCTGCTGGAACAGGAACCAGACGGGGCCACCGACGAGTTGCTGTACTGGTTCTCGCGTTTGTCGCGGGAGAAGCGTTTCAAGCGCGAGCGCCTGGAACGCCGGGATTACCATACTCACGAGCACCAGGTCAGCCTGCGCTCATTCGCCCTGCTCCCGGCCAGCACCGACGTAGCCGAGAATTCTGCGAGCACACCTTATGCATCTTGATCTATCCGAACTGTCCCAGCTGGCGCCGATCTTTCGCGAGCTGTTCAAGGGTTACCACGTCAGCCGCCGCGACCCGGAGCTGTACGCGCAACTGTCGAATTTCCAGGACCAGTACCGCACGCTGTTCAAGGCCCTGGGCTTTGAGTTGGTGTGCGATACCCGGGGTTTCTACTACTTCGTACCCGACTCGGCCATCGCCAGCGCGCAGGTGAACAAGACTGCGCAACGCCTGGCGCTGTTCACTTTCATCATTGTCGAACACCTGGCCGACCAGGGCCGCGACCCGATTGCCGTGCTCGACGGCGGCAGCCTGGGCCGCGATGAACTGCCCTCCTTGCTGGAGAAGTACCGCGACCTGTTTATCCAGGCCGAAGTGCAGACCCAGGAAGAACTGGAAGAAAAAATCATGCGCCGCATGACCCAGCTCGGGTTTGCCAGTGAAGACAACGGCGTCTATCGCTTCCTGCCGCCGATGCACCGCTTCCTTGATGTGTGCCTGTCGGTCCAGGCCGACCGCGACCTGGCAGCCAGCGTGCACAGCGTGCTGCCGTTGCCAGCGCCGGTGATCATCGACGAAGACAGCGATGAAAAACTGCTGCAGACCGATGATCCGCTGGACTTGAGCGAATTTGAAAGCGAAGAAGATGCCCTCGCCCGCGCCATTGCCGAAGAACAGGAGACCGATGCATGAGCAAGGAACGCTACGGCATTCGCCGCTTCGCCCTATTGAATACCGCCGGCTACAGCCTGGGCCTGTTCCCGCTGGAAGAGCCGCTGTCGGTGTATGGCGCGAACAACCTCGGTAAGTCGGCGTCGATCAACGCCTTGCAGTTCCCGATCCTGGCGCGCATGTCGGACATGAGCTTCGGCAAGTACACCCTGGAACAGTCGCGGCGCTTCTACTTCGCCACCGACACCAGCTACATCCTCGTCGAAGTCTCGCTGCCCCACGGCCCGCACGTGATTGGCGTGGTCGGCCGCGGCCCGGGCGGTGGTTTCGGCCACCAGTTCTTTGCCTACGCCGGCAAGCTGGACCTGGCCCACTACCAGAAGAACGACACCTGCCTGCGCCAGAAAGAGCTGTTCACCAACCTTGAGCGCGAGGGCCTGAAGGCTTACGAGCTCAAGCCCGATGAGTTGCGGCGCTTGCTGGTCGGCGGCCATACCTCGATCCCGCTGGACCTGACCCTGATTCCGCTGCGCTCCACCAGCGAGCAGAGCCTGAAGACCTTCCGTGCGCTGTTTATCAACCTGCTGCACATGCGCGAAATCACCGCGGCCAAGCTCAAGCAGCTGTTCCTCGATGCCTTCGAACACAGCCTGCGCTCCGGCAGCGTGGATTACATCGCCGCGTGCGAAGAAGCGTTCCGCGATGTACGACGCATGGAGCAGGACTACAACTCCCTGGTGGCCGCCGGCCCTCTGGTGGAGGCGCTGTCCAACGGCGTGAAGCAGCGGGAAATCCTGCGCGGCAAGTTGCATCGCCTGTCGCCATTGCTCGACTCACTGCTGGGCACCTGGTCGGACTACGCCAATGCACGCAAGGAAGAGCTGACGATCCAGGCCGAACACTACCGCAACGAGCAGGATGCGCTGCAGAACGATCAGCGCGGCGGCACCCAGGAGCTGATGCGCCTGGAGCGGGAAATCAGCGGCATTCAACGCTGGCTGGGCGAGTTGTCGGTGCTCAAGCATCGCTTTGCCCTGGTGGATGACGTCAAGGTCCTGGAGCAGCAACTGCTGGCGGCCAAGGATGCCCACGACGAACTGGCCGGCGCCCTGGCGCAATCGCGACAGTTCAGTGCCGAGGACCTGGACGAACGCCTGCGCGACCTGGAAAAACGCCTGAAGTCGGTCAAGCAGCAACTCGATCACGCCGACAACAACAGCTACGCCAAACTGCGGGAAGAATTCTCACAGCAGGACGTCGAGCGTCTGATGCGTCTGTTCAACAGTTCGTTGTTCAGCCTGCCGCTGGGCGAGCATGGCATCACCCTGGATGAAGACGGCCAGTGGGTCAAATCCCTGGAGCTGATCCTCGATGGCTTCACCGGCGAGCGCTTTGAAGTGCCGGGGCTGTCCATCGACATCTCGCACATCGAGCCACCGGCCTTGCAGGCCCTGGCGGACCGCGCGGCGTTGCGCGACCAGAAGGAGCGCCTGGAAAAAGAACTCAAGCAACTCAAGACCCAGCAGGCCGTGGCCTCGGACCGCGCGGCGAGCAAGACCCAGACCGAAGCCCTGTACCAGCAGGTACTTGATGCGCAGAAAGCCCTGGAAGACTTCCGCCGCGCCCAGACCCTGAGTGCCGAGGAAGGCGAGAAACTGGAAAACCTGGCGCAGATGGAAGCGGCCCAGGATGAACTGAAGCGCTCCAGTGATGCGTTCACCGAACGCGTCCAGCAATTGTCGGCCAAGTTGCAACTGGTCGGCCGGCAGATCGGTGATATGGAAGCCAAGCAGCGCACCCTGGATGACGCCTTGCGCCGTCGCCAGCTGCTGCCGGCCGACTTGCCGTTCGGCACGCCGTTCATGGACCCGATCGACGATTCCATGGACAACCTGCTGCCGCTGCTCAATGACTATCAGGACAGCTGGCAGGGCTTGCAGCGCGCTGACGGGCAGATCGACGCGCTGTACGCCCAGGTGCGCCTCAAGGGCGTGGCCAAGTTCGACAGTGAAGACGATATGGAGCGTCGCCTGCACCTGTTGATCAATGCGTATGCGCACCGTACCGACGAAGCCCTGACCCTGGGCAAGGCACGCCGTGCAGCGGTGACGGATATCGCGCGGACCCTGCGCAATATCCGCAGCGACTACGACAGCCTTGAGCACCAGTTGGCCCTGTTCAACCGCGAGATCAACAAGCGCCAGGTATCCAACCTGCAAAGCTTCCGTATTGTGTTGGCGCCGAACAAGGAAGCGCTCAAGCATATCGACCAGATCATTCACAGTGCCGGTCAGTATGAGGAAGGCGAAACCCTCTCGGTGTTCGATCTCAGCCAAAGTGCCGAGCAGGACAACAAGAACGAAGAGGCCAAGGAATACCTGGCACGCCTGGTCGCTGCCAACCATAACCAGTTGGGGCTCAAGGACCTGTTCGAACTGGCGTTCGAGATCACCAAGGTCAATGGCCAGCCGATCATTCATACCGACATTGATGGCGCCGCGTCCAACGGCACCACCATGACCATCAAGGCGCTGACCAACATGTACTTGTTGCTGCACTTGATGGACCGCGACCAGGCCGGTCGCGTGCGCCTGCCGTACTACCTCGACGAAGCGGCGGATATCGACGAGAAGAACCAGGCAGCACTGCTGGAGACCAGCCTGCAGCTGGGCTTTGTGCCGATCCTGGCCAGTGTGAAGCCGCAGGTCTCCGCCCAGGTGGCGATCGACCTGGAAGGCGGCAGCGGGCCGAACGGGATCTACATTGATGAGGCGGATTGGAAGTACATTCGCCGGCATGATGCGGTGAAGGCGACGGTGAATGTGCAGGCGGATGAGCCGGAGTTGGATGAGGTCTGATCCGCGTTGTTGAAATACAAAAAGGCCGCGATCCTATGGATCGCGGCCTTTTTTGTGGGCGGGTTATGCGGTGTAGGTGGGGGCGCTATTTACCCAGGGGGATCTTCGGCGCCCAGATCAGCCACTCGTCTTCGAACTTGTCGAACAACGGGAAGGTCTGCTCGGGCAGCGCCGGGTTGCCCATGCGCTCGCCATCCGGCGTGGCAAAGGCGATACCGCCCTGGACCAGGGTTTCCAGGGACTCGGTGCGCACTGTCGCGCCCTTGAACAGGCCAAAGTCCAGGCCAAAGCCGCTGCTGTTCCAGAAACGGCTACCGCCGCGAACCAGCGGAGCGTATTTGGGCTCGATCAGCACATGGATCAGCACACGGTCAGCGGTCTTGCCCAACTCGTAGCCGGTGACCTTGCCGACTGTGACTTCCCGGTAGGTGACTGGCACGCCGACTTTCAACGAGCCACGGCGGGCGGCGCTGAGTACCAGGCTCAAGCCGGCTTCTTGCACGCTGCTCTCTGGCGGTTGGGCCAGGGCCACGAAGTTCTTTTGCGCACCGCTGCTTTTCACCGCCGGCAGCACTTCGATGTATTGGCCGGTGACCAGGGTTTCCAGGTTGGCGGTCTTCATCAGGCCCAACTCGGGCTTGACCACCCAGAACTGGCTGCCGGTACGGGCGATCCGCTCAGGGACTTCGGTGATGCGCGCAGTGAGCATCACCGACTGCATGTCCGGGCTCAGGTCAACGCTTTCAATCTTGCCAACGTCCAGGCCTTTGAAGCGAATCGGCGTATCGGTGCGCAGGCCATCGGCGCGGTCAACCTTGATCGTGATCAGGGTGCCACGCTGGGTGGAGGCTTCGTGATCGGCAAACAGGCGGAAACGCGGAATGCGATTTCTCAGCGGTACGTTCGGCTCTGGGGTCTCAAAGGCAATCCCCCCGGCCATCAGGCTTTGCAGGGATTCGCTTTTGACCTGGATGCCGCCGGTGAGCCCGCCGGTCAGGGTCACGCCACTGGCGTTCCAGAAGCGCGTCGAACCGTTGACCAGGCCTTCATATTCCTTCTCGATATGCACGCCGATCACCAGTTGCTTGCGCTTGCGCGAAAACTGGTAGCTCTGCACCGAACCGACCTTGACCTGTTTGTAGAGGATCGGGCTGCCAACTTCCAGGGAGCCGAGGCTTTCTGTGAGCAGGACCAGGTGCAAGCCAGGGGAGCGCAGGTCCAGCGGTGGCGCCTTGGCCCGGGCCACAAACTCGCGCTGGGGGTTTGCGCCTTTGTCACCAGGGCGGATGGCAATGTAATTGCCCTTGACCAAGGCTTCCAGGCCGGTGATGCCCGCCAGGGAGATGGATGGCTTGACCACCCAGAACTGGGTGCCCTCCACCAGGTAATCTTCGGCCAATGGGTCGAGGGTCAAGTCGGCGCTGGCGCTGGACAGGTCAGAGTCAACCTTCAGGGCCTTGAGGCTGCCGACCTGGATGCCTTTGTACATCACCGGCGTACGACCGGCTTGCAAGCCCTCGAAGTCACTGAGCTTGACCTTGATGCGGATCCCTGCGGCGGCGGCATCGAAGTCTTCGTACAGGCGGAACGGCAGGCTCGGGTCGGTGGGCGGGCTGTCCTTGCGGTTCTCTGGCGTAGCGAAGGCAATCCCCCCGGCGACGATGCTGGCCAGGGACTCGCTGCGCACTTTGACCCCGGAGAGGTTGGCGTCGATGCTGATGCCGCTGGCATTCCAGAAACGCGTATGTTTGCGCACCAGGCTGGCGTAGGTCGGCTCGATATAGACCTTGATCTCGACGGTGTTCTGATCAGCCGACAGCAGGTAGCTTTTGACCTGGCCGACCTGGATCTGTTTGTAGAACACCGGGCTGCCACGGTCCAGCGAGCCAAGCCGCTCGGCCTTGACCGTCAGGTGCAGGCCGGGCTTGGCGTCGGATAATGGGGGCTCTTCGGAGAGCGCCTTGAATTTACGCGTGGGCTCACCGTCGCCGGGGCTGGCGGCGATGTAATTGCCCGAGACCAGAGTTTCCAGGCCAGTAATCCCGGCCAGGCTGACGCTAGGCTTGACCAGCCAGAAGCGCGTATTGGCCTTGAGGTATTGCTCGACATCCTTGTTCATCTCAATAGTCGCAATCACCCCACGATTGCTGCCCTCGTCATCCAATGCCAAGGTCTTGACCTTGCCCACGGTCATGCCTTTGTAGACCACTTCGGTCTTGTTGACCTGGATGCCTTCACCGCTTTCAAAGCGCACCTGGATCTCGATGCCCGTCTGGGTGTAGGCGCGCCACCCGAGCCAGCCACCGATCACCAGGGCGATCAACGGCAGTACCCAAATGGCCGACCAGTTCGAAGCGGGGCGGGTTTTAGCCTTTGGCAAATCAGTCATGGTCGTCGTCCGACTCCGTGTTATCCCAAATCAGTCGGGGATCGAAAGTTACTGCGGCAAGCATCGTCAAGATCACCACACTGGCGAACGCCACGGCACCGAGATTGGCCTCGATACTGGCTAGTCGCCCAAAGTTAACGACCGCCACCAGAATGGCGATCACGAAGATATCCAGCATGGACCAGCGACCGATAAACTCGATAAAGCGGTACATGATAATGCGTTGTCTGGCGGAAAGCGGCTGGTGACGTTGCACCGAGAACAGCAGCAGTGCGATGCCTACCAGCTTGAAGGTCGGCACCAGGATACTGGCAATAAACACCACGGCGGCAATCGGGAACATGCCGTGCTGAACCAGTTCGATCACGCCGGACATGATGGTGCTTGGAGCGCCCTGCCCCAGTGAGTTAACCGTCATGATTGGCAACAGGTTAGCCGGGATGTACAGAATTGCCGCAGTAATCAGCAACGCCCAGGTGCGCATCAGGCTGTTCGGCCGGCGCGCATGGACCAGGGCACCACAACGGGTGCAGGTTTGCTCGTCGGTGTCCGGGTCCTGCCTGTTCAGTTCGTGACATTCGGTACAGATCAGAATGCCAGCATCAATCGCCCGCATGTTCGTCCTCCCCGGACAACGCTTGCCAGATCTGATGGGGTGACATCACCACCTCCAGCAGTACCTGGACCATCAACAGGCTGATAAAACAGGCCAGTCCCAGGCCCACGCTAAGGGCAGCCATATCGGCCAGTTTTACAATCGCCACCAGCACGCCCATCAGGTAGACCTCCAGCATCCCCCAATCGCGCATATGGTGATAAATACGGTATAGCAACAGGCCATAACTGCGGCCTATGTTCCAGCGGATGCTGAGCAGCACCGCAAGCTGGCAGAGCAGCTTGAGCAACGGAATGCCCATGCTGCACAGAAACACCACCACCGCCACGCCTTGCATGCCGGTATTGAACAGGGCAACTACACCGCTCCAGACCGTGTCCTGCGAAGACTGCCCGAGTAGATTGAGCTGCATGATGGGTAGAAAGTTCGCCGGGATGTACAGCAATAGCGCTGCGATCACCAAGGCAAGGCTGCGCTCTACGACATTGTAGCGGTGGGCGTACATCTCATAACCACAGCGTGGACACAGGGCCTTTTCACCGTGCGCAAGCTCTGGCTTGCGCATCAGCAAGTCGCACTCGTGGCAGGCAACCAGGTCCTCCAGCGGTAGGTCGGACACCTTGGTGGTATCAACCGGGTCGGACATATAGGACTCTAAGACAAAATGATCAGGTGTCTATTCTAGTGTTCTGGTTCAGAAATAACTGTGCAAATTTGTCGGGATCAAGCGATGGCGATAGGCCAGAACCTTTTCGACCGTCCAAAACAAAACCCCAACTGCTTTCGCAATTGGGGTTTCGGAATTTAATCTTGACGATGACCTACTCTCACATGGGGAAACCCCACACTACCATCGGCGATGCATCGTTTCACTACTGAGTTCGGGATGGGATCAGGTGGTTCCAATGCTCTATGGTCGTCAAGAA
>NZ_MSAJ01000013.1:0-57099 GCF_044510355.1 Pseudomonas sp. DD1 | reverse complement strand
GCTCCGATGCATTCCGGTACTTCGCTGTCGCCAAGAGCGCAAAGAAGCCGGTCAAATCAATCAAAATGGGATTCGCACGCTAATGGCAGACGTCACATACACCCGCCCGGAGTACGACGCGGCACAGCCCCGTTGGCAGCTGGTGCGCGACGTGTGCAAGGGCTCCGAAACGGTAAAGGGGCGCGGCGATGTGTATTTGCCCAAGCCCAATCACCACGACACCAGTCCTGAGAACGTCGAGCGGTACAAGTCGTACAAGCAGCGCGCAGTGTTCTACAACGCTACAGGCCGCACGAAGCACAGCCTGGTAGGCGCCGTGTTCCGTACCTGGCCTACGCTCACTGTTCCTGGCGCGCTCGATTACGTGGCCAAGGATGTCGACGGGCAGGGTGTGAGTGTCTACCAGCAGTCGCAGTCGGTCATCGGGCATCTGCTCGAAGTCGGTCGTCACGGCCTGTTGGTGGATTACGCCGCGGTGCAGGCCGGTACGGTGAGTAAGGCGGATGAACAGGCCGGGCGCGCCCGTGCGAACGTTGCGAGCTACCCGGCCGAGTCAATCCGGAACTGGAAGACACGCAAGGTTGGCGGTCAGCACCTGCTGAGTCTGGTCGTGTTGCGCGAAGAGGCAGACATCGACACTGATGACGGCTTTGGAAGCGAAAAGGTCGTGCAGTACCGCGTGTTGCGCCTGGATGTGGCCGGCGTATATACCCAGGAGCTGTGGCAGGAAAGCTCAAGCGAGACGGCGATGGTCATCCCACCATTCACCCCGCTCAATGGCGCTGGGCAGCCATGGCGCGTGATACCCTTTCAGTTTCTCGGCAGCGAGAACAATGACACCAGCATCGACGACTCTCCGCTGTACGACATGGCCGTGCTGAACATTGGTCACTACTGCAACAGCGCTGACTACGAGGATTCGGTGTGGTTTTCAGGCCAGCCGCAGTTCTGGATTTCGGGCCTGGATGAGGCGTGGCGCGACCACCTTGAAGCCAACGGGATTTATGTCGGCTCCAGGGCGCCGCTGACGCTTCCAGCCAACGGGTCATGCGGGTTTGCCCAGCCTGAGCCGAACACGCTTGTAAAAGAGGCCATGGACGCCAAGAAGCTGGACATGGTTTCGCTCGGCGCACGCCTGATCGAACGTGGTAGTGCGGTAAAGACCGCCACCCAGGCCGATAACGACAGCGCCGCCGAGCACAGTGTTCTCTCCCTGGTGGTGAGCAACGTCAGCGAGGCATACAGCCAGTGCCTGGCCTGGATGGCTGAGTTCGTGAACGCCCCGGGCGAAGCGATCTACAAGCTCAACCAAGACTTCAGCCAAATCACCCTGGACGCAACGATCCTGGCCGCTCTGTTCAATGCGGTGCAGGGCGGCAAGCTGCCAGCGGGTGACTTCTGGCAGTACCTGCGCGACCGCGGGGTGATTGACCCGGAGAAGACTGACGAGCAGATCCGCGACGAACTTGAAACGGAGAACCCCGGACCTGACCTGGATGATGACGAGGCAAACCTAAATGGCGGTAAACCAAGCAGTCCTTGACGCCACCATCCGGCATGCCGTCTTCCTGGAGCAATTGAAGTCGGGGGAAGTCGCTAAGTTTGGGCCTTTCCTCAAGGAGATTGACTGCTCGATCCGTGAGCGGCTGACCCGTGCCGACCTGACGGACTACACCGTCGCGCGGCTCGAGCGGCTGCTGAGCGAGGTTGATAGCCTGTTGCTGGGCATCTTCGACCGGTACAGCGAGAAGCTGAACCTCGACCTGGTGGACATCGCCAACTACGAGGCCGAGTTTGAAGCGACAAGCCTGACCCGAGCGGCACCGGTGGGCGTCACCTTTGACGCGGCTGTGCCTGGTGCTGCTGCGATTCGTGCGGCGATCCTCACAAACCCGCTCAGCGTGCGCGGTGCTGACGGCGGCAAGTTGCTCAAGTCATTCATTGATGGCTTCACCGCCACGGAGCGGCAACGCCTCACAGGCGCGGTCAGGCAGGGCTTCTTCGAGGGCCAGACGAACTTCCAGATCATCAAGAACATCCGTGGCACCAAGGCGCTTCAGTACAACGACGGCATCCTGGCCACGACCAACCGCAACGCCGGCGCCATCGTGCGGACGGCAGTGCAGCACGTAGCCACCCAGGCGCGCATGGAGACGCTGAAGGAAAACAGCGACGTCGTGCATTCGGTGGAATGGGTCAGCACCCTGGATTCGAAGACCACCAGCCAGTGCCGGACGCTCGATAAGCGTCGGTTCAAGCTGACGGAGGGGCCGAGGCCGCCGATCCACATCAACTGCCGCTCGACGGTGGTGGCGGTGACGCGCTTCAGCGCGTTGTTCGCCAAGGACGCCACGCGTGCATCCATCGGTGACGCCGGTGCCCAGCAGGTGAGGGCAGACCTCAGCTATTACGACTGGCTCAAGCGGCAGCCAGCGGCGTTTCAGGACAAGGCTATCGGCCCAGTCCGTGCCAAGCTGTTCCGCGAAGGTGGCCTGAGTATCGAGCGATTCTCCGAGCTTCAGCTTGATCGCAACTTTTCACCGTTGACGCTTTCACAAATGCGCGCTCTTGAGCCTTTGGCGTTCGAGCGCGCAGAAATATAATTTAGCTGAAGTTGTTAGCCGGGATTTTCCAGAAGTTTTCCGGTATAGGCTCGCTAGTCTTTTCTTTATCCTTTAAGAAATCTTCCCCCTTCTCTCTGTCAAGCACTAAAGAGTTAACGAAAAAAGGCAAATCGAACTTTTCAGTAGACGCTGTAAATATTTTAGTTTTTACAAGTTCGCTTATAACATGGTCTGTAACTATCTGTGTTTCTAGTGGTAATACGTTGGGTGCGAAAAAATTCCGAATTATTGGTTCTAAACTTCCGCAGCACTTGTTTTCGAATCTTTCGATGATTTGAATTTCTGGAATTTCTATAGATCTCTTACGGTATAGATCCAAATATTGCTTTCTCGCATGTTGACGATCATTGTCTGCTCCCAGACTGCCAAGCTGTTGACGCATGCAGTAATCGACAAGGCGCAATAGGTCGATGTGCGCGTCCGCACCTAAGTGCGGAAGATCAATGGCGAACTCTGAATTTGATGTCATGTTTTTTTCATCCGTGATGATGCTAGGAGTTAATTGTCGTTTAAATAAAGCTGAATACAGTCTGGTGATTTTTGCGTTGCCAACGCTAATGAGGTTACAGACTGTTGTTGCAAAACTCAAAACTGTAAGCGTTCTTTATCCGCAGGCAGGGCCTGCACTCACGTCTCTGGGAGACAACCAATGCTGAAATTCCAACTGGATACCCTGGAAGGGGTAGATGAAGCCGTGCGCGCTCTTTACACCGAGAAGGACGGCAAGTTCGTGCTCGGCATTGAAGGTCTGCCGCAGCAGGAAGATGTATCCGGCCTGAAGGCCAAGGTTGATGAGCTGCTCGGCGAGAAGAAAGCCGCCGAGAAAGCTCGCAAGGATGCGGAAGAGCAGGCCCGGCTGGAGCGTGAAGAAGCCGCTCGCAAGTCCGGCAACGTCGAAGAGCTCGAAAAGTCATGGTCCGAAAAGTACAACCGCCGCGAAGCTGAGCTGAACGGCATGCTGGAGCAGGAGCGTGGAACGCTGAGCGGGCAGATCCGGGATCTGACCGTGGGCCGTACCGCTACTGACATCGCGTCTGCCCTTGCAATCCCAGGCAGCGCCAAAGCCCTGTTGCCGCACATCGAGCGCCGCCTGAGCGTCGAGCAGCGCGACGGGAAGCCTGTTGTGGTCGTCCTCGACCAGCAGGGCAAGCTCTCGGCGGCAACGCTGGATGAGCTGAAAGCTGAATTCGCAAACGACACGGCCTTCGCGCCGTTGATCGCGGGTAGTAAGGCATCTGGCGGCGGGGCTGCTGGTGCTGGAGGTGGCGGCGGGGCCGCAAAAGGAAAAATCGGCGGCACCAAAGAGGAACGTACGGCCGCAATTGCGAGCCGGTTCCCGGATCTCCCACAATCGTAAGGAAATAACTCATGTCCCTGTCGCAAATGCAGGTTTTCAACGAATACATCATGCCGGCGACTCTCGAGACGCTGGATCAGTATCTCGCCGCTTTCAACGCTGCCAGCCGCGGTGCAATCGTGCTGTCTCCGGACGGCTTCACTGGCGACTTCCTCCAAGAGTCGTTCTTCCAGACTCTGGCCACTGCCCAACGTCGCGTGGATCGCTACAGCGCGAACGCCGCGGTTGCTGCAACCGATCTGACCGAGCTGAAGAACACTTCGGTGAAGGTAGCCGGCGGTTTCGGCCCGATCCGCTACGAGCCGTCGCAGATGACCTGGCTGGAGCGCCCAACCGCGCAAGGTATCGAAGTCGCTAGCCGCGCGTTCGCTGAAATCCTGCTGAAGGACCAGCTGAACACCGCGATCGCTGCCCTGGTTGCTGCAATCACCGCACAGGCCACCGCGGTCAACGATGTGTCGGCTACCGCTGGCATCACCTACGCGGGCCTGAACAACGCCCATGCGAAGTTCGGCGATGCGAGCCAGAACCTGGTCACTCAGGTGATGCAGGGCACCAGCTACCACAAGTTGGTAGGCCAGAACCTGGCGAACCAGCAGCAGTTGTTCCAGGCGGGCAACGTCCGCGTCGTGGACATCCTCGGCAAGATCTCCATCGTTACGGATGCCCCGGCGCTGATGCAGGCCGGCACCCCGAACAAGGAAATCATCCTGTCCCTGGTGCAGGGCGCTGCGCTCGTCCACGACGGCCGCGACATCATCAGCAACGTCCAGACCACCAACGGCAAGGAGCGTATCGAAACCACGCTCCAGACCGACTACACCTTCGGCCTGGGCCTGAAGGGTTACACCTGGGACACCACCACCGGCGGCAAGTCTCCGACCGACGCCGAACTGGCGACCGGCACCAACTGGGACAAGACCGCGACCAGCATCAAGCACACCGCTGGTGTTGCCCTGATCGGTGACGCTTCCAAGTAACCCTGAAAGCTGAGTCGGGCCTGGTGCCCGACTTGGCGAGGACGAGATCATGAGCAACAAAAACATCTGGTATTTGCCGGGCCCATTCCACCAGTACCAGGAAGACGTGAAGGCACTGGCCAAGGCGAATGGTTTGCGCATCATCGACGCAAGCGCTACCGAGAGCCGCGAGGATGAGGCTGAAAATACTCCAACGGTAACGATGAGAGACCTGGTCCCGTCTATCTCTGTGCTTGTGGTCGGTGAGGATCAATCCCAGGTAGAAGAACTGCTTGGCCGGCTCCAGGCCGAGAGCAATTCTCTGCGTGTGCTGATTGCTGCTGCCGAAGGTTTGGTTCCACTTGAGCACCCAGAAGCCGGTGAACTGCCAATTCGTTTGTTCGATGCGCTTTTGTCCATTCACAACTCTGTTGTCGAAGTGACTACTGAACGTGATGGCCTGCGCACCACGGTTGACGCGCTGCGCGACGAGGTCGAAGCGCTGAAGAAGGCTGCGATCCCGCCGACCGCTGACGAGGCCGGTGAAATCGCGGCGTTGAAAGCGAAGCTGGACGAAGCCAAGGTTCCGTACCGGGCCAACGCCTCGAAAGATTCCTTGGAAAAGCTCGTAGCTGATCTGCCCAAGACCTGATACTGCTGGCTGCCGGTGACCCGGCGGCCAATCTTCAAACCATTCCAGCGAGTTGACGCATGACACTCATCATCGAGGACGGCACCGGCAAGCCTGACGCCGAAAGCTACGCGAGCGCCGAGGATCTGGCCATGTATGCCGTGAAGTTCGGCACGGTCATTCCTGACGGTGTTCCAGCGCAGGAAGCGTTGCTGCGCCGGGCCGCTTTGGCTATGGATGGAATGACCTGGAAGGGCCGCAAGACCAGCAGCGAGCAGGGGCTGGCCTGGCCGCGCCAGGAGGTGCGGTTGGATTATGAGATCAAGCCGAACAACTACCTTCCGGCGAGGATCCAGTACGGGCAGATGGCCCTGGCTGCTGAGATCTATCAGGACGATATCGACCCGGTGGAAAAACGCAAAGGCGCGGTGCTGCTGGATCGTGTCGAAGGTGCGGTAACCCGGCAGTATGCGGCTATCCCGTCCACCAGCAACCGGCTGCTGCCGGCAGCGCCGGATCGGCCGAGCGCCACTCAGTTTGCTGATTACCTCCAGAAAAGGGGGCTGTTTGCTGTGCGGGCATAATCGGGCGTAGGCTTGCGACTCCATCAAAAAGGAAGTCGATATGGCAGAGCATCAGATAGTTAGAAAACACCCGAATCAGGATGAAAAAGACGCTTGGGATGCTTATGCCAGCGCTGCTCTTTCCTCGCTTGTTGCTATAGGAAGCGAGCCAAATAAACTGGCGGCTTCAAAGGCCGCACAGTTCGCTACCTTGCTACTCAACGAGCGGAGAGAGTTGTTCCCTGAGAAAAAGGCGACGGCTCGAAGCGTGCCTCTCAAGCTTTAACTCAAACTGCCCAGCCACCGCGCTGGGCTTTTAACATCTGGAGCCACCATGGCCTTCTACGACGAAATGGCCGTGATGGCTCTGGAGATGATCACAGAGTTCGGCCAGCCCGTGACCATCAGCAAGACAGAGCAGGGAGAGTACGACCCAGAACAGGGCGGCGAAGTGCCAGGAGCAACCGTCGAGCAAATCGCCCAGGGCATCCTCCTTGACTTCACCGGCCTCGAATTTCAAAACAACAGCCTCATCCGGCAGGGCGACAAGAAGCTCAAGATCGCCGCGCAGGGCTTGGCCTGGGTACCGGGCCTGCTCGACAAGGTGGTCGCTCAAGGCCGCACCTGGTCAATCGTCCCGCCACTGAAAGAGATCAACCCCGCCGGCACGCCGATCCTGTATGAGCTGCAGGTGCGCTCTTGAGCCGGTCAGGCACCGGCCAATCCGGCAGCTTCGCCCTGAGCCTCGCCGAGTTCGCCGCCCAGACCAGCGAAGCAATCGACGCCAGTGTGCGAGAGATCATCATCGAGGTCGGCAGCAGCCTGATCCGCATGTCACCCGTGGGCAACCCGGAGATCTGGGCTGAGAACGCAGTCGCGACCCAGTACAACAAGGCTGTCGACGATCACAACAGCGCATTGCGCAGTGATCCGGCCAACCTCACCAAGGGCGGCAGGCTGAAGAGGGGCCGCAAGCTCAACGACGGTATGGACATCAAGGCGCCCGATGGCTACGTCGGCGGCCGGTTCCGGGCCAACTGGCACATCTCGCTCGGCGTGGTCGAAAACGTCACATTTGACGAGGTAGACCCCAGCGGCGCCGAAACCACTGCCGCGCTCGTCGCTGCAATGAGCGACTTCACCGCCGGCCAGATGGCCTACATCATCAACAACTTGCCCTATGCGATCCCGCTGGAGTTCGGCCATTCGACCCAGGCCCCTGGCGGCATGGTCCGGGTAACCGTGGCTCGCTTTCAGCAGATCGTGGTGGAGGCCATAAGGAACAACCAGGTATGAGTCACGCAATCATCGCTTCGATCTACGAGGCCAAGCTCATCGCTTGGAGCGCTGCCAGGTCGGAGAAGCTGAAGATCGTCTTCGAGAACACGGCCTACACGCCGGCGGCGGGCGAGACCTACCTGCGAGCCTTCACAATCCCGGGCGACACCGCGAGCAACACGCTTGGCGGTGATCACCGGCTGTTCACCGGTGTGTTCCAAGTAAGCATCATCGCGCCGGCGGGCACCGGCAAGACCAAGACGAACCCGATAGCAGCTGAACTGACAGATCTGTTCCCGCTGTACGCCAGGGACACCAAGGACCCGGTCACCGTGGTGACGATGTCGCCGGTCGACCAGGGCCCCGGTATTACCGGCGATTCCACCTATACCGTCCCGGTCTCGTTCTTGTACCGAGCCGACACGAACTGATCCCGCCCATTGGGCAAACCCACGAGCCCGCCATTGAGCGGGTTTTTTCATATCTGCAAAGAGGAAATACCCATGGGCTACAAAATCCCGAACGGCGGCACCTTCCAGCACGCCGCGACCTATGCCGCTGCGCTGGCATTTGCCACTATCACCAACGCCGCTGAGGCCGTGGCCACCGTTGTCGGCGGCACCCTGGCTGCGGGCGACATCGTCCTGCTCACTTCCGGCTGGAGCAAGCTGGATAGCAAGGTCGTGCGCGTGAAGGCGGCGACTGCTACTGCAATCACCCTGGAAAGTATCGACACTACCGACACCCAGGCCTTCCCTGTCGGTGGTGGTGCCGGGGCCATGCGTAAGGTGCTGACCTGGGTTCAGATCCCGCAAATCTCCGATGTGGCCTTCTCCGGTGGCGAGCAGAACTACCTCGACGTGGTTTTCCTCGAAGACGACCAGGGCAAGCAGATTCCCACCGATAAGTCGGCTGCCAGCATGGTACTGACCCTTGCCGACGATCCGATTCAAGACTTCAACAAGGTGTTGATGAAGGCCGATGCGGGCAAGCAGGTCGAGGCCGCACGTTTGAACCTGCCGGGCAATGACACGCTGCTGTACGGCGCCTACACGTCGTTCTCCAAACAGCCGGCGGTGTCTCGTAACAACCTGCTGACGCGCACCGTCAACCTTGCGCTACAGGCCGAGCCGACTCGCTACCTGACTGCGGTGGTGTAACCCATGGCCAAGATCCGTATCGCGCAGAACGCCACTTTCGCTGCTCCAGTGCTGATTCCAATCGTCGGCAGCGCGCCTGAGAAGGTTGAGTTCACCTTCAAGTACCGGGATCGCGCCGAGCTTGCTGCTCTGTTCGATGAATGGAACGAGAAGCGGAAGAAAGCGCAGGCCGCATTGGGCGATAAACCGTCATGGTCAGAAATTGTGGCCGTGGATACCGAGCAGCAAACCCAGCAGATCAAGGATCTGGTAGTAGGCTGGGGCTTCGACGACGAATACAACGACGACAACATCGTTGCATTCGTGAAGTCCTGCCAGGGCGCCGCCGAGGCGGTCGTTAAAGCCCATGAAGGCGCATATAACCAGGCCCGCCTGGGAAACTAACCGACGCCGCCCGCGCCATGTACTCGCCGAGCGTGCCCGACGCGATTATCGGGATGTTCGGCCTTGCCCCGGGAGATCTGGTTGAGGAGGTGGAGGTCTGGCCCTGTAACTGGCCTGCCTTCCTCCTTTTCAACCGCATGTCCACCCAGTGGCGAGCAGGCGCCGGCGGCGCGATCGGTCTCGACTACAACTGCATCCGCGACGTGGCCGGCTTCCTCGGCATCAAGAAAAAGAAACTCGCTGAAATCTTCCCTGACCTTCAGGTGCTGGAAGGTGAAGCCCTGCGCGTTATGGCGGAGGAAAGGGAAAACAGCCCGTAACCACGGGCACTTATTCAAGGTGAGTCGATGAACATTGCAGAACTCGGCGTCAAGATCGACTCGGCCGATGCGATCCAGGCAAAAACGAGCCTGGATGAAATGGCGAAGGCCGGCGGCCGGGCCGAGCAGTCCGCCGTTTCGCTGATGAACGAAATGCAGGCCCTGGAGAAGTCGCTGTCCACCAGCGCTAAGACTACCCAGGACCTGGCAAAGCAGCGTGAGGCTCTTGCCAAGCTGACCAAGACCGGCGCCTATGGCGAGGCCGAGGCGGCGAAGATCTCCGCGCAGCTCGACAAGCAGCAGGTGGCCCTGGCCAAGTCTGCCCTGGACGAACAGAAGGCCCTGAACAGCCTGCTGGGCGCAATCGACCCGGCCCGCGCCGCACTGGCGAAGCTTGACACTCAGGTCGAGCAGCTTGGTAAGCATCTGGACGCCGGCCGCATCAGCCAGGATCAGTACAACACTGCCCTGAGCAAGATCGACAAGGACTACGCCAAGCTCGAAAAGACCGCCACGGGATTCGACAAGCTGCGCCTCGGCACCCGTCAGGCACAGGAAAACGTTGTGCAACTGGGTAATGCGCTGTCCTCTGGCGACTGGGGTAGCGGCGTACGCGCCGTGGCTCAGTTGGGCGCCGGAGCTGGTGCTGGTGCTGCTGGTCTGCTCGCCATCCTGGCGCCGCTGGCGTTGGCCACTGCTGCTGTGGGCGGCCTGGCCGTTGCGTACTACAAGGGCAGCGAAGAGCAGGACCGCTACAACAAATCCCTGAACCTTACTGGCAACTACGCCGGCGTGAGTGCGGGCCAGTTGGGCGACATGGCGCGGCAGGTCAGCGCTACCGTGGGCACCACTGGCCAGGCTGCTGCCGTTCTAGCGATGCTGGCGGACAACGGAAAGATCGCTGGTGATAGCTTCACCGGGATTACCCAGGCTGCCGTGTCGATGCAGGAAGCCACCGGTAAGGCGGTCAGCGAGACGGTCGCGGAGTTCGTGAAGCTGGCCGACGACCCGGTCAAGGCGTCTGCCGCGCTGAATGATCAATACCACTACCTGACAGCCTCGGTTTACTCGCAGATCGCGGCACTGGAAGAGCAAGGCGATCACGCCGGCGCGGTGAAACTGGCCACAGAGCAGTACGCCGATGCCATCAATGAGCGTACACCGAAGATCCTGGAGAACCTCAGTTTTTGGGAGAGGGCTTATAACGCGGTTGCTCAGGCAGCCGATGGCCTCAAAAATGCCGGCCGCCGAGATATCAACGCGGACATCGAAAATGCCCGCGCTGGCTTGGCTGAAGCCCAGGGCATGGATGGCCTATTCCAAAACCAAAAGTCCAAGGATGCCTTGATCGAGTTCCGGCAAAACCGCCTGAACATGCTGGAAGATGAGAAAGCCGCCCAGGAAGATATCGCCAAGTGGGAGGGCGAGCAGGCCAAGGCACAGGGTGCGGCCGTTACTGCCATGACCAAAGTTGACGCGCTGACCAAGTCGTCGTTGACCAATGAGCATAAGCGGACCAAAGAGCTTGAGGACTACAAGCAGCAACTAGCTGATATCCGCAAGGTTTCGCCAAACGATCCGCGCCTACAGCAGGACGCTGTCGATAAGAACATTGCGAACATCAACGCCAAGTTCAAAGATCCCAAAGCGCCCGGCACCCAGGTCGACCTGACCAGCTTCAACAGCGCCAAGAACGACCTGGCTGCCATCACCGACACCTACAAAAACTACCAGAAGGGACTGGACGCGGCGCAGAAGGCCGGCCTGCTTTCAGAGGCTGATTACCTGCTGCGGCGCCAGGCGCTGATCGGCAATCAGCTCGACCAGACCACGGCAGCGTACGAGGCCGAGATTGCGGCGCTGGAAGCCGCCAAGGGCAAGAAAAGCACATCGGCAGCGCAAAGCATTCAACTCGACCAGAAGATAGCCGACGCGCGCGCAGGGATGGTCAAGGCGCAGAAGGATGCCGATAGCCAACTTGAAGTGTTGGCTACCAATGAGACCGGGCGACTCGCTAAGCAGGAGCGGGCGATCAGCTCGTACGTGCAGGCGCTAGGGCAGCAACAGCGAGCGCTGGAGCTTGCCGGACAGCGTGCTGTGCTCGGCGTTGGCCAGGGAGATCGGCAAAACGCGCTCAACGGGGAGCTGAACAGTCAGCAAGATCGGTTTGCACAGCAGTCGCTGGATCTGGAAAACCAGCGCTCCGATCCATCGCGCAATATGTCGGACGAAGAATTCACCCGAAAATCGCAGGCGCTCGCCGATGCGAACAAAAAGGCAACCGACCAGATCCGGCAAAACTACGCGGATGTGGAGGCCGCTCAGGGCGATTGGACGAAGGGCGCTACATCGGCCTGGGCCAACTACCTGGATTCGGCGCAAAACATCGCAGGGCAGACCAAGAGCCTGTTCGGCAACGCGTTCAGCTCTATGGAGGATTCAATCGTCAACTTCGCCATGACCGGGAAGCTGTCGTTTGCTGACTTCACCAAGTCGATCCTGGCAGACATGGCGCGCATTGCCACCCGCCAGGCCAGTTCGGCATTGTTGGGCAGTTTGGTGGGGGCAGCGGCCAGCTACTTGGGCGGCAGCGCCGCGGGTGGCGGCAATGGGCTGGCAGCTGGGTCTGCTGGTGCCACATCGTCAAACCTCGGCGCGTCCTCGGCCGGTTATTCAGGTACCTACCTCAGTGGCTTCAGGGCAACTGGCGGCCCCGTTAATCCGAACTCTCTGTACCAGGTGAACGAGCTCGGTCCAGAGCTCTACAACGAGGGTGGAAAGTCGTACCTGATGACGGGTGCAAACGGCGGGAGTGTCACGCCGCTTACTACGGGAGGCGTGCCTGGGATGTCCGCATTGACTGGTCGCGGGGGCGGCGGAGGGACTTCGGTTAGCCTCACCATGCCGATTATGGTCATGACGGATGAAGAGTCGGGCAAGTCGGATGGCGACAAACTTGATACAGAACTCTTCCAGCGAAACATGCAGGAGCGCATGCGCAGCGTCGCGAAAGAAGAGATCGCCAAGTCTTGGCGCCAAAATGGTGTGAGCCGCCAAAACGCAAGAGGGTGAAGTATGGCAATCGAACGATTCACCTGGGCGACGGAGAAGGGCGCGGAAGGGGATGTCGCCCAGCGCGTCCGCACCAAGCAGTTCGGGGACGGGTACGAGCAGTCGGTCGAGGACGGCCTTAACAACCAGTCCCAGTCCTGGCCCCTCACCTTCACCGGCGCCAAGCCACGGGTTCTGTTAATCAAGGCGTTCCTTGATCGACACAAGGGGGCAAAGGCGTTTCTCTGGACGCCACCCCTTGGGGATCTGGGGCTCTACAAGTGCAACGGCTACAAGCCCGTGCACCGTGGCGGTCAGGTCTACGCCATCACCGCAACCTTCCAGCAAACCTTTCACCCTTGAGATAACCGCCCATGGCACTGATCACGGACATCCAGAAACTGGAGCCCGGCGGCGAGATTCGCCTGTTTGAAATTGACGGGACCGAGTACGGCGCGGATTACCTGCGCTTTCACGGGCACGCTATTCCGCATACACCCGAAGAACTGCTGGCCTACGAGCATTCCGATGAGGAGCTCCCGGCCAAGTCGATTTGGTGGCAGGGCGAAGAGTACGCGGCCTGGCCAGTGCAGATTGAGGGCATTTCTTCGAGCAGCGACGGCACCGCCTCTCGACCGACTTTCGCCGCCGGCAACGTGAATGGGCGGGTCACCGCGCTATGCCTCGCCTTCGAGGACCTGCTCAAGTTCAAGCTGACGGTTCGCGAGACGCTGGCCAAGTATCTGGACGCGGCAAACTTCCCCGAGGGAAACCCAACTGCCGATCCGACCCAGGAAGCGCTGGAGATCTGGTACATCGACCAGAAAACCAGCGAGGACGGGGAAGCCGTGGTCTGGGAGCTGTCCTCTCCGGGCGAGATAGACAACCACGGTCTGCCAGGGCGCCAAATGACGACGTTCTGCCACTGGGCCATGACCAATGGCTACCGTGGGCCTGATTGCGGCTACACCGGTGCGGCGATGTTCGATGACGAGGACAATCCCACGGACGACCCGGCCCTGGACCAGTGCAAGGGCTGCTTGTCGTCTTGCAAGTTGCGTTTCGGCGAGAACAACGAACTGTCCTTCGGTGGATTCCCCGCCGTATCCCTCATTGCCCGGAGCTGACCATGCGCAAGCACATCATCGCTGCTATCCAGGCGCACACGGCGGCCCAGTACCCGAAAGAATGTTGCGGTCTGCTGCTGGCCATCGGGCGTAAGCAGAAGTACTTCCCGTGCCGAAACATCGCCACGGAACCGAACGAAGAGTTCCGGCTCGATCCCGAGGACTACGCCGCTGCGGAAGACTTGGGCGACGTTATCGGCATCGTTCACTCGCACCCGGACGCCACTAGCAGGCCGTCACCGCACGACCTGGCCATGTGTGAGGCCACGGCCTTACCCTGGCACATTATGAGCTGGCCCGAGGGCGACCTGCGCACGATCACGCCGACCGGCAGCGTGCCGCTGCTCAAGCGCCCGTTCGTGCACGGCGCCTGGGACTGTTGGCAGGTTTGCGCTGACTGGTACCAGCGTGAGTGGGGGATTGAGTTCGAGGCATTCCAACGCGTCGATGGCTGGTGGGAGAGTGCGGAGAACGCCAGTCTTTATGAGCAGCACTACGAGGCGGCGGGTTTTGAGCGTGTGAACAGCCCCCGGCGTGGCGACATGATCGTCATGCACGTCGGGCGCGCGGTGCACCCGAACCACGCCGGCATCTACCTGGGCGCCGATCCGGCATTGCCCGGTGAAGAACCCAACACCTTCGGCCCGGGACCTTTCCTGCTGCATCACCTGTACGGCAGGCCGTCCGAAATCATCGTATACGGCGGGCCTTGGCATGACCGTACGCGCCTGATCCTCAGACACCAATCAGCGAAGAGCGCCAAGTGACTTAGCCTAAAGCGTGCGCTGAAGGTTATTAGGATCGACACTGCAGAGGAAATTGTGAACCCATGAAAGTAGAGAAGCATGATCCTGCGCAGAGCGGGCACGCGGATATATCGTTATCAGATATTGCGGCTCGCTTCCGCGAAACGAAAATTTCCGATATTCCCATTTTACATTTTGATGAAGTGCATCGGCGAGCCCGGGATAAGCAGCGCAATTCGTCGTTGACCAGTTCAGCCATAACTGATGTAGCCCGGTGATCAAATCTTCTCTTCTTGCAAGCGCTTGGTTTCTCGGGGTGAACTCAACGTAGGAATAATAAGCTGCGTCAGTGTCTCCGGTCAGGCAGCCGAGCGTCATGAACGCCCGGTCCGGCGCGTTCATCGACAGCAGTAGCTGCCGCAAGCCGTTTTCTTCAGTTGCTTCATGTATGAGCTCAATCAGCTCCGGGCTACCCACAAGATTGATCCCGCCGTTATTCCGGTCCCCGTTTATAGAAACCTCCGCCGACTGGAACGGCCAGATCTTGTAGCTCGTCGAGTCGTCAGTCATTTTCATTTCGGACATGCAAAACGCCCTGTCTTTATGCGCGCCGATATTGGCGCAACCCCAGTCCTTGGGCTTGCAGGCGAAGGACTGGGAGTCCTTTTATTCCAGCGGCTTTTGCGGCTGAATGGTGATCTCGATTCCCGCAAGGGCTCCTGGCTCACCTTTGGTGATTTCTAAAGCCATGCCAGGGATAAGGTGCTGCTCAATTATCCACCCACCTGCAAGCGTGTACTTAACATCTACAGGGACTGGAAGTCCGTGGAAGCTGAACGTGATTTTCTTGCCAACCTCGGTGCTTTCAAGGGCTTCCAGAAAGGTTTTTGCCAGATTTTCTTCTTTAGTCATGACAATCTCCATTTGTAAGGCACAAAGCTACTACGCCGAACCTCTATTCAGTTACTGGCATTCCATCCACGCTGGATGCCTGGCCAGGGCAAAGAGGGCACCAAGCAGAAATAAAACCCGAGTGCTATGGTATTGCCATTATTCAAATAGGCAGGGAGGGATTCTGCATGGCGGGCTACAGCATCATTGATGGTCGCAAAGTGCCATTTACAGTGATCACTAGTGATCGGTCGCTAGATGGGGTGCATAAGACAGGGTTTGAAATTACAGGTTGCACTGTAGTAATCAACGGAACGATTCAGGGCTCAATATCCATAACCAATGGTGCGACCGTTATCGTAAACGGGGTAAACCAAGGATCAATCTCTGTGTCAGGTGGAGGACGGGTAAGGATTTTTGGGGCGTGCCAGGGTTCATTTTCCATATCGCGTGATTCGGCGGTATTGATCGAGAGGGGCGGAAGGATTGCAGGGTCCGTTCACAACGATGGTGCCTTGATCATTCGAGGTGGATTCGGTGGTAGCTACAGTGGCGCAGGAAAGCGAGCCATCGAGGGAGATGGCTACATACTGCAGCCTCGAATTGAAAATGGTGTCAACTATTACGAATGGTGAGTATGTCCGTGGGCCCAGTCCCGCGCTGGGCTTTTTGCATCCGTCCCCCGGTGCTACAGTCCCGCCAAACCAAAGAGGGAACGACATGCGGATTTTGATAGCGGCGGTAGCGGTGGCGATGTTGGCGGGGTGTGCCAGCGTTGGCGATACCAGAAGCAACCCGCCACTTTTGTCCCTGAAATCAAGCAAGCCAGCGAAGGCGGTTGCTGAGTGCATTCGAGATGGATGGCAGGGCACCACGGTGCTTGGCGCGGGGATCGGTGGAACTTTGCAAACATCAGGTGATAACTACACGATCCTGGCCCCGGATGCGCAGGCGCCGCTGCATCTGGTTGATGTGACTCCCAGCAAAAACGGATCAACCGTGCGCTACCACTTCTATAGAACCTGGCAATCTCCGCTCGAGAGAGTCACCGATGTAGTGAGGTCTTGCGCTAGATAGGCAAGGCATACCAACAAACCACCTACGGGTGGTTTTTTTACAGCTGGAGAAAGGTAATGGCCGCATTAGCTATCGAATATCAACCGATGACCACGATTTTGCTTTACGGACAACTTCGGCAGTTTGGCCGTTCGTTCAGGCTATCTGTGCGCTCGCCAGCAGAGGCTATCAAGGCACTCTGCGTGCAGATCCCTGGATTCGAGCGATTCCTGTCGAACGCAAAGTCTAGAGGTATCGAGTTCGCGGTTTTCAGGGGAAGTAAAAACCTTGAAGAGAAAGAGCTCGGCTACAGCGGCTCCGGCGACATTCGTATAGCTCCAGTGATTTGTGGCAGCAAGCGCGCTGGGCTTCTTCAAACCATCATTGGTGTTGTGATTGTGGCGCTGGCGTGGTGGAACCCGCTTGGGTGGTCAGCCGCTACGGCGCTCGCGGTCGGCATGGGAGGCGGCTCAATGGCTATTGGGGGCGCGATTCAAATGCTCAGCCCTCAGGCCGGCGGCCTCAAGACCAGCGCAGCCCCTGAGAACACCCCTGGCTACGCATTCGGCAGTGCCAAGAACACCACTGCATCTGGCAACCCGGTACCGCTCTGCTACGGCAAGCGTCGGGTGGGCGGGGCGATCATCAGCGCCGCAATCTATGCCGAAGACCAGATGTAGCCAGAAACTGAAGCACCGCAGCCGCCCATGAGGCGGCTTTTCATTACCTGGAGGAAAGCATGGGCGCAGCACGCAAGATTGATATCCACGGCGCCAAAGGCGGCGAAGATAAGCCGAAAACGCCAACTGAAGCTCCGGATAGCCTGCGCTCTGTCGCAATTGCCAAGATGCTGATCGCTGTGGGCGAGGGTGAGTTTGAAGGCACGCCAACGGCGCGAGACATCTTCCTCGACAACACACCACTGCAAGACCCGCAGGGGAACATGAACTTTCCCAACGTGAAGTGGGAGTGGCGCACCGGTGCGGTGGATCAGACCTATATCCAGGGCATTCCATCTGTTGAGAACGAAACCACCATCAGCACCGAGCTGCGTAGCAGTACGCCGTGGGTTCGGGCAATCAGCAACACTCAGCTTTCAGCGGTGCGCGTTCGTTTTGCTTGGCCGATGCTTCAGTCCATTGACGCTGGTGGCAACATCAACGGATATCGGATCGCCTACAAAGTTGAGGTGGCCACTGACGGCGGCGCGTATCAGGAAGTCCTGAGCGAGGCTGTCGACGGCAAAACCACCAGCACCTACGAGCGTACCCGACGAATCAATTTACCGAAGGCGACTACGGGCTGGCTGCTCAAAGTTACTCGGCTGACCGCCAATCAGAACAACAACAAAATCGCCGACACCATGCAGATTACTGGTTTCACGGAAGTGATCGACGCAAAGATTCGGTACCCGAACACTGCGCTGCTCTATATCGAGTTTTCGGCTGAGCAGTTCCGTAGCATCCCGGCGGTGACCGTTGAGACCAAGCTGAAGAAGATGCAGGTCCCGAGCAACTACGACCCTGTGGCTCGATCGTACACGGGGATTTGGGACGGCACATTCAAGCAAGCTTGGACCGATAACGCGGTTTGGATGACCTACGACATCACCACCGCTGACCGCTTCGGTCTCGGCCGCCGTATCAAGCCGTGGATGGTGGACAAGTGGGAGCTCTACCGAATTTCCCAGTACTGCGACCAACTGGTGCCGGACGGGAAGGGCGGCCAGGAGCCGCGCTTTATCTGCAACCTGAACCTGCAGAGCAAGGCCGATGCCTGGTCGCTGTTGCGCGACATTTCCGCGATTTACCGGGGCATGACTTACTGGGCCCAGGGCCAGGTCTTCACCCTGTCGGATATGCCGCGTGCTACTGACTTCGACTTTGCCTATACCCGGGCGAACGTCATCGATGGCAAGTTCACATACTCCAGCGCATCGGAGCGCACCCGTTACACCCGTGCGCTGATCAGCTACGACAACCCGCTCAATAACTACGACACCGACGTCACCGCGGTGACCGACCAGAAGCTGCAGCGGCGCTACGGCGACAATCCGCTGGAAATCAGTGCGATCGGTTGCACCCGCGAATCCGAGGCCCAGCGCCGCGGTAAGTGGGCGCTGCTGACGAACTCCAAGGACCGGGCCGTTACCTTCAAGGTTGGTCTCGACGGGCGCATTCCGCTGCCTGGATACGTGATCCCGATCGCCGACGAACTTCTGGCTGGCCGTCCGGTGGGCGGACGCATCTCGGCGGTGAATGGCAAAGTCATCAAACTAGACCGCGACACCCAGGCCAAACCCGGGGACCGATTGATCCTCAACCTGCCTGACGGCAAGTGCGAGGGGCGCACCGTGCAGTTGGTCAGCGGCCGGGAGGTCACCATTACCGTTGCCTACTCCGTTGCGCCCGAGCCCGAACTGGTGTGGGCGCTGGATGCCGACGATCTCGCCATCCCGCTGTATAGGGTGGTGAGCGTGGCCCGGCCGGAGCCCGGCGTCTTTGAAATCTCGGCCGTGCAGTACGACCCAAGTAAATTCGCGCACATCGACACCGGTGCCCGCCTGGAAGAACGCCCAATCAGCGTTGTGCCGATCACTGTGGTTCCGGCGCCGGCGAGCGTCAGCATCTCCTCGAATGACTCCGTGGACCAGGGTATCTCTATCAGCACCATGAACATCTCTTGGCCCGCCGTTGCTGGCGCGGTCGCATATGACGTGGAATGGCGCAAGGACAACGGCAACTGGATCAAGCTGCAGCGCACTGGCTCGACGAGCGTTGACGTTACGGGCATCTACTCGGGCGCCTATCTGGCCCGGGTGCGTTCAGTGAGCGCATTTGAGATTTCTTCGATTTGGAAGAGCTCAAACCTGACCAACCTGGAAGGTAAGGTCGGCCTGCCGCCGGCGGTGGCGTTTCTGACCACCACCAGCCTGGTCTACGGCATTGGCATCCAGTGGGGTTTTCCACCAGGTGCTGAGGACACCCAGCGCACGGAGGTCTGGTACAGCGAGTCGCCCTATCTGGAGACCGCCAAGAAGCTGAGCGACTTCAGCTACCCGCAGGCCACGCATGAAATGCACAGCCTGCTGGCGGGCGCGAGCCTGTTTTTCTGGGCGCGCCTGGTGGACCGGACCGGCAACGTTGGCCCGTTCTTCCCGATCCCTGGTGCGGTCAATGGCCAGGCCAGCTCGGACCAGACCGAGTACGACAAGTACTTCGCCGACAAAATCGGCAAGGGCGCGCTGTATCCAGGCCTGCGAGAAGAGATTGCGCTGATTTCGGGGGACGGCGACGGATCGGTCAACGAACGGCTGAAAGAGGCCAAGGCAGAGCTGGAGGGGCTGCTGGGGCAGATCACCGGGGCAGAGCCATACAACCCGACGAAGCCATACGGCGCCGGCGCATTCACGCAAAAGGATGGGCACCTGTACCAGGCGACTGGCCCGGTACCGGCCGGCGAAGCGCCGCCAAACCCGCTGTACTGGAAGGACATCGGCACGATCCTGCAAACCACCAACGCGCTGGCCCAGCAGGTTCAACTGGTCACCAGCATGATCGAGGAGATCGAGGGCCAGGTGGTGGCCACGGCTACATCGGTTGAGGCATTGCGCTCGGCCGCCCGTGGCGATGATGGCGCGGGCGATCTGGCGGATGCGGTGAAAGGCTGGCAATCGACAGCGGACTTCGGGGTTGAGAAGCGCACGCGGGCCTCGGAAAACGATGCAATGGCGCGGCAACTCACCACGATGGAGGCGCGGGTGGGGGCGAACCAGTCCGGGCTGACCGTGCTGGAGCAGGTGGTGGCCACCAACAAGCAGACGGCAGCCACGCAACTGACTCAGCTTAAAAGCGACCTGGAGTTGACCGAGGGGAAGGTGGCCGGCAATGCGCAGGCAATCACCGGCCTCGACACCAAGGTCTCCAACCTCGACGGCAAGGTCACGTCTCAAGCGTCCAGCAATGAGGCGCTACGGGCTTCGGTGCGCGGCGATGATGGTTCCGGTGATCTTGCCGGCGCGATCAAGGCCTGGGAGGCGACGGCCAGCTTTGAGGTTGAGAAGAAGGTCCAGGCTTCCGCCAACCAGGCGCTGGCCAGAACCTCGGAAACCCTGCAGTCGAGCATCGGACAGACCAATGCCTCGGTTCAGCAAGTGAACGAGACGGTTGTCGATCTCAACGGCAAGGTATCTGCTCAGACCACGATCAAAACCAAGACCACGGCCAACGGCAAGACAGTAATGGCGGCCCTGGCGCTGGGTAGTGACGGGGAAACGTCAGAGATCCTGGCGTTTGCGCAGCGCTTCGCGATTGTCGACGAGGTCAGTGGGCAGCTGATAACGCCGTTCGTTGTGAGCGGCGGCCAGGTGTTCATCAACCAGGCGGTGATCAACAAGGCATTTATCCAGGAGATCATCCTGGGCATGACGCTGCGATCCGAGGCTATCGACTCCAGGGGGCGCCCGCTGCTGGAGATCAATGTGAAGGCGGGCACATTCGTGCTGCGCGGCGATGGTACTGGCGGCTCGATCTTGCTCAATAACAACGGCCTTGCTGTGTATGACGGTAATGACGTACGTCGGACAATGACCGGCAATCTAAGACTTTGACTGGATTGAAGTTGCAGGGGAGGTGCGGGCATGGACTTTGGTTTAAGTGTGTTTGACGCTAACGGCGTTAAAACATTAGGTATGGAGGATTTCACCCTACAGAAGTTGGCAGTGTTGATAGTTCCGGCGGCAACTGGTGGCGGAAGAGGTTCTAACTATGAGTACATTCTTATGGATGTTCCAGGCTATGACCCCGCCACCTGCTTTGTCACGATCACCCCCAAAGTTTACGCGCCGTATGATCAGCCTGGTTACCCTGATACTTGGGGTGGCTTACCGACTTACACAAACTTGGGCGGGACAAGAATTGCGATTTACACACAAATCAATTACCGCGAGCCGGACGGTGGTGGCGGCGGGAAAAACCGCGAGATGTGGACGCGCAATGTTGTGGAGAGCGTCGTAGAAGTGGTCAAGGTAAATTGATATGGATGACTACGGTTTTGTCGCTGTAAACGATCACGGATCTGTCAGCATCAGCAGCGTGTACAAAGTTCTGGTGTTCTCCGAGCGAGGGCAGTTCAGAATCCAGTCTCGCTACACTGACAAGGAAGGCAAAGGGCAGTTTACCTTTGCCAAGCCTATTCGCACCGTGGAACCGCCCCAAATATTTTTGAGGACGATATCGGCATCACACGACAGCCTTGGGTTGTATACCTCCATTGAAGGGTCTTCCGGTAACTGGACCGGGTTTCATGTCACATCAGCAGTTCGGGGGGGAAGCGTGTTGCAAGACTATTTAATGGAGTTTGTGTCTTGCAAATATTCCGACCAAAGCAACTCATCTGAATACGGACTTGAAGTGCGCGATGCACAAAACCGGATCATGTTTGTGTCCAGTGATAGGGTTGTTCGTTATGGGAAGTTTTCAAAGAATTGGACGGTAGGCAGAGGACGTTTCGTAGATATCTACTACAGCGATCTAACAGTAGATACTGACGATTTTATAAGCGTGTCGAGTCTTGATCGGGGAATAATGTGGTTTGCAAACGACTCGAAATATGCGGGCATCACAATTTTAGAGGGCGGGGTTCCGGTGTTGCAGATCTTTAATCAGAGGCACTACCTAGAACGATTTTATTGGCAAGGCTCAGATGGTTTTTGTCTAAGCATTCCCGTCTGCAAGTTTCCAATAGAACGTTACTACAACTAATTTCAAGTGCTGATGTGGGCACTCAACTGGAGAAACCTATGGCTTCTTGGTTTTCAGAAGGGACTGTGAGCTTGCAGAACGGGAGCCCGACAGTAACGGGCGTCGGCACCAAGTTCTCGAACTGCCGTGCCGGGGATATGTTTGTCGGCCCTGACCAGGGCATCTATCAAGTGATCAACCCAGCCAGCGATACATCGCTTTCCATTTCTCCAGCCTACCGTGGGCCGGCCGTTGGCGGCGCTGGGTACGGGATCGTGCCCGTCAATGGCTACCCCAAAGCCCTGGCCGACGCGGTGAACCAAATGGTTCAGCAGTGGGGCGCCACGCTCGCGGGCCTGGGGAGCGTATCGACGGAGAACGTTGTGCCGGTGGCCAAGGGCGGCACTGGTGGCAGAAATCAGGCTGAAGGGCGCTCGGGCCTGGGGCTGGGCACTGCTGCAACAGCGGCGCTGACCGTGGGCAATGCGGATACCACACCAGGGCGAGTGCTGAAAAATGGAGACCTTGGCCTTGGTGCAGACTGTGTAGGGATTTCAGATTGGACTGCCGCCTACGATGAACTTGGCGGCGCGCTTATCGCCGGTAATGCGATCTTTCCCGGCGGCACCGGGGAGTCGATTAATGCAACAGGTATCACCTTGAGGCGTTCTGGCCGCGTTGGCGCTCAGATCATGATTTACAACGGTGATAACCAGTTCCTCTTTCGATCGGCATTCAACGGGTTCCTTCCGTGGGTGCGGATGTACCACACCGGCAACACCACCCGCATGGCCGACAACACACTAAGGGCGATCTAATCATGGCAAGAGCAGCAATTAACGTTACTGGTGCGGGTGAAAAGTTCGATTTCGTCTCGCTCGGCGGGGCGGATGTGAACTGTTATCGCAAGGACGTGGGTGTCTACTGCGTCACCGGCACCCAGGGCATGGTCCCATTCCCGCCGCTCGATCAGGGCTGGGGCTACGGGCTTCACCCCTCGGACAATCCCGCCGAGGTGAACATCTCGTTTGAAGACGACCTACTCACGGTCACCGTGACCAAAGATGGCGAGCCGTACGATCTGAAGGTCATGATCACGCTGCACATCCTGGTGCCGGATCTTCCTCCACAGGAAGAGCTGCCACCGTCTGCGCTTGATCCTGTGGCGGCTGCACAGACCCAGATCGCGCACCTGCGAGCCGAGGCTGATTACGCAATGGCGCCACTTCAGGACGCCGTCGATATCGACGAAGGGACCGAGACAGAGCTGGCGACCCTCAAGGCCTGGAAGAAATACCGCGTGGCTCTGAACCGAGTTCCCGAACAGGAAGGTTACCCGCTCGCCATTGATTGGCCTATAGCACCTGCTGGCTGAGTGAGAGGCTATTCGTCTCAACCTACTTCTTCCACGGCCGGACGTTAGACAACCATAAGTTATTGAGTGATCGCTCTGTTTTTTTTGGGGGGGATTATTCAAATTCAATGTGGCTTATATTTGCAATAGCATTAATTCCTATTGTGTGGTGGTTTCCGACGCTATGCATACCCATATCTGCTGATTCAATATTGATGTAGGACAGGCGGTTTGAGATAAACGAGAAGCCTAAGTATCTAGTACTGTCGATTGAGAAAGTGCTTGGTGTAAGTATTTTGTGAGGGTAGCCGCACTGAAGGATTGTAGGCGGTCCCTTGTGTCTAAAAACCTTTATTGTTACAGGCTTGCCTAGCTTGAACTCATCTTCATTGATTTTTGAATAATGAATTTTTATTAGGTGTTTTGATATGTCTGAATTTAATAGAATATTTTTTTCTGGAGTGGTCTTTGGTTTCCAAATTGCGCGATACTCTAATTGAGGGGCATATTTAAGCTCTTTGATTAGGCATGTATTGAGTCTTGTTGTATAGTTTGTAGATACCTCATGATAAAGTTTGAAGTCAAAAGTTTTTGAAGGTTTATAGGAGCAAATTGCTGACCCGCAGAATTCTATGTCTGGGCTGTCACGGTTTATTTTGTCGAAAAAGTCCTGGGGTGAGGTGATCATTACGCAACATTCTTTGTTGTTTTTTTGTGCCCAGAATAAGGAGTCGGAAATAAAGTTTGTAGTTGTGCAATATATGTAGTGGTTATTGACTACTATTTGCTTTATCTCGTTGCAGCTGATGTAGTTTGTGATTCCCTCCATTGCATCTCCCACGGTTAGTTTGTGCTTGTCGGTATTTCGAAAGTCGGAGATATCGCTTATATACACGTCTCCTTTGAGCATGGTCTCTGCATAATCGTGGCTCAGGAACTTAAAAAGTGCGGGTGTACGATCCTTGATATTACTCACTGCGCATTCCTTACTGTTGTTAACTGATAGGTGGAATAATGTCATCCAAAGATCTAGAAATACTAGCACTAACTATTTGGGGAGAGGCCCGGGGCGAGGGGCTGGCCGGCCAGATCGCCGTGGCCTGGACTATCCGCAACCGCGTGTTCGACGGCAAGGCCAAGTCCTGGTGGGGGGAGGGCTACGCCGGCGTGTGCCTGAAGCCGTGGCAGTTCAGCTGCTGGAACCAGAACGACCCGAACTACGCCTACCTCAGCGGCGCAAAACCGATTCTGGCCGCGCAGTTTGCCCAGGCCCAGCGTGCTGCTGACCAGGTGATGACCGGCGCGGTACCGGATCCAACCGGCGGCGCCACGCACTACTACGCAACCACGATGCCCAAGGCTCCGGCCTGGGCGGCGAAGGCCAAGCAAACGCTGCGCCTGGGGCATCACATCTTTTTCAAGGACGTGCCGTGATGACGCCCGTACAGAAGCTGGCCGGGCTGGTGGTGCTGATCCTGGCGCTGATGGCCAGCGCCGCCGGCGTCACCTGGCAGGTTCAGGAGTGGCGCACGGGCAAGACGCTGGCCGAGCAGGCTGGCCTGCACCAGGACGAGCTGGACAGGATCAGCGCGGTGGCCATCAAGCAAGTGCGCGACGAGCAGGACAGGCGCCTGGGCCTGGAGAAGACGCTGGCCACCTCCGATCAACAACACACCCGAGAACTTTCCGATGCTCAACGCAACCAGGCCCGCCTGCTTGACCGCCTTGCTACTACTGATTTGCGGCTGTCAGTCCTTCTCGACGCCACGGATTCAGCCAGTGGCTGCAACGTGCCTCCCGCCTCCGGCGCCGTCGGCGTGGTTCATGGAACCCAGAGAGCCCAACTTAACCCAGCGCATGCTCAACGAATTATCGCCATCACCGATGCCGGCGACCAAGGATTGATCGCGCTGCGGGCGTGCCAGGCGTATGTCAGGGCTGTAACGAATAGGTAGAGGATTTTTTGGAGGTGATGAAAATAGGAAAATTCTCGAGAAGTTTCGGACAAGTCCTACATCGAGAAAATCTGCGGACTGATAAAAGTAGGCTTTGAAATCTATCAGGTGGCTAGTTCGTGCGTCTTTTTGTCTTAAGAGGGATTATTTTTTTGCAGTTGTTTGCGATTTTCCCTGCTGGGGCTAGTAGCCAGTACTTTGATATCCCGGCTTGGCCAGGTGATGAAGAATCATGCCCGACCCCAGGGCACATAAAAAATAACCGAGGGGTGTTTGTCTCGCCAGCCAAATCGCAGGGTGTCGATTGGATTGGTGTGTTGCCTAGTGACGGGATTGAGAATGTTGTGGCGTTTGAGAAAGCGGTTTTTGTGCTAGCTGAAGAAAATTCTGAAACACGTGGGTTTCTGAGTAGCTGCATTTACACCACGTCGAAGGGAAGATATCTGAGTATGAGGCCCGACGCCGGTAACAAGCCCGATGAGGTCATGTGGATTGTCAGGCTGTCCTCGTGGAGTAGGTCACCGGTTTTTTCATCTAAGCAAATTTTGGAGTGCACGGATAAGAGTGAACGTGCATGTGCATTTTTCTTAAAGTGAATCTGTGTTCAGACTGATCGCACTGCGGGCGTGCCAGGCTTATGTCAGGGCTTTGACGCGATGACCTACTCGGAGCGGGAATATCTGGCTAGGTCGTGATGCTCGCCTTTGGTCTGAGTGTACGTTTCACCGAGATTAGATATTCGGTTAATTGAAGGGCTTGTGAGCCTTGAGCTGATATTGAAATAAGGGTAACGGCCGCGAATTTCGGGATGGAGATACGCTGCGACTTCGACGTCTGAGCTTGACACATACCTGCCAGCCCAGCGCTGAATTAGATGCTTTAGATCAAACGGGATTTTCTGTATACCCTTCGTTTTTGTTTGTGCGTCAAGCCATTCATAGGCAAATCGTATGCAGTCGCGGTGCTCCGGCTGCCTGCTCTCACCTGGTGCAGGCGGCGCTGCCTTAATTGCGTCGTCGATCTGTTTGTCACTAAGCATTGTGCTGCTCTCCCTGCTCAAAGTGTGGTCAAAAAGCTATCATGCCACACCTAAGTAAAGAGCGATAAAGTGGTGCGATTCCGTTCTAAATCATTGGCCTGATCAGCTCCGGCCCTCTGTTTCGCACATTGCCCACGGCCGTATCGACCTTGAACCATTCGAAAGCCTCGGCCGGTTCGCCCTGGTGCAACACCATCTGCTCGGCACGCTCCTTGGGCGTGGCCGGGTCCAGCCATTCCCTGGCCAGCTCCGGCGTTAGCACCACGGGCCGCCGGTCGTGAATGTCCACCATGCCGCCGGCGCTGTCGGCTGTGATGATCACAAAGCCGTCATGCTCGCCTGGGCCCTCATCTGCGTCGGGTAGCTGGCCAATGGCCGCGCACAGCACAGGCGCGCCATCCCGTCGCCGGATCAAATAGGGCTGTTTCTTTGGCCCGCCTTCATCAACCCATTCAAACCAGTTGTCCACGGGCGTGATTGCCCGGTGTGGCCAAATAGCCCGGAAGAATGGCCCGTGGGCCACTTTCTCCACGCGGGCGTTGATCGGGGCTGCTCTATCCTTGGCCCAATGCGGCCGCCAACCCCACCGCACCAGGTCTGCGTGCAGCGTTTCATCCTGCTGGTGGAGCAGGGCGACCTGGGTGGTTGGTGCTACGTTGTACCGCTCAAGGGGTGCCTCACCCACTGAGTTTGCCAGGGCGTTGGGCATGCTCAGTACCGCAACGAAGTCATGAATTCCGCTGTACTGTGAAAGTCTTCCGCACATCGGCAAGCCCTCGGTAGAAACTTCAGCTTAGATCACTCGGCAAAATCTTCATGGGGGCGCTTCCCCAGGCCCCGTTTGTAGCCCGCGCAAGCGCCCATTCAAGTGAATTGAGCTTGCTTGTGACAAAACCCAGGTCTGTATTGCAGCTAGCAAGAGCGCTATCGGACGCCTTGAGCTCTGCCCGAAGCTTGTCGCGCTCGGTAGATAACTCAGCGTGCATTCGCACAAGGCCGTAGATGTCCTCTCGGGCCTTGCGAAGCTGCAGGTGCAGTTCCTGAATCTCGTTCTCCAGGAGCAGGGCGTGTTGCTTGTGCATTTCTAGAGGCGTAGGGCATCCAAGCCACTCGCAGGTGTCTTCGTCGATGTTCATGGTGGGTCAATCCGAAAGCTGTATATCCATACAGTAATCGAGGTTTGTGCGGACTGAGGTTGCGAGGCGACGAACTGCAGGTGTTCCCGACGATCAGTCAGGGAGCGTTGAGAACGGCCAAGGTTAGCTTGATGAACTCTTCGTTGCGGTCGATGGTGTCCAGCGCGCCGCGAACGTTGTCGGCTACTTCGGTGCCGCCTTGCTGGTCAACCCAGCTCGTCAGTTCCATGATGGCCGCTTCAAGGGCGAGTTGGTTCTCATTGATTTTGGACAGCAGGGAAGGGAGCAGGTCAGAGTTCGGCATCGGTGTTACTCCTTGGAGTGAACAGCGTAACAGTTGGGTTGCTTGGTGGTGGATTGTGAGCGGTCGGCAGGACGCCGGGGAAGGGATAATTGCGGAACAGCTTGTAGAATTGCGGAACAGAAAAGATAAGGGCCTGCATGAAGTTCATCATGCAAGCCCTTGATATCTATGGTGCCCGAACCCGGAATCGAACCGGGACGCCCTTACGAGCGGGGGATTTTAAGTCCCATGCGTCTACCAGTTTCGCCATTCGGGCGGCAGCGCGATGAAGCTGCTCAAGGGGGCGTTGTCGAACAAAGCGCTTGAGCGGTGCAGCAGGCTAGGGAATATATAGATCCAGGCACTTTGGCGCAAGTTTGCATGCGCTCTTTTTCTGTTGGAATGCGTGCGCCAGCTTTGAAAAAAAGCCCGCCATATCAGTGATCTACATTTTCCTGGGGGGCATTCGACTCGGCGGCGCATCACCACGGTGGACACTCTACCGGCCTTGTAGCCGCCGTTTAACGCATAGCATCGTGCGATCACCTATGTTTAGAACATTCGATTCGGGAAGTGGCCTGGGCGTCATTCCGATGAGAACCAAAACGGAACTTGAATCTGCCAAGGCCGTTCAGGTATTTACCCCCGTAGCCGAAGAATAATCTCATCGTAACCCACCGCCCGCGACAACCGTTGCAGCGCCTCCAGGCGGCGTGCGTAGGCCGGAGCATCACCGTAGGTCAGTTCTACATGCAGGCTGTCGATCATCACCAGGTAAGCCTCTGCCAACACTTGCATGGCCTGTTCGTCTACGTCCGGATAGGCCTTAAGCAGAGCCTGTTGGAAATGGCCGCGGATCGTCGCCATGTAGTCATTGAACCCGGACATGACCACGTCCCTCAGCGGCGTCGGCGGGTAGAACGCGGCCCGTAACAAGAACCGCAGGGATTGATTGGCGCTGTGGCGGCGTTGCAGGTTGTTGATATAGACCTCGCCGGGGGCCTTGATCGACCGTGAGTTCCTCGCAAATTGGCTTTGCACGTAATCGAGCTCGGCCCGTAGGGCGAGTTCGAGTGCGACCACGTAGAGCGCGTCCTTGCTCGCAAAGTGCGCGTATAGCGAAGCCTTCTTGATGCCTGCGCGAACGGCGATGTCATTCAGTGAGGCGGCGTCGTAACCATGCTCGGCAAATTGCTCCAGCGCCAGTTGCGCGATGCGTTCGGCGGCCGAGGTCAGGATGGTGGATGTCATGGTGCTGCTCCTTGATCAATGCCCGGTCAGGTCATAGGTTTGCCCTGCACCCCGGGGGAGGCTGATGGTGGTCAGCAGGCAAGTCAGCAACGCGCTGGCCAGCAGCAACGCGGCCCAAGCTACTGGTCCATAGGTCAGCGCCAAGGCCGAGAGCGGCGTCGCACTGGCGGAGATCGACAGTTGAAATGCCCCCAACAGTGCGGCGGTGGAGCCCAGCGCGCGTTTTTGCGAGGACATTACCAGCGACATCAGTGTGGACTCCGCGATACCCAGGCCAAACAGGGCAACGGCCATGCCCGCCACTATACCGGGCAGGCCCAGGAGGGTAACGCTGGAAACCAGAGCGATTGCCGAGCCACCCGCCATGCACGACACGCCAATCAAGGAAAGACGGTTCAAGCCAAGGCGGCTGACCAGTTTCCCGGCGCTCATGGCCCCGATCAGGATGGCCACGCCCGTGACGCCGAACAGCATGCCAAACGCTTGCGGGCTCAGGCCATAGGTTTGCTGATACACCAGGGTTGCACCGCCGATGTAGGCAAACAGAAAGAAGAACACCGCGGCCACGGCGAGGGTCGGGCGCAGGAAGTGCGGGTCCCTGGCGATGGTCAGGTAAGTCCGGCACGCCGCCCCCAGGCGCAGCGATTCCCGTTGGCTGGGGGCCAGGGTTTCCGGCAGCGACAGCCAACTGTTGCCGAGCACGGCCAGGCCAAAACCGGCGAGGACCAGCATCACCGCGCGCCATCCGTAATGGGTGTCGATAATCCCACCCAGTGCCGGGGCGAAGATGGGCGCAACCCCTTCGATGGTCATCAGCAACGCAAAGAGCTTGGTTGCGGCCACGCCTTCGCTGACATCCCGGACCATGCTCATGATCACCACCAGCGTCAGGGCGCTGCCAAGCCCCTGGACGAAGCGCAGAGCGATCAATGTCTCAAGGGTCGGTGCCCACGCCGCGCCTAATGAGCACAGGGTAAACAACAGCAGGCCGGCCAGCAGGGGGCGGCGTCGGCCATAGGCATCGACGATGGGCCCGAAGATCAACTGGCCTGCACCCATGGCCAGGAGGAAGAACGTCAAGGTCAACTGCACGCTGGCGAAGCTGCTCTGATACTCGCGGGCAATCTGCGGGAGGCTCGATAAGTACATATCGACAGCCGACGGGCCGAGGGCGCCGATCAGTCCCAGACCAATAGCCAGCCTCAGGGGAACCCTGTGGGTGGGTTGGGCATTCATAAAAACTCCACAATAATGACTGCCTACCGGTCGGTAGGTTTGGAGAATGATAACCACCGCTCTCTGAACCGTCAACGCGGGGTTGCCAAGCCAGCTCCCGCCGTTGAGCTGCGGCGTTATGGTCGTTTGGCGTCAGCGACCAAACCAGGAAATTTTCGTTTTCCATTTAAGACTTTTCCTAAATACGCCGGTAGGAAGCGAGACGAGAATGGCCGTACTTTCATGTCATCTGTGATTTGTCATGTCCTTTCTACCAATTCGTGTTCTGGTCGTTGAAGAGCACCCCTTCAAGCAGCTCGTTGCCACTCAGGTCTTCAAGGACTCGGGGTGTGAGTGGGTGATGGGCGTGGCCGACGTGGCCGCGGCCCTGGAGCTGCTCGACCGCACAGGGCCGGTGGATATCGTGCTGTGCACCCTTAAGGAGGAAGGACTGCAAGGGCTGACGACCCTCGAAGCACTCAGCCGCACCCGGTGGGTCAGGTCCATGATCATTTGCAGTAGCCATGCCCAGGATCTGCATGACGCCATCGAACGGATGCTCGGCCTGCTGGGGGTGAGTTTCCTGGGATATGTCGATGCTCCGGTGCGAGCGGCGGCGATTGCGGCGCTGTTGACCCGATACCTGGAAACCACGGTCGCTAACGGGCATCCCGTCTCTCGGCAGGCGCGCCATACCCGCGCGAGCAAAGCACGTTTGGAGCACGCCATTGCACGGGATGAGCTCAAGTCTTTCTTCCAGCCCAAGTTCAATCTGATGACCGGTAAAAGCGACAGTCTTGAAGTGCTGGCGCGCTGGGAACACCCTCAGTTTGGCGTGTTACCCCCGGCTGATTTCCTCGCCCAGGCAGGGCGTTTCGGTTTGATGGATGAACTGTTTTTCAGCCTGCTGGAACAGGCGTTGGCGTTCCTGCAGACGGCTCAGGAGCAGGGGCATGTGCTCTCTCTGGCGTTTAATCTGGAGGCCGGGCAACTGGCTTGTAAGTCCTTGCTCCCGCGTCTGTGCGCAGCGCTGGAGCGCTACGCCATCCCGCCTTCGCGCCTGACCTTCGAGATCACTGAAAGCGGATTACTGGAGGTCTCGCCCGGGGTGCTGCAAACCTTGATTCGCTTGCGGATGATGGGCGCCGGCCTTTCCATTGATGATTTTGGTATCGGCTATTCGTCGTTGGAGCGTCTGTGCCAACTGCCTTTTACCGAAATCAAACTCGATGCCCGTTTCGCCCGCGACCTTGAAACCAGCAGCCGTAACCGTGCAGTGATCAGCAGCACCCTGGCATTGGCTCAAGCGCTGGATATGGCGGTGGTGGTCGAGGGCGTCGAGCACGAAAGCCAGCGCCAGGGCTTGCTCAAGCTCGGTTGCGAGCTGGGCCAGGGCTACCTCTGCGCGCGGCCCATGAGTGCCACGCGTGCGCTGGCCTGGCTGGGCATGAAGTCGGTGTCGTGCGGTACGCTCTGATTGCTCGTCACTGGGCCCGCTCCGGGCGTGGCTAGACTGTAGCGGTCAATGGCCTTTTTGGGAGTATCCAGATGACCCACAAAAACACCATCTGCCTCTGGTTCGACGGCGCCGCCCTGGACGCTGCCAGGTTCTATGCCGCGACATTCCCAGACAGCAGCGTAGAGGCCGTACATACAGCCCCGGGTGACTATCCGGCGGGTAAGCAGGGCGATGTCCTGACCGTGGAATTCACCGTCATGGGGATCCCGTGCCTGGGCCTCAATGGCGGGCCGGGTATCCAGCACAACCAGGCATTTTCATTCCAGGTCGCCACTGACGACCAAGCCGAGACGGATCGCCTGTGGCAGGCGATCCGTCTCGGCAATGGTGGCGAGGAGGTTGCGTGCGGTTGGTGCCGGGACAAGTGGGGGCTTTCCTGGCAAATCACCCCGCGGGTGCTCACGGCGGCGATCACCGACCCCGATCCGGCCGCAGCCAAGCGTGCGTTTGAGGCGATGATGGGCATGGTGAAAATCGACATTGCGGCCATCGAGGCGACGCTCAAGGGGTAACGAAACCCTGGTATAACCTTTGCCCTCAACACGAGCAATGGCAACGGACTGCACATGAGACTGACGACCCAGAGGCTGGTTGAGTTGGCGATGACCAACCCCATCAATGCTGAAATGACCGCGCGCCTGCCAGCCCTTGGCCTGGATCAATGCCTGCTGATGGCCGGTTGCCTGTTCCAGGCGGTGTGGAATCATCAGGCCGGTTTGAGCGCCGATTGGGGCGTGAAGGATTACGACGTGTTCTACTTCGATCCCGATCTGTCCTGGGAAGCCGAGAATGCGGTGATTGAGCGCGCCGCCGAACTTTTTCGCGACCTGCATGCGAACATTGAAGTGAAGAACCAGGCGCGTGTGCATCTCTGGTACCCGCAGCGGTTCGGCATGCCTTATCCCCAGTTGCACTCGGCCATGGATGGGGTGGATCGCTATTTGGTGGCGGGCACCTGCATCGCCTTGGCCGTAGACACGGGCGAAATTTATGCACCTTTCGGTTTGGCCGACATCGAACAGGGAATACTCCGGCTCAACCCCATCACCCCGCAGCCGGATCTGTTTCAGCAGAAGGCCAGAAGCTATCAGGCCCGCTGGCCGTGGCTCAGGATTGAAAACCCGCAGTAGCTGTGGACGCCGGGCGACGTGGCGTTGCAGCTCACAGTCATATCGCCATTGCCAGCAAGCTGGCTCCTACAGAGGCGCGATGGCTTTAACATGGGCGTTTACGCGGTATCTACAGCGGATTTCGCTGTTCTGGATACTGGCAGGGTGCCACAATGCCATTTTGTCGCGGCACTACTGATCAGGCGAATCAAATGAATGGCCTTGGGCGTGAGCAGGACCAGGATTTTTTCATCGAAGCGCAGGTGCGGACTGATTGCCTGCATCAGTTGTTTCGCCAATCCTTTTCTGCGGTTTTCGGCAGCTATCTGGCCGCCGGCATGTTGTGCTGGTTGTGTTGGGACCGCCTTGATCGCGACCTGATGATCGGCTGGCTGATCTTGCTGTCCGGCTCGTCGCTCCTGCGCTTGTTGATGTTCTTCCAGTATTTTCGCAGCCCCAGAAGTGAGCGCACGCCGCGCCGCTGGGAGCTCCATTATTGGCTTACGCTGGTGCTTTCTGCGGGGATCTGGGGCGCCGGCGCCCTTGCCATAATGCCAACCGATGACCGCTTGACCCAGGCGCTGGTCATCCTCTTTACCGTGGGGATGTCCGTCAGCGCGGTGTCGTGTTACTCGGCCTACCGCTACATGACCATGGTGTCCATGGCCCTGGTGCTGTTGCCGTGCACCCTGTGGTTGCTGTTTCAACCTTCCAAGATGCAAATGGGCATGGCTATCGCAGTGCTGGTGTTCTCATCCTTTGTCGTAGGCGCCTCGCGGAAATTGTCCGAGGCCCTGGAGAAGGCCTTTCGCCTGACCCGCGAAATAGAGCGGGCCCACAGTATTTCCACGCGCGCTGCCGAGACCGACGAACTCACCGGGCTGATGAACCGCCGGGCGTTTTTCGAAAAGGCCCAGGTGCTGTATGACCAATGCAAACGCACTCGCCAGCCCCTGTGTGCGCTGATGCTGGACATGGATCACTTCAAGGCCATCAACGACACCTACGGCCACCAGACGGGTGACCGGGTGTTGCAGCAGATTGGCCAGGTGATCAGCGCCTCCTTTCGCCAGACGGATATCTACGGCCGCCTGGGGGGCGAGGAGTTTGCGGTGTTGTTGCCCGACACCACGCTTGAGGTAGCACGGGACATCGGCGAACAACTGATCCGCGCCATTGCCGGTTTGACCATTGACCCGGTGCAGGTGTTGAGTGCGAGCCTGGGGGTGGCCTCGACGCATGCCGTGGGCGACGACTTGCAGCACTTGATGAACACGGCCGACAAAGCCCTGTACCGCGCCAAGGCCTTGGGGCGCAACCAGGTGGTGGTCGCGTCCTAGGCTTCAGTCCTTGCCATAGCCTTGGCCAGCACCCGTGAGACCTGGTCGGCGGAGTAGGGTTTGGCGAGAAACTCAAAGCCGTCATAACCGGACTTGGCCAGTTCCTCGCTGTAGCCGGAGGTGAGGATCACCGGCAGATCGGGCCGGCGCCGGCGCAACTCCCGGGCCAGCGCCACGCCGCCGATGCCGGGCATCACCACGTCGGAGAACACCCCATCGAATGCCCGGGCATCCGGGCCGATCATTTCCAGGGCTTCTTCGGCATGGGTGGCCCACACTGTCTGGTAGCCCAGGTCCTGCAGAATCTGGTTGGCGAAGCGGCCCACTTCGAGGTTGTCCTCCACGATCAAGATGCGCCGTCGCCCGGCGTCCGGGGCCAGTTCAAGCGGCGTCTCGACCACGTTGTCGAGGATCGTCTCCGGCTCCACTTGCGGCAGGTACAGGGTAAACACGGTGCCCTGGCCGAGCACACTGGCGACATCGACATTGCCTCCCGATTGCTTGGCGAACCCGAATACCTGCGACAGCCCAAGCCCGGTGCCTTTACCGACTTCCTTGGTGGTGAAGAACGGTTCGAAGATGCGTTCAAAGGTACTCGAGGCAATCCCGCTGCCGGTGTCCGCCAGGGAGATCGCGACGAAGGGTTTGCCGGAGCCGCCATGCCCGCGAATGCATGGCAACGGCTGGTCCCGGTCCAGGCGTAACACCAGCGTACCCTGGCCATTCATCGCATCCCGCGCATTGAGGGCGATGTTGATCAGCGCGGTTTCAAACTGGCTGGAATCCGCGCAGATGTAACACGCCTGTTCAGGCAATTGGACGCGGACGTGGATCCGCGCACCGGTGAGCGTCTCCAGCATGTCGCCGATGTTTTGCACGCGCTGGCCCACATTGAACACTTGTGGGTTCAGCGGCTGGCGCCGGGCGAAGGCGAGCAATTGACTGGTCAGCTTGCTGGCGCGTTCTACGGTATCGGTCACCGCACTCATGTATCGCTCGCGGCGCTCTTCGGGCAGGTTGGGCATGCGCAGGAAGTCCACCGACGAGCGGATGATTGTCAGCAGGTTGTTGAAGTCGTGGGCAACGCCGCCGGTCAACTGGCCAATGGCTTCGAGCTTCTGCGACTGGCGCAACGCCGCTTCAGTCTGGTTGAGCAGGGTGGTGCGCTCCATGACCCGTTGCTCCAGGGTCGCATTCAAATCGGCCAGCGCCGACAGGCCCTCACGCACAATGGCATCGGCCCGCACCCGTTCGATATGGGCCCAGGAGCGCTCCGTGACCTCACCCAGCAGCGCCAGGTCGTAGGAAGACCAGCGCCGCGGGACGCGGTCGTGAATGGCCATCAGCGCGGTCAGGCGCCCGGACTTGATCAGCGGCATGCAAATCGTTGCCGTCACGCCAATGGCCTGGAAGGTCGCGGCCTCCTCGGGCGTCAGTTCCGTCAGGTTGTCATTGATGATCAATGGCTCGCCGGCCTGCAGGCGCTCGACCGCCAATTGGCCGAAGTCCGTCAGGCGATAATGCCCGACGATGCTGGGCGAGCCTTCTGCGGCCCAGTTGCCGCGGATGGTAAAACCGTCTTCGTCGGCCTCCATGTCGGCATAGGCGCAGTTGGACAGGTTCAGGTGGGTCGCCAGCACCCGCGTGGTGGCCGCCATGATCGCCGCCGGATCGGTGGCGTTGGCCACACCGAGGCTGATGGCATCCAGCACGGCCAGGCGGCGCGTCATAAACACCGTATTGGTGGTCTCGGTCACGGTGTCGAGCATCCCCACCACCTTGCCTGTGGAGTCGCGGATCGGGCTATAGCAGAACGTGAAATAAGCCTGTTCCGGCGCCGCGCCACGCTCGACGATCAGTGGGAAGTCTTCGATAAACGTTGCCTGGCCGTCGAATGCAGCATCGGCGATCGGGCGGATCTGGCTCCAGGCTTCCTGCCAGATCGTGCTGAAGGGTTGACCCAGGGCCTCTGGTTTGTTGCCCAGCACCGGAATGAACGCGTCGTTATACAGCGTGATCAATTCGGGCCCCCACACCACCGCCTGGGGGAAACGGGAAGCAAGGCTCAGGGACACCGTGGTCTTGAGCACGTCCGGCCATTGCTCCATTGGCCCCAGGGGCGAGTTGGCCCAGTCATGGCGGCGAACCCGTTCGGCCATCTCACCGCCGCCTTGCAGCCAGTCTGTCATCGACTCAATACCTTGTTCGTTTCGACGCTATTGCGTGCCCAACAATGCCGTCCAGTAAATCCCCGCATCGCTTTTCGGATCCAGCCCATAGGCGGCGCCCAATTCGCGAAATTGTGGGTTCATCAGGTTGGCGCAATGCCCGGGGCTGGCGAGCCAGCCGTCAACCACCTTGCGCGGCGTGTCCAGGCCGGCCGCGATGTTCTCGCCGACCTGTTGCGCCACATAACCGGCCAGTTCCGCGCGGTCGCCCGGGGTCCGACCGTCGCGGTCCAGGTGGTCGAAGAAGTTGTGGTTGGCCATATTGCGTGCATGACTGTCGGCGGCGCTGGCCAACTGGGCGTTCCAGACCAGTGGCGTGGTGGCCGCGAAGGCCTGCTCGCCACACTGGCGCGGTTGTTTGCGGGCGGCGTTGACCATCTCCAGCAACTGCGGGCCGGCGTCCTGGGAGCTGGCCAAGCCACGGCTCAACAGTGGGCGGGCGAGGACAATGCGCCAGTCCTGGCCATTGTTGCTGACGCCGATGTCGACGAATTGCGGGTCGAGCACCACCCGGCAGAAGCTCTCGCGCACCGCTTTCATCGCCGATTGCGAGTCGCGAGGCCCGGACAGGCTGATCGCCTGCACGTTGACCATCGGGTAGGCCACCTGGGCCAGGGCCTGCTGCAAATCGCCGACATTATTGACCGGCAACACCAGGCGTGGGTCGACCGCCAGCGGCGGCAACTCCTGGGAGCCCTGGTCGCCACAGCGCTGCACCTGGCTGCGGTACTGGTTGATCGAGTCGATCAATTGACTCTCTTCGCTCGCCGACGCGGTGGCGCAAAACACCAGACTGGCGGCCAGCGTGGTAACACCCATCATCAATGACAGAACGCGCATGGACGTTTCCCTTGAGCATGAAAGTGCCCATGATGCGCGATCAAGGGGCGCAGATGCACCCCTTGGGCAATATTTTGCCCTTAGTTCTTGAATGCCGAGTGCTTGCGACCCTGGTCACACAGGGCAAACACCACCACCAGCACTGACGCGATGGCCAGAATGATCACCACGCCGTCTGTCGAGTGAGTGGTCGAGGCAGCCACCATCGACAAGGCCCCCAAAGGCGCCAGGCCACCGGCGATAGCCGTGCCGATTTCACGGCCGGTACCGAAACCCGAAGAACGGGTCTGGGTCGGAAACTGACGGCTGAGGAACGAGCCCTGTGGCGCGAACATCATCGGCGCGAGGATCCCGGTGCCGATCCCGATGGCCAGGTAGATCATCAGGCTTTCGCCGGTGTTCAACAGCGCCAGGAACGGGTAGGCGAACATCAGCGACAGCACGCCGCCCAGCACCAGCACCGACTTGCTGCTCCACTTGTCACACAGCCAACCGAAGCATGGCACGGCGACAATCGCCACCAGGCTGGCGATGGTCACCGACAGCGAAGTGACGTGCACATCAACGCCCTTGAACTGCGTCAGATAGGCCAGGGAGAAGGTCTTGAAGATGTAGCTCAGGGCGTTGTAGCCAATGGCCACGAAGAACACCACCGCCAGGCCCTTGAGGTCATTCTTGAACAGGGCCTTGAGCGGCGAGACCTTGGCCTTGGCCGGCTCCTGGCTCAGTTCTTTGAACTCGGGGGTTTCCGGGATGCTGTTACGCACCCACAGGCCCACACCCACCAGGGCGATACTGCAGATAAACGGGATGCGCCAGCCGCCGGCCAACAGGAACTCATTGCCATTGATGGTCAGCAGGTACACGGTCAGCGACGACAGCAGCAGGCCCAGGTTCAAGCCCAGCGCCGGCCAGGCCCCCTGGCTGCCGCGCTTGCCTTCTGAAGCATGCTCGTAGGAAGTGACCGCTGCGCCCGACAGCTCGGCACCGGCGCCCAGGCCCTGGATGATGCGGATAAACACCAGAATGATCGGCGCCCAGATGCCAATCGAGGCATAGCTGGGGATCAGGCCGATCAGCGTGGTGCACACGCCCATCATGCAGAAGGTCAACACCAGCACATGTTTGCGGCCGAACTTGTCGCCCAGGTAGCCGAACAGGATGCCGCCGAAGGGGCGGGCGATAAAGCCGATGGCAAAGGTGGAGAACGCCATCAGGGTCGCGGTTTTCGGGTCACTGTTATCAAAGAAGATCTTCGAAAAGACAATCGCCGCCATGGTTGCGTAGAGGTAGAAGTCATACCACTCCAGCATCGAACCGAAGATGGTGGCAGCAGCCACCTTGCGCAGGCGCTTCTTGGTTTGTGCCGGGGTTTCCACCGTGGCCGGGTTGTGGGCTTTTGCCGTCATGCTGTACTTCCTTCTCAGTCATTATATTTATTAGGGGGTTGCGAACGCGATCAAATGTGGGAGCTGTCGAGCCTTGGCGAGGCTGCGATAGCGCTGTGTCAGGCAATGCATTGGTTGCCTGTGCCGCCGTCATCGCAGCCTCGCGGGGCGAGACAGCTCCTACAGAGGGGTGTTTAGTTGGGGGTGAACATGCGGTCGGCGATCATTTCGCCAATCGGAATCGCCGAGGTGGCCGCCGGTGACGGCGCGTTACACACGTGCAACATGCGCGGCGTCTGGGCGAACAGGAAATCGTGCACCAGGCTGCCGTCGCGCATCACCGCCTGGGCGCGGATCCCGGCTTCGTAGGGCAGCAGGTCGTCGAGTTCCAGGGACGGGCAGTACTTGCGGCATTGCTCCAGGTAGCCGGACTTGAACAACGAATTCTTCATTTCCACGCTGCCGGAGCCGAGGTTCTGCCAGATGGTTTTCCAGAAGCCGGGGAAGCGCGCGTACTCGGCCACATCCTTCCAGTTGACGGAAAACTTCTTGTAGTTCTCCCGGCCCAGGCCCAGCACCGCATTGGGGCCGACGGTGACGCTGCCATCAATCATGCGGGTCAGGTGCACCCCCAGAAACGGCAGCTCCGGATCCGGGATCGGGTAGATCAAGTGGTTGACGATGTTGTTCTTCGACGCCGGCAAGCGGAAATACTCGCCACGGAAGGGGATGATCTGGTGGTCGATATCAATCCCGGCCAGAGTCGCCAGGCGGTCCGATTGCAGGCCCGCGCACACCACCAGGTGCCGCGCTTGCCAGGCGCCGTCGTGGGTGCTGACGGTGACTTTGTCGGTGTCTTCGGCAATCGCCGTGACGGTTTTTTCCAGGCAGATCTCACCCCCATTGCGGCGAATCACTGCAGCCATGGTTTCGCAGACCTGGCGGTAGTCGACTATCCCGGTGGCATCGAGGAACAACCCGCCCAGACCGACGATGTTCGGCTCGCGGGCCCGCAGTTGCTCGGCGTCCAGGCGCTCGACCTTCATCCCGTTGAGCTGCGATCGCGCATACAGCGCTTCCATGCGCTGCACTTCCAGGGCCGTGGAGGCCACCAGCAATTTGCCGCACACCTCGAACTTGATCCCATGCTCGCTGCAGAACTGTTTGGTGGCCTCGGCGCCACGCTTGCACAACTCGGCCTTGAGGCTGCCGGGTGCGTAGTAGATGCCGGCATGGATCACGCCGCTGTTATGGCCGGTCTGGTGCTTGGCCAACACCGCTTCCTTTTCCAGGATCACCAGGGACGCGTTGGGCTGGCGCTTGAGCAACTCCATCGCGGTGGCCAGGCCGACAATGCCGCCACCGATGATGCAAAAGTCATAAATCATGTGGGCTACCTAAATCAGTACATTTCAGTCTGCTTATCAGGTTGTCAGACTAATGTTTTTGTTAAAAAAACAGCGTGCCCGCGGGCACGCTTTATAGGTGTTCGATGGATCAATGGGTGGCCGGCAGCTCCAGTTGCAAGCGTTTGGCGGCGGCACGCAAATGCGCCTCGGCGGCGGCGGCAGCGCCCTGGGGGTCGGCGTCGACGATGGCCTGGTACAACGCCTGGTGTTCCTGGGTGGCATCCGCCGAGCCGCTGGCAAAGCGCGACGCCGAGTTTTCCCAGGCGGTCTTGCGTGCGCTGGCCAACTGATTGCGCAGAAAGTCGTGGAAGGCGACGAAATACTCGTTTTTGCTGGCGTCGGCGATGGCCCGGTGAAACTCCACGTCGGCCAGTGCAGCGGCCTCAAAGTCGGCGCGCTTGTCGTGCATTTCCTGCAGGGCACGTTTCATGCGTTGCAGGTCGTCGGCGTCGCGGCGTTGGGCGGCAATGGAGGCCGCCTGGGTTTCGATCCACAGGCGCACTTCGAACATTTGCGCGAGGTCAGGGCGTCGGCCATTCTTTTCCGGAAAGCGGAACACCGTACCGGCCGGGGTCTGCGAAATAAACGAGCCCAGGCCACGGCGGGCGGTCAGCACGCCATCGGCCTTGAGCTGGGCAATCGCCTCGCGCACCACCGAACGGCTGACATTCAACTGTTCCGCCAGTTGCTGCTCGGTGGGCAGGCGCGACTCGGGCGCCAGTTGTCCGGAGTCAATCTCGGCCCGTATAGCGCTGACAACACGCACAACGAGGGAATCTGGACGCTGAAGCTCAAGCATGGCAAAACCTAGGTGATCAGGTTGTCAGACAATAGCTGTTACGATTTTCCCTTGTCAAGGCGCCGCTGTGGCTTGCAGCGTTTTTACCTGGCGCCCCAAGGCCAGCAGCAGCGCCAGCACAACCAGCCCTGCGGCCACCGCAAAGGTCACGCGCAAGCCTTGGCCGACTGCTGCGGGGAGGGCTGACTGGAGATCGCCAGTGCCCCAGGCAAACACCGCGCCCAGGGCCCAGGCGCCGATAATCAGGCCCAGATTGCGCGACAGGTTCAGCCAGCCCGCGATCACGCCGCGTCGATCCGCCGACAGATTGCTCATCACTGCTGTGTTGTTGGCCGCCTGAAAGTGCGCGTAGCCCAGGGTGAGGATCACCAGCGCGCTGATATAACCTGCTGCGCCCAAGGGCAGCAACACCAACATCAAGCAGCCGGCCAGCATGCACAACAGGCCGCCAAGCGTCGTGGCATAGCTGCCCCAGCGGTCGGTCAGGCGCCCGGCCGGTATGCCCGCGAGCGCCGCGACGCACGGGCCGACAGCCATGGCCAGGCCCATTGGCGTGGGATGCAGCCCTAGGCCATGGCTCAGGTAAAACGGCCCGGCGACCAGGGTGGTCATCATCACGGCCGCCACCAGCGTACTCATGCCAAGCCCGGCGCCCAGGGCTCGGTCATGGAGTGCCGAGAAGACACTGACGCGGCCGCCAGCGGGTGGTGGCGGATCTCTGTCGGCCTGTGTGCGCTGCACCAGCACGAACGCCAGGGCGGCCAACGGCAGCATCACCAGGAACAGCGCGCGCCAGCCCGACGCCGCAATCAGTGCGCCACCAATGGCCGGCCCCAAGCCGGTACCCACCGCCGACATCGTTCCCAGCAAACCCATGATGCGCCCGGTCTGCTCCTTGGGCACGGTGGCGGTGACCAGCGCCATGGTCATTGCCATCATGGTCGCTGCGCCGAGCCCTTGCAGCGCCCGCGCCGCGACCAACGCACCGAGGGAGGGCGCGGCGCTGCACAGGGCGCATGCCACGGCGAAGACCGCCACACCCGCCAGCAGCAGGCGTCGATGGCCGAACCGATCCCCCAGGCGGCCCACACCAACCAGCACGGCCGTGATCGCCAGCAGATAACTCAGCACCACCCATTGCACCGCTGCAAAGGCTGCCGTAAAGCCCTCGGCCATCTGCGGCAGGCCGACATTGGCAATGCTGGTGCCCAGTGCAGCCAGGAGCATGCACAACGATAAACCGGCGAGCGCGCCGCGTGGGGTAGGGGACGTCATGGGATTTTCCTTGTGCTGCACCTAGTCGTTGCCCGCACTCTATGGTCTCGCCTAGCATGGCGGAAGACGCAGCAGTTGCACTCTATACCTGCGTAAAACGCCTGATGAGGATTGCCGCCGTGTCGCTTCCCGATTTCAACCTGTTGGTCACCCTGGACGTGCTGCTCGCAGAAGGCAGCGTCGCCCGTGCCGCCCAGCGCCTGGGCCTGAGCCCCTCGGCCATGAGCCGGGCGTTGGCGCGGCTGCGTGAAACCACCGGTGACCCGTTGCTGGTGCGCGCCGGCCGAGGCCTGGTGCCGACGCCACGCGCCCTGGAACTGCGCGAACGGGTCAGCCAACTGGTACAGGATGCCGAAGCGCTGCTGCGTCCGCTGCAGGTCCTGGACCTCAAGGGCCTGCAGCGGACCTTTGTGCTGCGCACCAGCGAAGGGTTTGTCGAGAGTTTTGGCCCGGCGCTGCTGGCCCATATCGCCGCGCAGGCGCCCGGCGTACGCCTGCACTTTGTGCATAAGCCCGGCACACCGCTGCGCGACAGCGGCGTGGACCTGGAAACCGGCGTGGTCGATAGCACGGCCAACCCCGAAGTGCTGACCCAGTTACTGTTTCGCGACCGCTTTATCGGCGTGGTCCGCGCCGGCCATCCACTGAGCCAGGGGCCCATCACCCCTGCACGCTACGCCGCCGGCCGGCATATCTACGTGTCCCGGCGCGGGCGCGAGCGCGGGCAGATCGACGATGTCCTTGAGGCCTTGCACCTCACGCGTGACGTGGCGACCATCGTCACCGGGTTCTCCACCGCCGTGGCACTGGCGCAAAGGACCGACCTGATCGCCAGCGTCCCTGAGCGTTATACCCATGGCCTGCGCGATGGCCTGTTCAGCTTTGCCCTGCCGGTCGACGTCCCGGAGTTCAGCGTGGCGATGCTCTGGCATCCACGCCTGGATGCCGACCTCGCGCATCGCTGGTTGCGTGGCTGTTTGCGCGAGGTGTGTGGCGCAGAACGGGTACAATCCCGCCAGCCTTGATGCGAAATACCAGGAAACAGGAATTCGATGTTCACCCTTACCCACTACGCAAGCCCATGCCCCGAGCCGGTCAACAGCCAGATTCTGCAGATGGTGGTCGACTACCTGACCGATATCAGCATGGTCGCCATCCCGCCGAGCAACCTGCTGTACAACATCTACCAATATGCAATCGGCTACGAAGTGCACCTGTACCTGGAGGCGCTGGGCGGGGGCAAGGGCATTGCGGTTGAGCTGATTGTCGCGATGGATGAGCAGGATCCGGCCAAGGTCATTGGCTTCCTGCTGTACCTGCCGGTCAAGGACGATCCTGAGGCTTGCGGCGTGACCTATATGGCCGTGCATGCCAGCCACCGCCGCCAGGGCGTGGCGCGGGCGATGATGGACGACATGCTCGGCCGTTACCCCCATGGCGAACTGACCTGCGCGGTGGAAAAAGTCCCGGCGTTCGAAGCCATGGGCTTTCAGGTGCGCGGCGTGCGTGGCACTCAGGTATTGATGAATACCCGTGACTACAGCACCGATGGCCTGATGGGCGTGTTGGATGTGGCGTCGATCTACAGCTCCCTGGAAGTGCGGCAGATTCACACCTATTTGCTAAACAAACACGGCAAGCGCGCGATGATCGACGCCGAGAAACAGCGAGACCGGCATTTCGATCAGATGGCGCGCAAGGCCCAGGTGTTTGTGCAAAACCGCTTGGCCTGACCGGCGGCTGTTGTGGCAACGGGTCTGATCAAGCCCGTTGCTCACAACAACGGCGGGCTGTCGCGAAACAGGTCATGGGCATCCAGCAACCGATAAGCAATCTCCGGCCGTTTCTCCATCCCTTTGCGAATGGCTGCCGGAATCGACTGCCGCGTCTTGCGACACAGCCCCGGCAGGTCGTCGATGACGATCTGGATCCCGCGCATGCTTTTGACTTCGGTATGCCCCGGGGCGATATGCACGCGGATGCCCAGTTGCTGGTGCATCAGGTGTTGCATGCGTTCCAGGTCGGCCAGGCTTTGCAGGTTTTCCAGGCGTTCGAGCAGCTTTTTTTCTTCCTGGCGGGTCAGTTGCAGGATGCGCTGGTCGGCACCGGGGGCATCGAGCAGTTGCTCGCGCTCGCAGTCACACACAGCCGGTGGGCAGGGTTGGCGAATTGTCATGATCACTCCCTCCCCACGCTGGTGCTGACGGCTTAGTAGGTCAGTTGCACGCCCAGGCTGCCCAGGGCGTTCCAGTACTCAGGATAGGTCTTGCCCACGCAGTCCGGGTCCTGAATCTTGATGCCCGAGACTTTCAGGCCTGCCAGCGCAAAGCACATGGCGATGCGGTGGTCGGCGTGGGTGTCGATCAGTGCGGTGCACGCAGTGCCCGCCAACGCCGGATCGCTGGCCACCAGCAAGTCGTCACCGATGATGGTCGCCAGCCCCGGGCGGATCTCGTTGAGGCCGTCATGCAGGGCCTGGACGCGGTCGCATTCCTTGACCCGCAGGTTGGCCAGTTCGGTGAAACGCACCGGGGTGTTGTTGAACGCCGCTAGCACTGCGAGGGTCGGGATGGCGTCCTGCATCTGCGAGCCGACCACTGTGGCCGGCATCTGCGGGAATTGCGCGATCACGGCCTGGGCCTTGGCGTCGGGCTGGGTGAAGTCCTGGGCCGCGACGCCCAGGTCGATGCTGCCGCCCGTGAGTACTTCAGCCGCCCATAGGTAGGTGGCCGCCGAAGCGTCGGGTTCGATCAGATAATCGTTGGCGGTGTAGCCGGTGGGGGCCACGCGCCAGGTGCTGTCGTTGACCACGTCCACCTGGGCGCCGAACGCGCGCATGCAATCCAGGGTCAGGTCGACATAGCCACGGGCGCCAATATCCTTGCCGGTCAGGGCCACCTCGATAGGGGCCTCGCCGCACGCCGCGAGCATCAACAGCGCCGACACGTACTGACTGGACAGGCCGCCGTCGATCTCGAAGCGCTTGGCCTGCACCTTGCCGCGCCCATGCACGGTCACGGGCGGGCAGCCGGTGGGGCTTTCAACCTGGATGCCGTTCTGGTTCAGGGTCGCCAGCAGCGGGCCGATCGGGCGCTTTTGCATGTACGCGTCGCCATCCAGTACCACGCTGCCTTCCACGGTCGCCACGGCGGCCGTAAGAAAGCGCATTGCGGTGCCGGCGTTGCCCAGGAACAGGGGTTGCGCCGGCAGTTGCAGTTTGCCGTGGCCGGTGACGACAAAGGTCACGTCATCCGGCTCATCAATGGTCACGCCCATCTGGCGCAAGGCCACGGACATATGCCGGGTGTCGTCGCTTTTCAGCGCGCCGCTCAGGCGGCTGGTGCCCTTGGCCAGGGCCGCCAGCAACAGGGCGCGGTTGGTAATGGATTTGGAGCCGGGAGGCGCTACCTTGCCGTGCAATGGAAAGTTGGGCGGTGTCACGGTCACGGTTTTCTGCGAACTCAAGGTACAAGGCTCCTGATTCAAGGCGCGGTGGCTGGGAGTGGCCGGCTGGCGGAGACGAATAATCGACCATCCGGCACGGCAGGGTCAAATCGTGGCGCAGGTTTAACCGCGCTGGCTCAGCCAATAGGCATGCAAGGCCCTGGCGGCTGGTTCGATGCGCGCCACCTGCTGCTGATGGGCGGCGACATCCAGGTCGGCCGGCAATTCGAAGTTGTCCTGCTCGGCGCACCAGGAGATGGCTTCCAACTGTGCCGCCTGTTCGCTCGGCAGGGGCGGCCATTCGCTGATCGCGGCGCCACGGATATAGCCAAAGCACCATTCCTCGGCGAGGGTCAGCGGCTGGTCCTGGTGTTCGGTTTGTTCAAAGCGTGCCTCAAAACCCTGGGCATCGCTGGCCAACTGCAGGGCAAGGCGGTTGAGATGGCGCGTGCACAGGTCGATAAACTGCCCGAGTTCTTCCTTGCTTTCCCAGGCCGGGACCTGCCCACCCCAGATGGCCGGGAACCAGATGGCAACGTCCACCGGCGCCGGGCCGGACACCAGGGCCGTGAAGTAGCCGTCGAGCTCGGCCAGGTTCAACACCGAGTTGTCGTCGCCGTATTTGAGCAGAATGTCTTCGATGAACTCGAAATCGGCAGGGGCGAGGGCGTGGTCGTGCATGAACATATCCTTTGAGCGTCAAGCGCCGCAGATAAGGCGGCGTAAAACGCGGAGGATGGCGCGAGTCGGCGTTTTAATCCAGTGCTAGATCACCTTTACCGCACGGCCAATCGCCTGGATCGGCCCGGTCGGCTTGCCGGTCGGCGAGCCATTGGGGCCTTCCAGGGTCAGCTCGAACAGTTGGTTGGGCGCCAGCGGCGGCAGTTTATCCAGGGGGATCGACAGGCTTTGCCCCGGCTTGACCAACCCAAGCGAAACCGGGCCTTGCCAGTCATCACCCTTGGTCCAGAACTCCAGCGCCTTGTCTGCCGGTATCTGCACCACGCCCAGGGGGATCAGCTGGATTTGCTGATCGTTGCTGGCCTGGATCACCCAGCCCGGCGCCTGGCTCTGTGGCGCCATCAGCACCACCACGTAGGCGGTCGGGTTGACGGCGGCGGGGCGGGTCAGCAGCAGTGTGGCCAGCACCAGACTGGCCAACAAGCCTGCACCGGCCAGGCCACGCCACAGGGCGAGCAGGTTCCACCACGGCATCGACCGCGCATCGCCCAGGGTGTGATGGCCCAGGCTGCGTTCAATGCGTCGCCACAGGTAGGGCGACGGCGCCAGCGGCTCGGCCAGTTCGGTCAGGGGCAGCAGGCGCTGTTCCCAGGCATCCACCGCCGCGCGCAAGGGCGCGTCGTGTTCCAGGCGTTGCTGCACCTGCAAACGTTGATCTGCGGCCAAGGTCCCCAGCACGTATTCGCTGGCCAGTTCGTCCAATTCGTCGGGTGTCATGCCATGCACTCACGCAAGGCCGCGAGGCTGCGTTTGATCCAGGCTTTGACAGTCCCCAGCGGGGTGTCCAGTTTCTGTGCGATTTCACTGTGGGACAGGCCATCGACATACGCATGCAACAGGCAACTGCGGCGCGACGGTTCCAGATGCTCCAGGCACTGATAAACCTTGCCGCTGCGGGCGCGGTACTCGAAGTGCTCGGCCGTGGGCTCAGCTACCAGTGTGCGTTCGTGCTCATCACTGAGCGCGACCTCACGCTGATTTTTACGCATAACGTTGAGCGCCATATGCCGGGTCACGCTGTACACCCAGCCACGGGCCGAACCTCGGCGCGGGTCGAACCCGCTGGCACCGTTCCAGATGTTGATAAATGCCTCATGCACGATGTCCTCTGCCAGGGCCGTGTCCCGTGCGATGCGCTTGGCCACGCCGAGCAGACGGGCGCAATCTTGTTCATACAACTGACGCAAGGCTTGCTGTTCGCCACGGGCGCAGGCCAACAGGCAGGCTTCATAGTCAAAGAGAAGTTCGGGCAAGGACTGGGGCCGCCATTTCAGGGTCAACCCCCGGCCCAGAGTGGCCGGGGTGCTATCGCAGCAGCTTAGACGAGTTTTCTGGCCGGGCGAGTCATTTGGCCGCCCAGAAGAGGTAGTCCGCCTGGTACTTCACCACTTGCTGCTGGCCCTTGGTGGCGGTGCTGCATTCGGCACTCGGCGCCACGCCACCCTTGAGCGCCACGCGCTGGATATAGCTGACGCCGGTCATGGCACCCTGGCCTTCAGCCGGATTGGCCTTGACCAACTGATAGGGCAGGTTGCCGGCGCTGGACGGCGCCACGGCCAGTTGGGTGCCGGTGACTTTAGAACCGTCCTTGGCCTGCCAGGTGGCAGGCGGGCCGAAGTAGGTACCCACTTGCTTACCGCTACGATCGTTGAGCACCGCCTTGGGGCCAACAAAGACCCACTCGGTCTGGCCGGCAGCGTTGGCCTTGTCGCGGCATTCGTAGGTGATTTCGCCGACACCGGTGGTTTCCAGGATCAGCTTGTGCCCGTCCGGCACCTTGATGCTGTCGGGCAGGCTGGTCTGGGCAAAGGCCGCCGGTGCGGCAATCAGCAGGCAGGTCAGGCAGAGCAGGGGTTTAGCGTTCATCGGTGTCTCTCCGTAAGGGTGAACAGCTGAGCAGCGCTGCGGCTGCTTCCTGTACTACTCACGGCGTGGCCGATTGGATGCACGGCGCGGCAAATAAATCTGCAAAACACAAAAGGAATAAAGTCAGATCGTATTGATATAAGTAGTTATAAGAAAAATCGCTATGCTGCCGCCAGAATTTTATAAGGCCGCAGGTAGCTGTAATGGATGTGGGTAATTTTGGTTTTGTGGTGGCGGGCCTGATTGTTGGTTTTATCGTCGGCATGACCGGCGTCGGTGGAGGGTCGTTGATGACCCCGATCCTGCTGTGGTTCGGCATCAACCCGGCGACCGCCGTGGGTACCGACCTGCTGTATGCCGCCATCACCAAATCCGGTGGGGTGCTGGTGCATGGCAAGAACAAGAACATCGACTGGACCATCACCGGCTGGCTGACCCTGGGCAGTGTGCCGGCGGTGTTGCTGACGCTGTGGTTCCTCAAGAGCCTGCATACCGATCCCAGCGCGATGAACGAAGTGATCAAGCAAGCCCTGGGTGTGGTGCTGTTGCTGACGGCCCTGGCGATTCTGTTCAAGAAGCGATTGTTGGCCTTTGCCCAGCGCCATGCGGGCGACAACTACCATATGAGCCCGCGCAACCTGAATGGGTTGACGGTATTCACTGGGGCGATCCTCGGCACCATGGTTGCCCTGACCTCCATCGGTGCCGGCGCCCTGGGCACCGTGGCGCTGTTTATCCTGTACCCGTTTTTGGCCACCAAGCGCCTGGTGGGCACCGAAATCGCCCACGCAGTCCCTCTGACCCTGGTCGCGGGCCTCGGGCATGCGAGCATGGGTAATATGGACTGGCATTTGCTGGGGTTCTTGCTGATGGGCTCGCTGCCGGGTATCTACTTCGGCAGCCATATGTCCGGCCGGGTGCCGGATGAGCTGCTGCGTCCGTGCCTGGCGGTGATGCTGGGGTTGATTGGTTTCAAACTGGCGTTCTGACTGCCGGTCTTGCGCTGGGGTGCTGTGGCGAGGGCGGCTCGCCACAACACTTCACGGGTTATGCCTTGCGCGATTTATCCAACCACTCCATCGCCGTACGCCAGATACAAATCCCCAGGAAATACGCCGACATCAACAACCACAAGCCCATGGTCAGCTTGTTGGTGTACGGCTGGTCGATCACCAGCAACAGGCTGCACAGCAGCCACACCGTAGTCACCGCAATATTGATCGGCATAAAGCGCTTGACCCGGAACGGGTGCAGGAACTTCATCGGCGTCACCGTCAGCAGCGCCAGGCCGATCACTGTGGCCAAGGTTATCCAGGCGTCCGGGTCGATAATGTAGACACACAGCGCCACCACATTCCAGGCTGCGGGGAAGCCCTGGAAGTAGTTGTCCTTGCTCTTCATATTGACGTTGCAGAAGCAGAACAACGACGACACCAGGATCACCGAGACGGTGAACAGGTGGGTGAAGTCCGGCAGGTCGATATAGCGGTAGATAAACAGCGCCGGGATAAACACATACGTCAGGTAGTCAATCACCAGGTCCAGTACCGAGCCATCGAAGCTTGGCAGCACGGTCTGCACATTGACCCGCCGCGCCAGCGACCCGTCCACGCCATCCACAATCAACGCCAGGCCCAGCCACAGCAGGCAGGCCTTGGGTTGGTTCTCCAGCAGCGCCAGCGTCGCAAGGAAGGCCAGCACCACGCCGGTGGCGGTAAAGCCATGGGCGCCCCAGGCTTTGAGTCTGGCTACATGCAGGGTCGATATCACAGGGGCGTTCTCCAAAAGGTGAAACGGGGCAGCCGACGGCGGTTGAGCGTCGAATCTGGCCAAGGGATGCAGGTATCGACCGGGAAGGAGGGGATAAGGTTCACCACCAAGGCCTTAGGTTGAGCGTAGCAAGCGCAGAAGGATTCGGCATCAGCCCTGACGGAACACCAGGGCCTTCAGACCACTTTGCGGATCAATGTCGGGAAATTCCGGCGGGTTTGCCAGGCGCTGCTCAAAACGCAGCCCCGGCGCTTCGCGGGTGACGCCCTCGATCAGGAAGTCTTCGCCCAGCGCCGGGTCATTCATGCAGGCCAAGACCGTGCCTTGGGGTGTCAGCAGGTCGGGCAGGCGACGCAGCACGCGCTGGTAGTCCTTGGTCAGCAGGAAGCTGCCTTTCTGAAACGACGGCGGGTCGATGATCACCAGGTCATAGGGGCCGCTGCTGGTGACTTTCGCCCAGGACTTGAACAAGTCATGCCCCAGGAAGCTCACCTTGCCCAGGTCATGGCCATTGAGCCGGTGATTGTCGCGACCCCGGCTCAGGGCGCCACGGGCCATATCCAGGTTGACCACATGCTCGGCCCCGCCCTCGATGGCGGCCACGGAAAACCCGCAGGTATAGGCAAACAGGTTCAGCACCCGCAAGCCACTGGCGTGTTCGCGCACCCAGTTGCGGCCGTAGCGCATATCCAGAAACAGCCCACTGTTCTGCTTTTTGCCCAGGTCGATGCGATAACGCAGGCCGCCTTCGGTGATGGTCAATTCCTCGACCCTCTCGCCCCACAGCCATTCGGTGGTGCTTTGCGGCAAGTAGCGATGTTGCAGGGCCAGAGTGTGGGCGCCGGCCTGTTGCCATTCGCGGCTTTCGCAGAGCTCGCGCAGTTGGTGTTGCAAGGCTTGCAGTTGCGCGGGCTCAGGCTCCTTGAACAACGAAACCAGCACCACGCCTTGCAGCCAATCCACGGTCAACTGCTCCAGCCCCGGCCAGCAACGACCCCGGCCGTGGAACAGGCGACGGGTTTCCACGGGCACGTCACGCAGGGCGGTCAGCAAGTGAGTGTGGAGCAGGGCGAGGGCGTCTGGGGTCATCGGGCAGCGTCGATCATTAAACGGGCGGCATTTTAAACACAATTGCGTTGACTCAGGTGAAGGAAGCACAACGTGCTTTTAATCAGCCATGTTTAAGCGTTTTGTGCTGCAAATCGTCCTTTGACCTACCCAGAACAGTCAAAAAATCCTTTTGGGCAGACATAAACTGGAAAAAACAGCTCGGAGGTGCCCATGAACGGTTTCGTAAAGACAGTCAATCAAACAGCCATTGACCAGCAGGAGCTCACCGAGTGGCGCGACGCCCTGGACTCCCTGGTACGCCATGCCGGCCCGGAGCGCGCGCGGGAGATCCTCGATATGCTGGCCGATGCCGGCAATACGCCAGCCATCGGTTGGAAACCGCGCCATGGCACGCCCTACATCAACAGCATCGCCGTGGAGCAGCAGCCACACTTTCCCGGCGACCTGGCGACCGAAGAGCGCCTGGCCTCGCTGGTGCGCTGGAACGCCCTGGCCATGGTGGTGCGCGCCAACCAGGCCTATGGCGAGTTGGGTGGCCATATCGCCAGCTATGCCAGCGCGGCGGACCTGTTCGAGGTGGGTTTCAACCATTTTTTCCGTGCCCGTCACGACAACGTCGGCGGCGACCTGGTGTTCTACCAGCCGCATTCCGCGCCCGGTATTTACGCGCGGGCCTTTCTTGAGGGGCGCCTGAGCGAGCAGGACCTGGCCCACTATCGTCAGGAGTTGGGCGCGGTCAAGGCCGGCGCCCGTGGCCTGTCGAGCTATCCGCACCCGTGGTTGATGCCGGACTTCTGGCAGTTCCCCACCGGCTCCATGGGCATAGGCCCGATCAGCTCGATTTTCCAGGCGCGCTTTATGCGTTACCTGCACCATCGCGGCTTGCAGGACACCACCGACCGGCACGTCTGGGGTGTGTTCGGCGATGGCGAGATGGACGAGCCGGAAAGCATGTCAGCCCTGACCCTGGCCGCCCGCGAAGGCCTGGACAACCTGACCTGGGTGGTCAACTGCAACCTGCAACGCCTCGATGGCCCGGTGCGCGGTAATGGGCGGATCATCGACGAGCTGGAGGCACTGTTTGCCGGTGCCGGTTGGAACGTGATCAAGCTGGTGTGGGGGTCGGACTGGGACGCCTTGCTGGCCAAGGATGAAGACGGCGCGTTGGTGCGCACCTTGTCCCAGACCGTGGACGGGCAGTTCCAGACCTTTGCCGCCAAGGACGGTGCCTATAACCGCGAGCACTTCTTTGGCCAAAATGAATCCCTGGCCAAGCTGGCGGCCGGCTTGAGCGATGAGCAGATCGACCGGCTCAAGCGCGGCGGCCACGACATGCTGAAAATCCATGCCGCCTATCACGCCGCGCGGCGGGTCAAGGGGCGCCCTACGGTAATCCTGGCCCAGACCAAGAAAGGCTTTGGCATGGGCGAGGCCGGGCAGGGCAAGATGACCACCCACCAGCAGAAAAAACTTGATCGCGACGCGCTGATCGGCTTTCGCAACCGCTTCCAGTTGCCCCTGAGCGACGAGCAGACCGAATCCCTGAGCTTCTACAAACCCGCCGCCGACAGCGCCGAAATGCGCTACCTGCACCAGCGCCGCGCAGCCTTGGGCGGTTATGTGCCCAGCCGCAGCCAGAGCGCTGAACCGGTGCCTGTGCCGCCAGTGAGTGGCTACGGCGGTTTTGCGACCCAGGCCGAAGGCAAGGAAATGTCCACCACCATGGCCTTTGTGCGCATGCTCAGCAACCTGCTCAAAGACAAGGCCCTGGGCCCGCGCATCGTGCCGATTGTCGCCGACGAGGCACGCACCTTCGGCATGGCCAACCTGTTCAAGCAGATCGGCATCTATTCCAGCGTCGGTCAGCGCTACGAGCCGGAAGATATCGGTTCCATCCTCAGCTATCGCGAAGCCACCGACGGGCAGATCCTTGAGGAAGGCATCAGTGAAGCCAGCGCTATCAGTTCCTGGGTCGCGGCGGCCACCAGCTACTCGGTGCATGGCTTGCGCATGCTGCCGTTCTACATCTACTACTCGATGTTCGGTTTCCAGCGCGTGGGCGACCTGATCTGGGCCGCCGCCGACCAGCGCGCCCGGGGCTTTTTGCTCGGCGCCACGGCGGGGCGTACCACCTTGGGCGGCGAGGGCCTGCAGCATCAGGACGGCAGCAGCCACCTGATGGCCGCGACCGTGCCTAACTGCCGTGCTTACGACCCGGCGTTTGCCGGCGAATTTGCGGTGATTCTCGACCACGGCATGCGCCAGATGCTTGAGCACGATGTGGACGAGTTCTACTACGTGACCCTGATGAACGAAAACTACCCGCAACCGACCCTGCCCGAAGGCGTCGAGGCGGCGATTATCAAGGGCATGTACCGCCTTGAGGGCAGTGTTGGGGCCAAGGTGCGCCTGCTCGGCTCCGGCACCCTGGTGCGCGAGGCCCAGGCCGCCGCGCAGTTACTGGCGGACGATTGGCAGATCGACAGCGAGGTATTCAGCGTGACCAGCTTCAGCGAACTGGCCCGCGATGCGCGTGAGGTGGAGCGCTGGAACCGCCTGCATCCACTGCAAAGCCCGCAGCGCAGCCACCTGGCGACCTGCCTGCCCGACGGCGCGCCGGTGATTGCCGTCTCGGACTACGTGCGGGCGGTGCCGCAGATGATCGGTTCCTACCTGGGGGCCCACTACACCGTGCTCGGCACCGATGGCTTCGGGCGCAGCGACACCCGTGCGGCGTTGCGCGATTTCTTCGAGGTGGACCGCCACCACATCGTGCTCGCCGCGCTGGCCGCCCTGGTGGAACAGGGCAGCCTGGAGGCGCAGGTGTGTCAGCGGGCGATTGAGCGATACGGCCTGCACACCGAGCGTGCGGCGTCGTGGACTCACTGACACCTCAAGGTAAATGAGGACCAAATGTGGGAGCGGGCTTGCTCGCGAAGGCGTAGTGTCAGTTGGTGCATAGGTGACTGACCCACCGCCTTCGCGAGCAAGCCCGTTCCCACACAAACCCGCTCCCACAGGGGGGGGGGTGTTTTAGAGGGTAGCAATCAACGCTGGCCCAAACGCCTCGAGCAAAAAATCCGGCGCGATGTAGCGTTGGTAATGCGCCTGCGACAGCAGGAAAAACTCCCGATCAATCGCATCACGCAAATCCGCCAGGTGCCGCTCGCGAAACTCCGGCAGCAACGCCAAGCCATACGCATCCAGCCTGGAAATCACCCGCGCGCCCCGGGCAATCAGCTGATAAGCCCAGCAATAAGGCGACTGGTGCGGCATAAAACGGATCTTGCGCTCTTCCAGTTGCTGGCGCAGGCGCGCCGGGTCAAACACCTCCAGCTTGCTGGTCATGACCTGCACCAGCAACTGCTCAAGGCGCAGCCAGACCGCTTGTTTTTCCTCGGCGCTGTAGCCATTCCACTGAATGACTTCATGGTGATAGCGCTTGCAGCCACGGCACACCAGGTCGCCATACACGGTGGAACACAGGCCGACGCACGGCGTCTTGATGGTTTGATTGGGCATAAAAACCGCGTCTTTCCTAATCCACTACAAAAGGGTTCACAGGCGCTGCAGAGCGCTGAACTGCTGGTTCAACCACTGATACAACTGGGTGACCGCCCGCGACATCTGCCCGCGATGGGGGCAGGCGAAGCTCAAGGGGTACACATCCCCGGGAATCTCCGGCAACAGCACCACCAGGCGCTGGGCCTGCACATCGGCATACACATCCAGCCAGGTCTTGTAGGCGATGCCTTCACCGGCGACGGCCCAGCGCCGCACCACATCGGCGTCGTCACTGAACAGGGGGCCGGTGACTTGCACGGTCTGTTCGCCTAGCTCCCAGCGGTCATGCAGGCGGCCGTTTTGCAGATAGAGTAGGCACGGGTGACGGGTCAGGTCGTCGACGGATGTCGGTGTGCCGTGGCGCGCCACGTAGTCCGGTGATGCCACCAGCACCCGGCGGTTCCAGGGTGCCAGGGGCAGGGCGATGTAATTGGCGTCCTCGTTCCAGCCATAACGCAGGGCCACGTCCACCGGGTCGCGAAACAGGTTGGTGACCTGGTCCGACACCAGAAAGCGCAAGCTCAACTCAGGGTGCTGGCGGCGAAACTCGGTGAGCATCGGCAGCAGGATATTGCGCCCCAGGTCCGACGGCGCGGCGATCTGCAAGGTGCCACGCAGTGGCGCGTCATCGCCGCGCAAGCGTTCGCGGCCCAGCTCCAATTGCTCCAGCACGCCACGGGCGGTGGGCAGGTACTGTTCGCCCTCGGCGCTCAGGCGCAGGCTGCGGGTGGTGCGGGTAAACAGGCGCACCTCCAGCTCCCGCTCCAGGCGCTTGATCGCCGCCGCCACCTGGCCCGGCAACAGGTTGGCCTCCACGGCCGCGGCGGTGAAACTGCCCAGGGCGGCGCTGCGCAGAAACAGCCCGAGATCATCGATGCGGATCATTTTCACTCCAACAATGAAAGTGTTGCTGCATTTTGTCGATTTTTCTTCTCCCTGGGAACGGTAAAGATGCAAGCCATCGAGGGCCATCGCCCCTCATCACTCGTGAGTTCCCATGAAAGCAATTACCTTTACCGAGCATGGCCTGCCCATCGACGACCCGCGCTCGCTGATTGATGTGAATATCGAAGCCCCCCAGCCGGGCCCTCGGGACCTGCTGGTGGAAGTGCAGGCCGTGGCGGTCAACCCGGTCGATACCAAGGTGCGTTCCGGCACCTTTGCCAAGGAGCCGAAAATCCTCGGCTGGGACGCGGCGGGCATCGTGCGCCAGGTGGGCGCCGACGTGACCCTGTTCAAACCGGGCGACGCGGTGTACTACGCCGGCTCCCTGATCCGCTCCGGCAGCTACAGCGAGTTCCAGGTGGTTGATGAGCGCATCGTCGGCCATCGTCCGCGCACACTGGATGCGGCGCACGCCGCCGCCTTGCCGCTGACCTCGATCACCGCCTGGGAGCTGCTGTTCGACCGCCTGGGCGTGACCGAAGGCGGCGGCGAGGGCGATGTGCTGCTGGTGGTGGGGGCTGGCGGCGGCGTGGGTTCGATCCTGGTACAACTGGCCCGTCAACTCACCAACATGACGGTGATCGGCACGGCTTCGCGCCCGGAAACCATTGGGTGGGTCCAGCGCATGGGGGCCCATCATGTGATCGACCATCGCCGGCCGATGCTGGCCCAGCTCCAAGCGTTGGGGATTGACGCGGTCAGCCATGTCGCCAGCCTCACGCATACCGAGGAGTACCTGCCGCAACTGGTCGAAGTGCTGCGCCCACAAGGGCGGCTGGGGTTGATCGACGATCCCGCCAGCCTGGATGTGATGCCGCTCAAGCTCAAATCCTTGTCCTTGCACTGGGAACTGATGTTCACCCGCTCGTTGTTTGAAACGGCGGATATGATCCAGCAACACCACCTGCTCAACCGGGTTGCACAACTGATCGACCAGGGCGTGTTGCACACCACCCTGGGCGCACATTTCGGTGCGATCAACGCGGCCAATATGCGCAGCGCCCATGCCCTGGTCGAAAGCGGCAAGGCGCGGGGCAAGATTGTGCTTGAGGATTTCCAATGACCACCCTGATCAAAGCCATGGGCTTATCGCTGTGTATGATGCTCGCTGCATGTGCCAGCCAACCTACCAACGGAGTCGCCAGCATGACCAAACCTTTGATATCCATCGCCGTACTTAAGGCCAAGCCAGGCCAGGAACAAGCACTCAAGGCAGGCCTGCTGGCCTTGGTCGAGCCAACCCGCACCGAGCCTGGCAACCTGGATTACGTGTTGTTCGAACTGCGTGATGAGCCGGGCACGTTCTATATGCGTGAAGCGTTCAAAAACCAGGCGGCCCTCGATGCGCATTTCGCAATGCCGTACTTCCAGCGCTTTGCCGCCACGGCGGATGACTTGCTCCAGGAACCCCTGAAACTGATCTTTCTTGAGCAAGTCTCGAACTGATGCGTGGCGCCTGATAGATCGCTATCGCCGGCAAACCGGCGATAGTATTGGATCAATCCCAGCTCAACGCCCCACCAGTCTGATACTCGATCACTCGGGTCTCAAAGAAGTTCTTCTCTTTCTTCAAGTCCATGATCTCGCTCATCCACGGGAACGGGTTAGTGGTCCCTGGGTACTCTTCCTTCAAGCCGATCTGCGACAGGCGACGGTTGGCGATGAACTTG
>NZ_MSAJ01000012.1:0-77967 GCF_044510355.1 Pseudomonas sp. DD1 | reverse complement strand
CGATTACATCGAGATGTTCTACAACCCAAAACGCCGCCATGGTTTCAACAATCAACTGTCACCGGTAGAGTTTGAAAAGCGTTACGCAATGAGCTTGCAAGGTGTCTAGAGAATCCGGGGCGATTCAGTGTACACGCCGGCGGGAATGCAATTGACGGATCTGGCTATACGCGAGGCTGAGAGTGCCGAGTATGGTGCCTCCCGCTTTGGCCTCGACGGACACACCATTGTCTTCCGTGTGGCTAAAACAACGCCGACGAAGATTGGACAGTTCGTCACAATATGGAAGCGCCCGACGTCAGGCGGCATCATTGCACCTCTCGATATCGATGATGGCGTAGCCTTTGTTGTGGTGAGTGTGTTCGATGCAACGCATCGCGGACAGTTTGTTTTCGACCAGAAGATACTGGCATCAAAGGGCATCATGGCGATTAACGGTAAAGGCGGTAAGCGCGCTATCCGCGTTTATCCACCTTGGGTCAAACCAGTCGCCAAACAGGCCGTTAGGACACAGCAATGGCAACTACGTTACTTTCTTCCTCTTGAACAAAGCGGTAACGCCGATTCCGTGCAGGTGCGTCGGCTCTTTGAAGTTTAAGATCCTTATTCGTCATTCTTGAGCGTTCTGGGTAATGGCAGCTAAAGCACTGTGATCGAGCCGCCCGCGCCTATCCGCTGCCAAGGCAAGCCCAGTATCAAGGCCTGAAGTTGTTCCTTGTCGAGTTCGACGTCCGATCCGTGCCGGATACCTGGCCAGTGAAACTTGCCTTGGTTCAATCGTCGCACCGAACACCGCGATAACTCTAGCCAACGCGGTCTCGGTACCGGCACGCATGTCCATCGGCTCGGTGGCGATCCAGATGGAATCGATGCGGATCATTGAGCGAGTCCACGGATGAATCGTGGTGCTGTACTGCCTGTGTTTTGGGGACTACGGGCTTAGATGTTCCAACCCATCACCGATCACGCGTTGAGTTTACGCCTGACCGGCGGCAAACGACGCTAACCTGCCCTTCACGAAGGGCTGCAGCACCTTCAGTTAGGGTGTGAATATTTACCAGGAGGGCTGGTCCTGTGAGTCCTCGTCTCCGGACTTTACTACTTTCTGAATCGACCACAGGTCTTTGCGCACGTGTTCTGGAGGCGGTGAAGCCCCCGAAAATGTTCCCCCTGAACGCCTACTCGATGCCTATAGAGGCCTGACTGAGACCTGTATAATTACATTCTTTGATCCTTTATCAGCATTTACGCATGGCTTTGTAGGAGGTGTTTTTATATGAGTTTTATTAGGTTGTTGCTTTAATTTTTTGACTTGCGTGCAATTGTCGGTGCGATGTTAATGGTGTTTAAAACATGATAATATGGCCCGCAATTATTTGAGCTGTTCCATTTTTAATTTATAGCAGGGCGAATAATGCTTTTTATTGTAATGTTAGGCGGAAAACATCCTAGAGCGAAAATTGAAGTCCATGATATAGCCTTCGTATTAGCTGATAGCTTAGAGGATGCATATCCTCAGCTTAGACAGAGTTGGTTTGGATCTCCTGTAGGCCTTCATATTGATGCATGGATGGCAGTTGATGGAGTTGCAGGCTGGAAGTTAGAACTAAGTGAATTAGCTCCCCGCCCTGGATCAATGCGTTTGTACTTTATCAATTTAGGCGGGTATGAAGTTAAATCCTTTGGTGAAGCGCATCACTATTCCCTGATAGTTGCGAAAGACAAGCGGGAGGCGATGAGCCTCGGTAAACGCGAGATTTTAAAGCACTGGGTCCAGGCCCATACTGATGGTGTGCTGGATGTGGACGACTGTTTGCCGATTGATGCGATAGAAGGACGATACGTTCATTTGGTCGAGGGACCACACGACGGCATCATTCAGCGCAATGACTACATTGTTTTGTCGTAACGTTTGATTAGCTCAACACGTCATCTGCTGAATCGCCCGAATTTCCTACGTAATGAGCGGCCACTTTTGGCCGAACGCAGCCATACGACAAGTGCCCCGAATCGTGGGCAATTTGGTAGTTCGTGTTCGGCCGGCAGGTACCCCCCGGAAAGTCTAAGAAGTCACTAGATGAGGGGTCACATAGACCCACGCGGCATATGTGAAGAAACACATGCCAGTGCAGAAGCAAACAAATCCAATCAGGCCTGCCCCCCACATCAAACATCTCGCTTCACGCTGCGTCCCGCCCTGACTACTGCCAGCCTCTCCTTGCCATTTTCATAACACTTGACCTTCCCCTCATGGCAAGCCGGATAAGATCTCCAGTGTTGGTTTGTCCTGAAAATTACAAGGAGGTACACGATGTACGGCAAGCGCATAACCCTGGTCGCCGTGGCGATAGCTGTCGTGTTCACGCTGGGTGGCTGTAAAGAGAGCGCGCCCGCGGCCGATGCCGCCAAGCCGCCTGGTGTGCCGGTGGCCGAGGTGGTTGCGCAGCCGGTGACTCCGTTTGTTGAATACACCGGTTCCTTGACCGCGATTGAGCAGGTTGAGTTGCGCCCGCGTGTCAGTGGTTATCTGCAAAGTGTCAGCGTGCCTGAAGGGCAATCCGTGGCCAAGGGCAGCCTTTTGTTTATGATCGACCCACGGGAGTTCCAGGCGGCGCTGAACGCTGCCAAGGGCCGTTTGCGTGAGGCTGAGGCCAATGCATTGCTGGCCCAGGCCGAGCATGGTCGGGCTGAGCAACTGTTCGCCAAAAAGGTGGTGGCGCGGGATCGTCTCGACAGCGCCATCGCCTCGTTGAATGCCGGCAGGGCTCAGGTCGACGCCGCCAAGGCCGCGCTGGATGCCGCACAACTGGACTTGAGCTACACCCGCGTCACTGCGCCCATCAGCGGGCGTGTCGACCGTGCCCTTGTCACCGAGGGCAACTACGTCACCCGTGGGGTGACGCCGCTGACGACGATCGTTTCCATCGACCCGCTGCATGTGTATTTCGATGTCGACGAGCGCACCTATCTGCGCTCGCTTGCCGCGACTCGGGAGGTTGCTGCGTCGAAAGGGGAAAAGGCCGCCAAGGTCATGGTGGCGATGCTTAACGATGCAAGCTATGCACGCGCCGGGCGGGTGGACTTCCTGGCCAATGCGGCCGACCGCAAGACCGGCACAGTGCGTGCGCGTGCCGTGGTCGACAACCCGGATGGGCGCCTGACGCCGGGGCTGTTCGCCAAGGTCAAGCTGGACACCGGCGCGCCGCAACCCCGGGTGTTGGTGGCCGACCACTCGATTGGCACTGACCAGGGCCGCCGCTATGTGCTGGTGGTCGGCGCAGACGACAAGACCGAATACCGTCCCGTCGAACTGGGGCCGATGGCCAACGGCTTGCGCGTGATTGAGCAGGGCCTGCAACCGGGTGAACGCATTGTCGTCAAGGGGCTGGTGCGCCCCGGCATGCAGGTGACGCCATTGGCCGCCAGGATTGATGGGGCGCCGTTGGATGCGCCGTTGGTGTTGGGGGGCGTGCAATGAGCTTCCCACGCTTTTTCATTGACCGGCCGATCTTCGCCATCGTGCTGTCGGTGTTAATGATGATCGCCGGCATCGTGGCCTTCTTTCATTTGCCCCTCAGCGAATACCCCGCCGTGACACCGCCCACGGTGCAAGTGACGGCTTCTTATCCGGGCGCCAACCCTCAGGTGATCGCCGAGACGGTGGCGGCGCCCCTTGAGCAGGTGATCACGGGCGTCGAGGGCATGCTGTATATGACGTCGCAATCGGCGACCGATGGCCGCATGATCCTCACCGCGACCTTCGCCCAGGGCACCAACGCGGACATGGCGCAGATCCAGGTGCAGAACCGCGTCTCGCGGGCCCTGCCGCGTTTGCCCGAAGAGGTGCAGCGCCAGGGCGTGGTTACGCAGAAGACCTCCCCGGACATCCTCATGGTGGTCCACCTGCTGTCGCCCGACCAACGTTACGACCCGCTCTACATCTCCAACTATGCCTACCTCCAGGTGCGCGACGAGCTGTCACGGATTCCGGGGATCAACGACGTGCTGGTGTGGGGGGCGGGCGAGTACAGCATGCGTCTGTGGCTCGACCCGGACCTGATCGCCGCCCGTGGCTTGACCGCAGGCGATGTAATTACCGCAGTGCGTGAGCAAAACGTGCAAGTGGCGGCCGGCTCGGTCGGCCAGGCGCCTGACTCCAGCGCGGCGTTCCAGGTCACGGTCAATACCCTCGGGCGCCTGACGGACGAGGAGCAGTTTGGCGACATCATCATCCGCACCGGTGATAACGGCCAGGTGACGCGTCTGCGCGATGTGGCCCGTGTCGAAATGGGCGCCGATGCCTACGCGCTGCGCAGCCTGTTGGACGGCGAGCCGGCCGTTGCCCTGCAGATCATCCAGAGCCCGGGCGCCAACGCACTGGATGTGGCGCAAGCGGTGCGCGATACCATGCAGCGCCTGGAGGCCAATTTCCCCGAGGGCATGGTGTCGCGGATTGCCTATGACCCGACAGTGTTTGTGCGTGCATCGCTGGAGTCAGTGGCCATCACCCTGATGGAAGCGATCCTGCTGGTGGTCCTCGTGGTGGTGGTGTTCCTGCGTAACTGGCGTGCATCGCTGATCCCGTTGATGGCCGTGCCGGTGTCGATCATCGGCACCTTTGCGGTCATGCATCTGATGGGTTTCTCCCTCAATACCCTGTCGTTGTTCGGCCTGGTCCTGTCCATCGGGATTGTGGTCGACGATGCAATCGTGGTGGTCGAGAACGTCGAGCGGCATATCGAGAACGGTGAGGAGCCGACGCAAGCTGCGCGGCGAGCGATGGGCGAGGTCACCGGGCCGATCATTGCGATCACCTCGGTACTCGCTGCGGTGTTCATCCCCACCGCCTTCCTCAGTGGCTTGCAAGGTGAGTTCTATCGGCAGTTCGCGCTGACCATCGCGATTTCCACGATCCTGTCGGCGGTCAACTCCTTGACCCTCAGCCCGGCACTCGCCGGCCTGTTGCTGCGCCCGCGCGACGCTGCAGTGGTGCATGACCCGCGCAGCCTGCGCGGTCGCGCCGCGCATCTGGTGCAAGTGCTGAGCCGGCCGTTCCAGCGGGCACCGCAGGCGTATGGCAACACGGTGCGCAAGGTCGCGGGTCGTCGCGGCGCGGCGTTGTTGGTGTATGGCGGCTTGCTGGCGCTGACCTGGTTTGGTTTCAACGCTGTACCGGCGGGCTTCGTGCCGATGCAAGACAAGTACTACCTGGTCGGTATCGCCCAGTTGCCCAATGCGGCCTCCCTCGATCGTACCGATGCGGTGGTGCGGCAGATGTCGAAAATCGCCCTGGATGAGCCGGGCGTCGAAAGCGTGGTGGCGTTCCCTGGGCTGTCGGTCAACGGCTTCGTTAACGTACCGAATGCTGCCGTAATGTTCGTTATGCTCGATCCGTTCAAGGAGCGTACTTCTCCCGACATGGCTGCGGTCGCCATCGCCGGGCGCCTGCAAGCCAAGTTCGCGAGCATTCCCGACGGTTTCCTCGGTGTATTCCCACCGCCGCCAGTGCCCGGTCTTGGAGTGACCGGAGGCTTCAAGCTGCAGGTTGAGGACCGGGGTGGGGTCGGGCTCCAGGCTCTGGTGCAGCAGACCCAGGTGCTGATGACAAAAGCCACCGAGTCGGGTCAGGTCGCCGGGTTGATGACCAGCCTGGACGTCAATGCGCCCCAACTGAATGTCGATATCGACCGCACCCAGGTCAAGAGCCAGGGGGTGCGACTGGCGGATGTGTTCGAGTCTTTGCAGGTCTACCTCGGTTCGCTGTACGTCAACGACTTCAACCGGTTCGGCCGCACCTACAAGGTGACTGCCCAGGCCGATGCGGACCACCGTATGCAGGCCGAAGCCATCGGCCGCCTGCAGGTGCGCAACGCGGCCGGGGACATGCTGCCGTTATCGGCGTTTGTCACCGTCACACCGAGTTCCGGGCCCGATCGGGTGATTCATTACAACGGCTATCCTTCGGCCGATATCTCCGGCGGAGCAATGCCCGGGGTCAGTTCCGGGCAGGCCGTGGCACTCATGGAGCGCCTGGCACAGGAGGTACTGCCCGAGGGCGTGACCTATGAATGGACGGACTTGACCTACCAGCAAAAGCTCGCTGGGTCATCGGCGCTGTTCATTTTCCCGCTGTGTGTGTTGCTGGCCTATCTGATCCTGGCCGCGCAATACAACAGTTGGTTGTTGCCCCTGGCGGTCTTGCTGATTGTGCCCATGTGTCTGCTCAGCGCGATCATTGGCGTTTGGTTGGTGGACGGCGACAATAACGTGTTTGTACAGATCGGGCTGGTGGTACTGGTCGGCCTGGCTGCGAAAAACGCCATCCTGATTGTCGAGTTCGCTCGCAGCCTTGAAGCCGAAGGCGCCAACCCGCTGGAAGCGGTTATCCACGCGTGCCAGTTGCGCTTGCGACCGATTCTGATGACCTCGCTGGCGTTCATCGCCGGTGTGGTGCCGCTGGTATTTGCCAGCGGCGCCGGGGCCGAGATGCGCCATGCCATGGGGGTTGCGGTGTTTGCCGGGATGTTGGGGGTGACCCTGTTCGGCCTGTTCCTGACGCCGGTGTTCTACGTGGTGATGCGCAGCCTTGCGCTGCGCTTGCAGCGCAAGGGCCCGAGTCCGAAGCTGCAGTTGGAGGAGCGCGTGTCATGAAATTGGCCTATCAAGCGTTTCTGGTGTCGTCGCTCCTGCTGGCTGGCTGCACCGCAGTCGGGCCCGATTATTCCGCGCCGGTGCTGCCCGCCGCGCAACGGCCCGCGAGCTTCGGCGCGCCCATTGCCGGTCTTGGTACGGGCGATGTCGAGGTGCAGTGGTGGCGTGTGTTCGATGAGCCGGCCCTCAGCCAATTGATCCAGCAGGCGCTGGCGGCCAACCACGATATCGGCATCGCCGCCGCGCGGCTCGACGAAGCCAAGGCGATGTTGCGCGAGAGCCGCCAGGGCTTCTTGCCCAGCGGCGGTGCCGCGTTGGGGTATGAGCACCGACAGCGCAGCGAAGTCGAGACCCCCCTCGGCCAGCAGCGCTCCCTTGAAACCACGCGCGCGGCGCTGGATGCCGCCTGGGAAATCGACTTGTTCGGCCGCGTCCGGCGCTCGGTGGAGGCGGCGCAGGCTCAGGCGGGATCGCGCCAGGCGTTGCTGCGCAGCGTGCAGGCGAGCGTCGCCGCCACCGTCGCGGCAACCTGGTTCGAGCTGCAGGGGGTCGAAGCCGAGCAGGCGGTGGTGGCGGACATCAGTCAAAGCCAGCGCGACAGCCTGGGCCTGGTGGAGCACTTGGTCAGCGTAGGCGCCGCCACCGAATTCGATCGGCTGCGTGCCGAGGCCTTGCTGCGCAATGTCGAGGCGGTAGCGCCTGGCCTGGAGCGACGTCGGGCAACCACCACCAACGCGTTGGCGGTATTACTGGGGCAGGCGCCACAAGGGTTCAAGCCACCGCAGGCCCGGCCCGGCCGTGAGACCTTGAACCTGCGCACCCTGCAGGTCGGCGACCCGGCCGGCTTGCTGGCCCGGCGCGCCGATATCGCCGCAGCCGAGCGGGTGCTGGCAGCCGAGACCGCGCAGATCGGCGTGGCAACAGCCGGTTTGTATCCGGATATCCAGGTGCAGGGCTCCATCGGTCTGCTGGCCGGAAGCCTCGGCGCCTTGGGCGACTCGGGCATGCAGTCGAACTTTATCGCACCGGTCATTCGCTGGTCGCTGTTGGACACTGGGCGCGTACGTGCGCGGATCGCCGCCAGCGAGGCGCGCACCCAGGCGGCATTGATCAGCTACGACCAGACCGTATTGCGCGCCCTGCAAGAAACCGATGACGCGTTCCAGGCCAACAGTGCTGCAGGCAGCACCTTGGGCTTGCGGCTGCTGGAAGCGGCGGCCAATCGTGAGGCGGCGAGGTTGGCCCGCACGCGTTTCACGGAAGGTGAGGGGGTGTATCTGGACGTCCTGGAGGCCGAGCGCGCGGACTTCAGCAGCCGCCGCGCACTAACCGTGGCGCGCACCGAGCAGCGCTTGGCGGTGGTCGGCATCTACAAGGCATTGGGCGGTGGCTGGCAGATCTGCGAGCAGGCGGGGCAGGTGTGCAGCGGTGCTGCGGCACTGCGTTAGACACCGTTGTTGTACGCAAGCGCGCTGCTTGCAGTGTTCGGCGAAGAACGGCCAGGTGGCAGATTTCCTGTCGCAAGCCACCATTTATCGAATGAGGAGTCACCCAGATGGATACCAAGCAGGTTCTAACCGTTGGCCTGGCAGTGCTAGGCGCGGCGACAATGCCGTCGATGGCAGCCCAGGAAAGCATCAAAGGCACGTTCGCGCTGCCCGGCGAGAGCGAAAAGGCTGTTGGCGCGCTGATCGTCAACGAAACCGGCCCACTGACACGTGAGTTGTCGATTGCCTTTACCGACAAGGCCACCGGGCAACCGATCGTGCAGTTTGACGAAGAACTGACCCAGCGCCTTCATGTGCTGGCGACCGACAGCCATTTCACCAGCTTTATCCATGAGCACGCGGCCAAGCTGGGCGCTGATGGTCGCTTCAAGGTCGCGATGAAGTTTCCCCGGCCGGGCACCTATTACGTCTATGCCGATGCCGTGCCGAGCGGGCTTGGCCAGCAGGTGGTGCGCTTCGAGGTACCAGTACAGGGCGGCAGCGATGCGGTGGCCCAGGCGCCGTCTAAACCGGAGCAAGGTAGCGATGGTCCGTACACGGTCAAGTTGGACACGTCGGCCCTGCGTGCCGGCAGCGAAAGCATGATGTCGCTGACCGTGCTCAAGGATGGCAAGCCGGCCCAGGACCTGGACACCTACCTGGGTGTGGCGGCCCATGCGGTTTTCGTCAGTACCGATGAGCTGGACTATGTGCATGCGCACGCCATGGCGGCGCAGGCCGCCCACGGTGGTCATGGTGACCATGGCGACCCAGGCGCAGTGTCGGCGCAGTTGATGCTGCATGCCAAGCCCGCGCATGCGGGGCCTTATGCCTTGTGGATTCAATTCAAGGGAGGCGACAAAATTCGTACCGTGCCTTTCCTCGTGACAGTTCCCGCCGCGTCCTGAAGCCTCCCCCCGGCATCCTCGCCTCGCCGTTGGTCAGCCATCGGCGGGGCGAGCAGCCCTGGTTACGGGCTGTTTCAACTCAATGAAAAGAATTTTCCTACAGGTGTTGACCTTGCCACTGGAGGAACCTTTAGGATTTTTTTCGAGTACGCAACCATCATAAAAATAAGGATCAAAGGGGTTATCAATGGATACTGCTGCCCTGCAACAACGCCCGGACGCCCATCAGTGCACCATCGCTTCGGCGCTGATGGCTGATGCTTTGAAGCCCGGCGCGCCATACACCCAGGTCACCAGCGCGCTGGAAGCGCTGCTCGCGCTGACCCGGCAAGGCCTGTCGGGAGACGCCGGCGCCTACGCCCACTACCAGTCAGCACTGCTGCAACTGCACATTCCCGGCGAGCCGCGCACCGAGCCGACCCGTCGCTGGATGGCCAGTGAGGTTTACCGCGTCGAAGATGAATTCGCCGCCGACCTGCCGAGTTTCACCGCACTGCCGGCGGATGAGTTCCGCAAGCAGGTCGATGCTGAAATCGCCGCACGCAGCCGGGTCAATCATCCCATGTCGGTGCACCTGTTCCAGGGCACGCCGCCGGTGCAAGACGTGCGCTTCTTCCTGGAACACCACTGGACCCGCTCTTACAACTTCTACAGCCTGCTGGCCGAACTGGCCTTTCGCTTCGAAGCCATTGAGGACGCGTCGGTGTTCTACCGCAACCTTTACGGCGAGGCAGGGGCGGAGACACCGGAGCGTTCCCACCCGGCGATGCTGGCCCACCTCATGGAGTATTTCGATATTCCGCTGGCGATTGACTTCCCGGCACTGCACCCCCTGGAAAAGGCCTACCTGAACAATCGCATTCGTTGTGTGCGGCACACCGATGTGGCGTGGGGCCTGGCGTTGCTGTACGCCGTCGAGTCGGTCAGTTGCGTCAACCATCGGCGCATCTACGAGTTGTTGCAGCGCCTCGAGGTGCCAGAGGGGCCCAGTGAGTTCCACCGCCTGCATGGCACCCAGGATGAGATCGACACCGAGGAAATGTGGGCACTGATCGCCAAGTTCGCCGGTGATGAAGGCTTCCAGCGCATGTTCATGCGGGCGCTCAAGCGTCACTTCGAAATCAACAAGGCCTACTTCGACAGCCTGTGGCAGCAGATGCAGGAACAACGCCTGCCCGCCTGATCCTCCCAGCGACCCTAGAACAAAAAAATGGAGCACATGATGAGCCCACGTAATTTCTCGCTGCCGCAATTACAGAGCATTCACACCGCTGAAGCCCGCCTGCTGGCTGAGGCGCTCAAACCTGACACGACATTCAACCGTATCGAAATTGCCGCCAATATGCTGCGCGCCTTGTGCGAATCAGGCCACCGGGGCGATGCCGCGAACGCGGCGCAGTGTCAGCAATTGTTGTACATCCTGTCGCTGAGCGATGACGTCGCCACTGCCTCGACCCGGCGCTGGCTGGCCAATGCCATCTATGGCGTGCAAGAGCGTTTCATGCCGTCTGCGGACCTGGCATCGCCCTTGTCCGAAGCTGGCTTCCAACAGCGCCTGGAAGAGGAAATTGCCGCGCAGTCGCGGGAAAACCATCCGATGTCGCAGTACATATTTGAAGGCAAGGCCTCCCGTGAGCAACTGCAGGTGTTCCTGCATCACCAGTGGTTCCGCACCTTCCGCCTGTACCGCGACGCCGCTGACCTGCTGGTCAACCTCACCGATGTGGACGAGGCGGCCGCGCTCGGCCGTTATCTCTACGGCGAGCTGGGCGAAGAGGACGAGCAGCGCTCCCACCCACGGCTGTTGGCCAAGCTCCTCGGCGCTGTGGGCCTGCCTGCCGATTTCGACGCCATCTCGACCATGCCCGAAGAGATCGCCTACCTGAACAACCGGGCCCGGTGCTTTCGCAACCCGGATGTCGGCTGGGGCCTGGCGGTGTTCTACATTACCGAACTGGTGGTTCCCGGCAACCACGGCAAGTTGTACAACGCCTTGCGCAACGCTGGCCTGAGCCAGGACGACGCGGAGTACTACGAAGTGCATATCAGCCTTGTCCCGCCGCGGGCCAAGCGTGAATGGGCGCTGATCTCACGGCGTATTCCGGACCTCGCGTTCCAGAATTCATTCCTGACGTCCCTGGCCCAGCACTTCCGGCTGGAGAGGGCTTATTACGACGCTGTCTGGGAAGAAGTGCAGCGCGTGAAGTAGCCCTCCCTGGACAACGCGAGTAACCCGACATGCCGAGTCATATATCAGAATCCCGTATCCACGGGGGCGCTTACTCGTCCCCGGAATTTGCCGCGATCTTCTCTGATGCCAATCAGGTGCAGAAGTGGCTCGATGTTGAAACAGCGCTGGCGGCGACCCAGGCGCAGATGGGCATCATCCCCCATGAAGCTGCGCGGGAAATCGCCCGGGTGGCCAGTGTGGAGCTGCTCGACCTCGACGCACTGGGGCGCGAGAGCATGGAAACCGGGCACATCCTGGTGCCGACCATTCGCGCACTGGAGGCTTTGTGCGCCGATGGGTTGGGTGAATACGTGCATTACGGCGTGACCACCCAGGACATCCTCGACACCGGGCTCATCTTGCAGGTTCGCGATGCCTGGGGCCTGGTCTTGCAGCGTTTGCGGGGGATTCGTGGGCATTTGCTCACGCTCGCCCTGCAGCATAAGCACACGCCGATGGTCGCCAGGACCCACGGGCAGCAAGCGCTGCCCACCACGTTTGGCTACAAGGTCGCGGTGTGGGTCGATGAAATTGATCGACACCTTGAGCGCTTTGATGAGGCGTATGCCCGGGTAATGGTGGGCAACCTGACCGGCGCCGTGGGCACCTTGGCAGCCTTGGGCACACAGGGCCTGGAGGTGCAGCGCCGGACCCTGGAAAGCCTTGGCCTGGCGGCACCGTTGAGCAGTTGGCACAGCGCCCGCGACCGGGTGCTGGAGGCGGCCTGGCTGCTGGTCCAGGCCTCGGCGACCTTGGGCCGGGTCGCCAATGAGATCTACCACCTGCAACGCACCGAGATAGATGAAGTGCGTGAAGGCCGCCGGGCAGGGCAGGTGGGGAGCAGCACCATGCCCCACAAGCAAAACCCGTCGACGGTGGATCTGATCAGCGCGCTTTCGCGGCTGGTACGCGCACAAATGCTCGCGCTGACCGATGCGGCGTTCCAGTTGCACGAGCGTGACGGCACCACCTGGCGCATCGAATGGGCGGCCTTGCCGGAGCTGTTCATCTACGCCGGTGCCTTGCTTGCACGGATGGAGGGTGTGCTGCTGGCCGGGTTGGACGTGCGCGAAGCGCGCATGCGCAGCAACCTGGATTTGCTGGACGGGCTGATCCTGTCGGAGCGGGTCATGCTCGCGCTGGCGCCTCGCCTGGGCAAGCAGACGGCCCATCAGTTGGTTCACGAAATAGCTCTGCAAGCCCAAGGCGCGGGTGTTTCTTTTCGCGAAGCCCTGCTCAACGATCAGCGTTTGCACGGCTGTTTCACCCGCCAAGCGCTCGACGACCTGCTTGACCCGACCACCTACACGGGGCTTGCGGCACAGATGGTCGAATTGGTGGCGAACAAAGCGATACCCCGGTCTTCAAGCGATGGCCTTGAAGCGGTGATGGCAACCCCAGGAAATGTCGGTCAGTCCCAGTACGCGATGGAGGGTATGTGATGGATTCGCAAATGTTGGAAAAGGTAGCCCGTGCATCTTGCACCGCTCGTTCGGAACACCTCGGCCTGGGTCATGACGGCGAGCAGTGCCGGCACGAACACAGCCACATCCTCGACTCGAAAACCCACGGTTCAGGCTATGCCGGCCCGCAGAGCCGCAAGATCTTCTGCAGTCACTGCCGCCTGCAGCGCTGGCTGGATGTGGAAGCTGCGCTGGCCATGGCCCAGGCCGATGTCAATATCATCCCGCTCGAGGCCGCCCTGGAGATCGAAAAAGCCGCCTTGCTGTCGGGCATCAATGTGCGCCAGTTGGCCGAAGGCGTGGCTGCCACCGGTCATTCGCTGATGCCCTTGCTGAGCGCCCTGCAAAAAAACTGCAGCCCGAGTGCCCGTGAATTCGTGCACTACGGCGCCACCACCCAGGACATACAGGACACCGCCCAGTCCATGGAAATGCGCGACGTCCTCGACGCGATGGACCTGGCCCTGGAGACCTTGCTGGGCAAACTGTCGACGCTGGCCGATGCGCACCGTGATTCGCTGATGGTCGCCAGGACCCATTCGATCCCAGCCTTGCCAACCACCTTCGGGCTGAAGGTCGCCGGCTGGATTGATGAACTGCTGCGCCACCGCCAGCGCCTGGCTGAGGCCCGCCAGCGAGTGCTGGTGGTGCAGCTGTTTGGCGGGGTCGGCACGATGGCGGCGTTCGGTCCGGACGCGATGCCCATGCTGGAGCGTTTTGCGCAGCGCTTGTCGCTGCAAGTACCCCTGACCGGATGGCACGTATCCCGTGACCGTGTCGCAGAGTTCGTCAGTACCTTGGCCATGGTCACGGCATCGCTGGCCCGTGTGGCCGACGAAATCCGCACGCTCAATCGCTGGGAAATCGGCGAGGTGGAAGTGGGCTGGAGCGATCAGCAGATCGGCAGCAGCACCATGCCCCACAAGCGCAACCCCGAGGGCTGCGAGCAGGTCGTGGTCCTGGCGCGGTTGGCCAAGGCTCAGGTCGTGCTCGCGCTGGACGCGATGATCCTCGAGCACGAGCGCGATTACCGTGGCACGCGCCTGGAGTGGTGTGCGGTGGCGGACGTTTCGCACTATGCGCTGATGGCGCTCTCGATCCTGACCGAGACCATCGACGGGCTGACCGTTAACGTCAAGAAGATGGAATGCACCGCCCAGGGCTATGGCGATGCGATCTGCACCGAAGCCGTGGTGTTCGAAATGGCACGCAAGCTCGGCAAGAGCAGCGCCTACCAAATCATCTTCGAAGTGTCCCAGGCGAGCCAGCGCGATCACGTGTCGATCCGCACGGCGATCGAGGCCGATACCCGGGTGGTCGCTGTCATGGATGCAGGCGTCCTGGCGCGGCTGTTCGAGCCCAGAAGCCATCTGGGCATGTCCGAACGCATTGTCGATAACGTGCTGTCCAAACTGACGGACCGCTGACCCTTGCTCAATGAGCAGGCTTGCAAACTTATCAAGGAGAGACAGATGTCTAAGGTTATGGAAGTTGATAAAACCAAGGTCCAGCAGTTTTCCGCGCGGATCATGGAGGATTACGGCAACACACTGCGCGGTGCGATGCTCTACATCGGTGACCAGCTTGGCCTGTTCAAGGCACTGGCCGACGGTGAGGCCGTGACCCTGGAACAGCTGGCGCAGAAGACCGGCTACAACGCACGCTATTTGCGCGAATGGCTGGGCAGCATGGTCACCGGCAGCTATGTGACCTATGACGCGCAAACCCGTAGCTACCAGATGCCCGCTGAATTTGTGCCGGTTCTCGCCGATGAAGACTCGCCCTATTTTGCCGGTGGGATCATCCAGCTGAGTGTGCCGTTCGTGAGCATGGCGCCCAAGGTCATCGAAGCTTTTCGCCACGGTGGTGGTTGCGCCGAAGAGGCGTTTCCGCTGGAAACCTGGAAAGGCATGGAGCGCATGACCATGCCTTGGTACAAGCACTACTTGGTGCAGCACTGGATTCCTTCCCTGGACGGCGTCGAAGAGAAGCTCAAGACCGGCGGCAGTGTCCTGGATTTCGGTTGCGGCGCCGGCCTTGCGGCGATCACCATGGCCAAGGCGTACCCTGAGGCCCGGATTGTCGGCTGCGACTTTCACCTGCCTTCCATCGAGCTGGCACGGGCCAATGCCGAGGCAGCCGGGGTCGGTGACCGGGTGCAATTCGAGGTGAACGATTCGGATGCCTTGCGAGGCCAGCAATTCGACTTCGTGACCACCTTTGTGGTGATCCACGATGCCACCGATCCTCAGCAGATGCTCAAGGACCTGCGCGCCGCGACGGCCGAAGACGGCACCTACCTGATGGTCGAGCTCAACCTGTCCGAAGAGCTTCACGAGAACATGAACCTGTTCGGTCGTGTGATGTATCCGCAGAGCACCCTGTATTGCATGACCTGCTCGCTGTCCCACGGTGGGGCAGGGCTGGGGGCGTTCATGGGCGAGAAGCGCGCACGGCAGATGGCGCAAGCCGCCGGGTTCAGCCACTTCCGCAAGGTACCTTCCGAATGGCCGCCAATGCCGGCGTTGTTTGAACTCAAGCCGTGACCTAGCGTGCCCGGGGGCGTGTGGTACACGTTCCCGGGCATGCTCCTGCGACACCTGCGTGATGGACCGCCCAACTCTGTTATCGTGGCGCCCCTCTGAACGCACGGAAGCAATCACCCATGGATTTCTGCAAACCCCTGGCAATCGTCCTCCTGGCGTCGATTGGCAACCCCGCTGTGGCCGCCGAAAACAATAACCCGTTCCAGGGGGCGCTCATGCTCACCTCGGTAGCGCCCTTTGTGATTACCTCGGGAGCCACCGCAGGCACTTCCTACATTCCAGAGCTTTTCAAATCCTCCAAAAGTGACGCGCTGGCGTTCATTGGCTCCGATGGCGAGATCCGGGGTGCACAGTTCGAGCAGGCAAGCAGGTTTTATCGCTCGACCTACACGCCGCCGCTGATGTCTGACGCACAGCTGGCCCTGGCGATCGCGGCCTCATCTATACCGGCACTCTAGTGTTGGTTGTTCACGCCGCTCAACGGAACGTATGATCTGAGCCAGCCCTCCTTAGTTGGGGCTGCGCCGACTCACACCCGTTGAAGGACATGAGCATGCAAAAGCACTTCGGTAATTCAGGCCTGTTCAAGGCTGCTTCGTATCACTGCAACAACTCCCTGGTGAGCGGCATCGCGCGCTGGGAGCTGAAAAACATTGCGCTGAATACGAAGGAGTTTTTGATATGTCCAAAGAACTACTCGGAGTTTTTGCTCTAGGGTTGATGGTGATCGGTGAGTTTTGTGCAATCTACAGCGAGGTAGTCACCGCCAGGCTGGCCCATGCCGGCGACGGTTCATGGCAGGCATTCATCATGCCTGTAGTGCTGATGTGCTTTGCCGGGCTTTGCCTGTTGGGCGCCTATTGGCTGGGGTATGTGGCGGTCGGTGATATCTGGATCGTCACCGTGGTCTCGGTCACGTCCTTGCTGCTACTGGAGCCTGTGGTGGTCTGGGCGCTGTTCCATGAGGCACCTGGGCGCGGCGCATTGATCGGCTTTTGCCTGGGGGCGCTGGGGATGCTGGCTACGGTATTGCTGTAGTTGCACTTTTCTGGCCCGGCATGCAGATGCCGGGCACCCGGCTTTCAGCCAAATCCCAGACAAAGAAAAGCCCGCGATGGGGAGTGCGGGCTTAAAGGTTTTCACTAGGAGCTGGGATCACCTTAGGCGCCCGACTGTGAAAGGGATGTGAAAGCGTTAAGCAATCTGCAGTCGCGCTGATCAGCGCTGTATCGGTAAGCGATAAACCCCCACGGGCCACTGCACCAGGGATTTACCCTTGTTGAACAGGGCTACGCGGTCCATTTGTGGAGTGGGCAGCCACAACGTCCCGTCCTTGTCCAGGAAGGGCGCGTCAACCCAATGCAGGCGCTTGTCCACGATCAGGGTTTCGATCTGTCCGTCAGGGCGGCGCACGCGCATGGCGTCGTGGGCCAGATCGGAAAAGTACAGGTTGCCCTGTGCATCCATGACCGAACCTCCCGTTGCCGGTATATCGGCAAAGAATTCTACCCGCGCGGCCAGTTGTTCCGGGGGCAGGGCCGGGTTCGCAAGGTCCTGGATCCGCACCTTGAACCACGGGCCTTGCAGCGCGCCATAGTACAGCCAGACGCCGTCAATGCTGACTTCCAGCGGGTCGGCGTTGACGCGCAGGGGTTGGCCGTTGGGGGCCTTGACCACCTGGTTGCTGAGGATCAAGTCCCGGTCAGGCCGGGCGACCACTGAGGCATGCTGGTTCAGCACGCGCCGGGCTTCGCCGGTCTCCAGGTCGACGACAATAATGCCGGCATTTCCCGCATCGGTGAGGAAGGCCTTGCCGGCGCTGAAGCGGACGTCGTCCACGTAGCTGCCGGCCATGGCGATATCTGGCCCGAAGAAGTAGGTGCGAACCACCTGGTTTGTAGGCAGGTCGATACACACCAGCTTTGCGCCTTGGCTGACAGGGTTGCCGCCGAATTCGGGCGATCCGGTATCCACCACCCACAGTTTGTTGCCCTCCAGGCGCAGGGCATTGATATTCACGAAGACGTTGGCAGCATCCCGCCCTGGTGCCCAGCTGTTCCAGGCACCGCTTGGATAGGCAGCGCGCTGGCCATTTTGGTCGATCGCCGTCAGTTGTGGCCCCTGGGTCCCGGTCCAGCGTGGCCCAGAGAGAAACGTGCGGCCGCTATAGTGCGCTACGGCGTTCCAGATCTGCCCGGAGCTTTGGACCGCGACGTCCAACTCGGGCTGTTTGACGGTGGCGCACCCGGCAAGCAGTGCCAGCATGGCGGCGCCCAGCAGCAAACGGGTCATGAGCGTGCTCCCCCAGCGCGGGCACAGGTATCCCACAACTCGGTGAGGCGTTGATGGAGGGTGTGCATGAACTGGCTGACGGTGGCTTTCGACATGATGATTCTCCTGCATCTGGTGACGTGACCTAACGAGGAGATAGCTTGATTGCTGGCGTTTAACTGAAAAAGCCCAGGTTCGATGCAATCAGTTTCTTCAAAATATTGATAATCCGCGTTCACACAGCCCAATACGCCACGTTCGTTGCGCAATGTTTCCCCGGGTGAGAAGTTGGCCTAATTGTGAACGGTTATCATATGCTGCCTATGCCATCTCCTTCCGCACGCATCCTGGTCATCGAGGATGACCTCGAGCTGTGCACCTTGCATAAACACGCCGGCAAGCCCTTGTCCAAGCGGCGCAAGCTCGTGGCGATGAACCTGCAGATGCTCAGCCAGGGGCGTTAGGTCCGCCAGGCTGGCACGCCCTTGTCGTCGATCGTCCAGTGCGGCTGCCCCGGTACGATCTGCACGCCACCGACCCAGCGCTCGTGGCTTGCATGATCGGGCCAGTACCCGCTGCCACTCAACACCTGGTGGCCCAAGGGCGTCAGCGCCAGTGTGCGGCCAGGCCATGGCAGATGGGTATCCGACTCAGTCAGCAAAGGAGAGGTCCCGTCGATCAGCGGCCGCATCTGGGCATGGAACATCATGTCGCCGAGGTAGGGCAGGGGTTCACGCTTGGCCATCAGCTCGGCGAACACTCGGGCAAACGGCGTGGGGCCGACTTCGGCCAGATACTGCAGGGCCAGGCGCTCGGTCAGCGACAAGCCATCGCGAGCGCCAGGCAACTCCTGCAACTGCCGGCGCAGTGCCGGGGCCAGCAAGGGCAAGGCGGGGTGGGGGTTGCGGGCCAACTGTGCCAGGGCCACGGGCGAGCTGTCGCAATAGGCCGCCCACGCCTGCCGCGCCAATTGGCGCATGGGCTCGTCAACTGGCCGGCGCTGGGGCCACAGCCAGGCCAACACCTGCGGGGCCAATTGCCCGATGCCGATAAAGCGCTGCACGCCGGGAATGCGGTCGACCGCGATCAACTCCAGCCTGGCCGGCGTGTGCTGAAGACCTGCCAGGGCACGGATCAGGAACAGTTGGTCATAGGCATCCGCTTCGCACCACAACACGCTGTGGTCGGCGCTGCCCAGCTCTTCAAGATGGCTGTACTCATCGTCCAGGCGGCGTGCGGCATCTGCCACATCCAGGGTAAACGCCTGGCCGATGAAGCGCGCCCGCATCGCCCGGTAGGCCTCGCCAGGCAAGGCCTGGACCGGGCCCATGCACAGCGGGTCGCTGAGCATCCGAAACCGCCCCTTGAACCCCGCCACGCCGAGGCTGTGGGCAATATCATTGCCGCAGCGCCAATGGGTGGTGCGCGCTTCATCGCTGGCTTCGAAACCGGGGTGGTTGGCGGCAAAATCCACTGCATCCACATGGGCCTTGAGCTTGGGCCAACTGCTGAAACCCAGTTGCCGGGCAATCAGCCATTGGGCATCGGAAAGCGTCGGGTGCGGGTTGGCAAGCAGCGCCAGTTCGGTTGGCGCGGTGCCGTGTTTCAGGCGCTGCAACAGTTCCTTGGCGCGCTTGCGCTGCTGCTCAAGGTTGATACGGCCGTCAGTGGACGGTGAGGCGGGGCGTTGCGACATACGATCTCCTTGCACAAACCTTGTCCGCTTTAAGGTTGGGAGTCGTAGTGATGAGGTCTGCAGTCATGTCCTGGGCGCAGCCCTTTCCGCGGAAGGTGGCGTAGATGGCGCCTGGCGCGAATATAGGTAGGGGGAGGGTGGATTGCAAGGTGTTCTGTTTCTGGATGTTGAAATCGGCAACTTCTCCAAGAGCCGAAAAAACACTTGAGGTAGCCTTATTTCCTACAGACAACAAGGAGTCGTCATGCAACGAAAAACTATCAATCCCCCGACAGTCTTCAACTCCCTGCAATACGGTTTCAGCCAGGCCATGGAAGTGCGCGAGGGCCGGCGCATTCTCTTGTCCGGCCAGGTGGGGGTGGATGCTGACGAGCGCACCGTCGGCCCCGGCATCGCCGAGCAGACCGCCACCGCCCTGGACAATATCGAAAAGGTCCTGGCCGCGGCCGAGGGCGATCTGTCCCATGTGATCATGCTGCGCCTGTATATCGTCGAGTCCGCCCGCGATCAGCAGGAGCCTATCGCTGCCGCGCTGCGCGAGCGTTTCCCCGACAATCCGCCGCCGTCGTCATGGATCATCGTCAGCGGCCTGTCGCTGCCCGAGTGGTTGATCGAGATCGAGGCGGAGGCGCTGATCCCGGGGTGATCAATAGCGCATCATCACCGACTTGAGTTCGGTGTAGTCCTCGATAAACGCGCTGCCAAACTCCCGGCCAATCCCCGAGGATTTGTTGCCACCGAACGGCACGGCCGGGTCGAGCAGGGTGTGCATGTTCACCCATACCGTGCCGGCGTTGATCGCCGGGACCATGCGCAGCGCCTTGCCCAGGTCGTTGGTCCACAGGCTGGCGCTGAGGCCGCCAGCGGTGTGGTTTATCAACGCCAGCAACTCATCCTCATCGTCGTAGGGCAGGAACGTGGCGATAGGGCCGAAGGTCTCTTCGGTGAGCAGCGTGTCGTTGATGCTGTTGGCGAGAATGATCGTGGGCTCGACATAGCAACCCGGCCGATCCATTGGCTGGCCGCCATGGATGATCGTGTTGTTTTCGGCGCGGGCGGTGGCAAAAAAACCTTCCAGCTTCAGCTGGTGCTGACGGTGGGTGACCGGGCCGAACTCGGTGCGCTCATCCAGTGGCGAGCCGATATTCAGTCGGCTCAAACGCTGGGCCAGGGCTTGCATGACCGGGTTGATCTGCGAGCGGTGGACGAAGAACCGCTCGGCCGCCGCGCAGATTTGCCCGGAGTGCAGGAACCCGGCTTCGATAATGCCGTTGACGGCGGTTTCCAGCTTCACATCGGGCAGGAACGCCGCGGCGTTTTTGCCACCCAGTTCCAGGGTCGCGCGGGTCAGGCCGGCGCCCATGGCCGCGCTGCCCACCGCAAGGCCGGTGGGCACCGAACCGGTGAATGACACCTTGTCGGTGCCGGGGTGTTCGATCAGCCCCTTACCCACCTGGCCGCCGCCGGTCAGCACATTCAGCACGCCAGCGGGCAGGCCGGCTTCCACCGCCAGTTCGGCAATGCGCAGCAGGGTCAGCGGCGTGAACTCGCTGGGCTTGATGATGATGCTGCACCCGGTCACCAGGGCCGAGGCGAGTTTCCAGATGGCGATCATGGTCGAGAAATTCCACGGCACGATGCCTACCACCACGCCCACCGGTTCGCGCAGGGTGAAGGCGGTGTAGCGCTCGCCGGCAAACGAGGGCAGTGACGGGGTGAGGGTCTGGCCGCTGATCTTGGTCGCCCAGCCCGCGTAATAACGCAGGAAATGCGCGGCCTGGTCCACCTCGAACGCCCGGGAAATCTGGATGATCTTGCCCGACTGACAGGTCTCGATCTGTGCCAGCTCCTCACGGTGGCGTTCCAGCAGGTCGGCGAGTTTGAGCAGCACGTTACCGCGCACTGCGGGGGCGGTCTGGGACCATTGTTTAAAGCCGTGCCTGGCGGAGGCCACGGCCAGCTCGATATCACTGGCTTGCGCGTCGGCGACCGTGGCGATGACCTGGCCGGTGGCGGGGTTGATCACCGCCAGGGGCTGGCTGGACTGGCTGGCGACGTAGCCACCGTCGATAAACAGGCCGTGGTCTCGACGCAAGAAGGCTTCGACGGTGGGCAGCAGCGCGATATCGCTCATGGGGAGGTTCCTGATCAAAAGGGAAACTCCGAGGCTAACCAACGCTGCAGGCGACAGCTTGACTGTGCCTGCCGGGGCGTATGTCTGTGGCTGCCATGCCCCTGTGGGAGCGGGCTTGCCCGCGATGGCTGAGTGTCAGTCGATACATTCGGCGGATGAACTACCGCTATCGCGGGCAAGCCCGCTCCTACAGGGGAAGTGCGGTGGCTCAGGCGCAACCCACGGCTTAGAACGGCACCGCCACCACCAACTGGCTATACACGTTGGTGCCGTTGCCACCGACCTGGTTGCCGCCCGTCTCCTGGTCCTTGTCCGGTTGGTACAGGCCAATCAACGGCGTGATGATCAGGTGTTCGTTCACCGCCCATTCGACATACAGGTCCAGCTCGCGGCCATCCAGGTCGAGCATGTTGCGCTTGCTGACAGTCTGGTAGTCGAAGAACAGTGCGCCGAGGGTCAGGTTGTCCAGCGGCTTGACCTTGAGTGCCACGTGCTGCACCGAGGTGTTGCTGTTGTAGGGCCCGGAGTAGTTGCCCGCCACTTCGCCCTGGACCCAGGTACCCAACCCTCGATTGAAGCCAGCGAATAGCGCATCCCAGTTTTTCGAGTAGCGCGCATAGCGGTAGGTCAGGTCCGGCGACCAGGGCAGGTCGGCGAAGGTGTAGCCGGCCTCGGCGTACCAGGCTTTTTCCGGGCCGGGGTCTTTGTCCTGCCAGGCGTATTCAAACGAGAAGTGCGCGTTGTCGATCCCGGCATTCCCGGTGCCGCGCAGGCTGTAGAGGTTCATGCCCTTGCGTTGACGTTGCAGGTCGTTGGCAAACCGCTCGTCCACGTCGATGCCATGCAGGTAGGTCAGACCCAGGGTGCCTGGCGCTGCGCTGTATTCCAGGGTGCCGATGGCCATTTCGGTCAGGGCCTGGGCGCGGTTGTCGGACTCGATCCACATCAGGCTGCCATGCAAGCCGTCCTTGCCGCCCAGGCGCATCACTGCCGCCTTGTCGAACGCATGCCGCGCCGCGATGTAATAGGCGCCGCCGCGGTCGAACTCACCGTCGGCCACGCCATTGCCCAGGTTCGGGCCATCGTCGTTGATGATAAAACCGTCGCCCACGGTGATGATCTGGCGCCCGTACGACAGGTCCAGGCCATCCTTGCCCAGGGCCGGCAACAGGTCCCCCGAGCGCCAGCCGGCAAAGGCTTCGTCGAACTTGGTGGTGCGCTCGCTGCCGTCAGTCACGCGGGAGGCATCGCCATCGCCCCAGGTGCCGGAACTCACCAGGTTGGCGGTGCCATACACACTGGCGTTGCTGCCCAGCGTCTGCTCGACGCTCAAGCCGTACTTGATAAAGCCTTCACGCCAGGTCGAACCGCCCTGGCTGCCCTCGTAGTTCTTGCGACTGTTGAACATGCCGTACACGGCCAGGAAGTTGCCGGTGACGGTGGTGTCGTCGTCGGCATACAGTTCGATTGCCTGGGCTGAAGGTTGGCCAATCAACAGCGCCAGACCCAGGCCGACAGCTGGGCGCAGGTGGCAGGTTTTGCGTGTGTGCTCCATTGTTATAGTCCCCCAAGGGTTAAGTTGAGGGCGCATTAGGGCGAGCGTCGGCGGCGCAAGTCTTTCACCTGCGTGCCAGGTAATTGATCCTGGCCGCCAGGCTGTAAGCCCTGGCAGGGAGCAACAAAACCGGCGGCAGCCAGGGGCAAGACGATCAGGTTGGGCGGGGCGCACAGTGCAAACACTTCTAAAAAATCCCTTTCGAGGATCTGCACCATGTCGAGCAATGACAGACTTACTGCGCACCTGAACCGGGGCACGGTGGGTTTCCCCACCGCGTTGGCCAGCACCATTGGCCTGATCATGGCCAGCCCGGTGATTCTCACCGCGACCATGGGCTTTGGCATCGGCGGCAGCGCGTTTGCGCTGGCCATGCTGCTGGCCGTGGTGATGATGCTGGCCCAGGCCACGACCTTCGCCGAGGCCGCCTCGATACTGCCCACCACCGGCTCGGTGTACGACTACATCAATTGCGGCATGGGCCGTTTCTTTGCGATCACCGGCACCTTGTCGGCGTATTTGATCGTGCATGTGTTTGCCGGCACCGCCGAGACCATCCTCGCCGGGGTCATGGCGCTGGTGAACTTCGAACACCTCAACACCCTGGCCGAATCCGCCGGTGGCTCGTGGCTGCTGGGTGTCGGTTTTGTGCTGGTGTTCGGCGTGCTCAATGTGTTTGGCGTCAGTGCCTTTGGACGCGCCGAGATCATCCTCACCTTCGGCATGTGGACCACCTTGATGGTGTTTGGCGTGCTGGGCCTGATCGCCGCGCCGGCAGTGCAACTGGACGGCTGGTTTGGTGAGTCCCTGGTGGGCACCGACCTGGTGACAGTGCTGTCGTTGGTGGGCATGGCGATGTTTATGTTTGTCGGCTGTGAATTCGTCACCCCGCTGGCGCCGGACCTGCGCCAGTCGGCCAAGGTCATGCCCCGGGCAATGATGCTCGGCCTGATGGGCGTGGCAACGTGCATGTTCATCTATGGCGCAGCGATGAAGCGCCAGGTGGAAAACGTGGTGCTGGACGCGGCCAGCGGCGTGCATCTGCTGGACACACCCATGGCCATTCCACGCTTTGCCGAACAGGTGATGGGGCAGATCGGGCCGCTGTGGCTGGGCATTGGCTTTCTGTTTGCCGGCGCCGCCACCATCAACACCCTGATGGCCGGTGTGCCACGCATTCTGTATGGCATGGCGGTGGATGGCGCGTTGCCCAAGGTCTTCACTTACCTGCACCCACGCTTCAAGACTCCGGTGCTGTGCATCCTGGTGGCGATGCTGATTCCGTGCCTGCATGCGCTGTACCTGGGCGGCAACACCGACAACATCATGCACCTGGTGCTGGCGGCGGTGTGTGCGTGGAGTTTCGCTTACCTGTTGGTCACGGTGTCGGTGGTGATCCTGCGCATTCGTCGGCCCGATTTGCCACGGGCTTATCGCTCGCCGTGGTTCCCGCTGCCGCAGTTGCTGTCCAGCGCCGGCATCCTGTTGGGCATGTGGTTTATCACGCCGCCGGGGATGAACCCGGCGGATATCTATGTCCCGTTCGGCGTGATGCTGGGCGGTACTGCGGTGTATGCGCTGTTCTGGACCCTGGTGGTGCAGAAGGTCAATCCATTCACGCCGGCGTCGGTGGAAGACGTGCTGGCCAAGGAGTTTGTCAATGAACCGGGTCATGCTCACCACGGCTATGTCAGCACTGCGGCAAAAGCTGTCTGAACTGTTCAGTGCGCAACGGGCGCCCGCCGGCTATCAGCCTGGGCGCACCCTGGGGCAGTTGCAGCGCAACCTCGGGCTGGCGCGTTTCGAGCAGGTATCGCCGACTTTGGCGCACGCCGTCCTGGACGACGACAGCCTGCACCTGGAAATCCGCGAGCGCACCGAATCGCAGTTGTTGATGCACCTGGTCATGACCGAATTCAGCCTGCGCCTACCCGCCTCGGCAGAGGGCGCGGCACGCTTTGAATTGCACCATGGCGGGGCCATTCGACGAACTGGAATCTGCTGCCGGCAGCGCGCGGGCGAGGGGGCATTGCTGGGGCAATTGCAGGCGCGCTTGCAACAGGACAGCGCCCTGCACGAGGCATTGATGCCCCTGGATTTCAAGCGCCTGCACATCGAGCTGCATGCCCAGCAATGGCACGTACGCCTGGAGCACATGGGCGGCAGCGAGGTGGTCAACCGCATGCCGGCCGTCCGACGCTACATTGCCCTGAGCCGTGAACAGCGGGATGTACTGCTGGCTGCGCTGCTCGGCTTGCAGCGCGTATTGCGCACGCTCTGATTGGCATCATTAGTGCTAACACAATGGTGGACAGGTACTTGTTGCGCGCATATAGATAACATGTTAACTATTGCCCGACAAAAACAATAAGCCATTGTGGAGACACCCATGGGTATCCAACAGAGTGCACAACAGGGGCTCGACACCTGGAACCGCGACTTGCGTGCCATGTGCGGCCACTTCGACACCGAACTGGCCTTCAACCGCTCGCTGTTTATCGGCGAGTTCTCCCTGCTCGCCAGCGGCGGCCTGTCGTTGGCCAGCCTGCGTACCAATGCCGGGTTGATCAAGCGCCAGGCGACCAACCCCGACCGCGATAACGATCAGGATTGCTTTTTGGTCAGCCAGCGCAGCGGCTATTCGCAGATCGTGCAGAACGGCCAGCGGGTGCAACTGGCCCCTGGCGAACTGCTGCTGATGGACTCGGTGGGCTCCATTGAAATCACCCCATTCGGTTTGATCGAGCATGTCTCGCTGTCATTGCCGCGCACCCAGGTGTGCAAGCAGATGGGCAGCCAATCAAAGACCTTTGGCAAGATCTCCTCCAGCAAAGCCTGCGGGCGCATGTTGCATGTGTTGATGGACCAGTTGTGCAAGGGCAGCGAGGGTGCCGAGGACGAGGTTGAGGCGCTGCAGTGTGCCTTTGTGTCATTGCTGGGCTCGGCCCTGGAGCAGGACGATGACCCGCGGGAGGACGTGGCCGCGTTGCAGGGCAACAACCTGCGCAGCTACGTGCAGAAAATCATTGATGAGTCTCTGAGCCAGCCTGGCTTGAGCCCGGTGGGCCTGGCCAGCCGCTTGAACATCTCGGTGCGCCATTTGTACCGGCTGTTCGAAGAACAGGACGACAGCGTCTGCCGCTACATCCAGCGCGCGCGGCTCAAGCGCAGCGCCGATGACTTGATCAACCCGTTCCTGCGCAGCGAGTCGATCACCTCGATTGCCTACAAATGGGGCTTCACCGATTCTGCGCATTTCAGCCGTTCGTTCAAGAAGCAGTTTGAGCAGTCGCCCAAGGCGTTTCGCAGTAGCCGGTTGCAGCAGGTGGTAGGAATGGCCTGACCGCGACTTATCAATCAGCCCACCCCCAATGTGGGAGCGGGCTTGTGTGGGAGCGGGCTTGCCCGCGATTGCGGAGTGTCAGATTAGAAGTACTTAACTGATCCACCGCCATCGCGGGCAAGCCCACTCCCACACCAAGCAACGCAGTTATGCGACCGCGAAGTAGTGCTTGACGAAACTCTCGCTGACCACTTCCCACAGCACGGGTGTGCCCTGGGTCACGAACCAGCTGTCACCGGCCTGGTAGCGGGTGGTTTGGCCGGTGTTTTCGTCGGTCAGGCGCACCTCGCCGGTGACCACTGTGGCTTGTTCATGAAACGGGTAGACCATGCGGAATTTGCCCTGGGTGGTGCCGAAATAGGCGCTGCTGACTTTGTCGGTGGGCGCACCAAAAGTCATTTTGCCGAAAGCCTTGAGCTCGCCGGCGAGGATCTCGGAGCCGAGATCGGCAACGGTGCCCCAGGCGTCGAGTTCAGACAGCTGGATATCTTTCTTGAGGGTAACGAGGGCCATACAGTTGCTCCTGAGGGATAAAAATGGAGTTAGCGGCGACCATTCCAGTAACCGGACAGTTGGTGCCAGGATTTGCCGGCGGTCAGCAGCAAGGGGCGGATTGCGTCCTTGCCGATAATCGTCGGGCGGTGGATTGAGCTGACCAGGTCATAGCGCGCCGAGCCTTCGCTCATGCCTTCGGCCAGGACCTTGCAGATGATGTGGCTGGGGGTGACGCCAAAGCCCGAGTAACCCTGGACGAAGAACGCATTGCTGCGCCCCGGCAGGGTGCCGATCTGGGGGAACAGGTTGGGGCTGCAGGCCATCGGGCCGCCCCAGGCCAGGTCGATTTTCACGTCCTTGAGGTAGGGGAAGATCTTCAGCATCAACTTGCGGTTCCAGGCTTTCAAATCGCCGGGAATGTGCTCTACCAGCGGCGTGGCGGCGCCGAACAGCAGGCGGTTTTCGTTGGTCACGCGGTAGTAGTCGATCACCGGGCGGATGTCGCTGTAGGCCCCGCGAATCGGGCTTATCCGCTGGATCAGTTCTTCGCTCAACGGCTCGGTCATCATCTGGAATGCGTAGGTGTTGATGGTCGAGCGATGCAGCTCCGGCTCCAGCTTGTTGAGAAAACTGTCACAGGCCCACAACAGCTTGCTGGCCTTGACCGAGCCGCGCCCGGTGCGCACGGTGATGCGCTCGCCATAGCTGACTTCCAGGGCCGGGCTGTTCTCGAAGATCCGCACGCCAAGGCCGGCCAGGGCGGTGGCTTCGCCCAGCAGCAGGTTCAGCGAATGCACATGCCCGCCGCCCATATGCAACAGGGCGCTGCTGTAGGCGTCGGAGCCGATGATCTGCTGGACGTCGGAGCCGCCGAGAAAGCGGATTTCATGCTTGCTGTTGATCGACTTGAAGTCTTTTTCCCAGGCCCGCAGGGTCTTTTCCTGACGGGCGTTGAAGCCCATATAGCCGTAGCCATGGCAGAAATCGGCGTCGATGTTGTACTTGGCGATCCGGTCTTTGATGATGTCGGCGCCCAGGTCACTGATCTCGAACACTTGGCGCAGGCCGTCTTCGCCGACGTCTTGCTTGATTTTCTCCAGGTCGTGGCCGATGCCGGCCATGATCTGCCCGCCATTGCGCCCGGTGCCGCCAAAGCCCAGGTAGCGCGCCTCCAGCACGACAATATTGGTGATGCCCTTTTCTGCCAGTTCCAGCGCCGTGTTGATCCCGGAAAAGCCGCCGCCGATCACGACGACGTCGGCCTCGATGTCCTGCTCCAGGGTGGGAAAGCTCAGGTTGTACTTCTTGGTCGCGGTGTAATACGTGGGGGTTTCAATAGTGATCATGGCGCAGCCTGAAAAGTGAAGGAAGGCTCTAAAGCAGATGTCTTCATTAGGGGCTTTGGCGGCAGCAATGTCTTGATCCTGCGTGCCGGGGCTTTTGATTCAGCGCGCCATGGACGTGCGCGACCATTAAGTTATAGCGCTTGCGCGGGGTGGGGATGTTAGAGTTTCGTTAAAACATTAACTAAATATCACGTGACCCTGACTCTATGCTCAAACCCCGGCAGTCCCTGACCCTCACTTTGCTACAGGCCCGCGAAGCGGCCATGAGTTTTTTCCGCCCCTCGCTGAACGAGCACGGCCTCACCGAGCAGCAATGGCGGGTGATCCGCATCCTCAATCAACACGATGAACTGGAGATTTACCAACTGGCGGAACTGGCCTGCATCCTCAAACCGAGCATGACTGGCGTGCTGGTGCGCATGGAAGCGGCGGGGATGATCCATCGGCGCAAGGCCGAGCAGGATCAGCGGCGGGTACTGGTGACCCTGGCGGATAAGGGGCGGGCGAGTTTTGCCTCCATGAGCCAGTGCATGGAGGCCAACTACCAGCGCTTGCAGGAGCAACTGGGGGAGGAGAAGTTGCAGACTTTGCTGGGGCTGTTGGATGAGCTGAAAAACATCAAGCGCTGAAACACGATCTCTCAAACACCACGCATCCAAAATGTGGGAGCGGGCTTGCTCGCGAAAGCAGTGGTTCAGTCACCGAATATATTGACTGACACACCGCTTTCGCGAGCAAGCCCGCTCTCACATCGGGTCCTGCGGCGTTTGAAGGTGATTAGTAGACGCCGCCAGTGCTCGCTGGCGCGGGTTTGTCTTTGAACTTGCCCACCAACCCCTGCAACCCACGCATCAGCACCGTGGTATCCACCCCCACCGCGACAAACCCCGCGCCCAGTTCGATGTAACGCCGGGCCAGTTTCTCATCGGCACTGAGAATCCCCGCCGCCTTGCCCGCCTGGCGGATCCGCGCAATGGCATCTTCGATTGCCGCTTGCACCTCTGGGTGTCCCGGATTGCCTCGGTGGCCCATGGAGGCACTCAAGTCCGCCGGGCCGATAAACACGCCGTCCACTCCCTCGACGGCGGCAATCGCGTCGAGGTTGGCCAGGCCTTGCAGGCTTTCGATCTGCACCAGCAGGCACATCTGTGCATCGGCCTGGTCCAGGTAGCCGTCGATGCTGTTCCAGCGCGAAGCCCGCGCCAGCGCACTGCCCACACCGCGTATGCCCTGGGGCGGATAGCGCATGGCGCGCACCAGCTCCCGGGCCTGGGCGGCGCTTTCGACCATCGGCACCAGCAGGGTCTGCGCGCCGATATCCAGCACCTGCTTGATCAGCGCGGTATCGCCGATCACCGGGCGAATCACCGCCGCGCTGGGGTAGGGCGCCACGGCCTGCAATTGGCCGAGCATGCCGCGCACGTCGTTGGGGGCGTGTTCGCCGTCGATCAGCAGCCAGTCGAAACCGGCATTGGCCGCCAGTTCCGCGCAGTACGCGTCCGCCAGGCCCAGCCACAGGCCGATCTGCGCTTCACCGCTGGCGAGCCGCTGTTTGAAGCGGTTGACAGGCATGTCCATGAATCAGTCCTCCAGGGGTCAGACGAAGCGGCAGGAAATCGAACCGAGCATGTCGTAGTCGACATGGAAGGTATCGCCCGGGCTCGCCGCCACCGGCCGGGTAAACGAGCCGCCGAGGATGATTTGCCCCGGCAGCAAGGTGACGTCGTAGGGCGCCAGCTTGTTTGCCAGCCAGGCCACACCCTTGGCCGGGTGGTTGAGCACGGCGGCCGAGACCCCGGACTCTTCGATCACGCCGTTGCGGTACAGCACCGCCGGCACTTTGCGCAGGTCGATTTCGGTTGGCCGCACCGCGCGGCCGCCCATGACAACGCCGGCATTTGCGGCGTTGTCGGAGATGGTGTCGAACACTTTGCGCGTGGCCTTGGTGTGCGGGTCGATCTGCTGGATACGCGCGTCGATGATTTCCAGGGCCGGGATCACCCACTCGGTGGCGTCGAGCACATCGAAAATCGTGCAGTTGGGGCCCTTGAGCGGTTTGCCGAGGATGAAGGCCAGTTCGACCTCGACCCGCGGCACGATAAAGCGCTCGAACGGAATGTCGGTGCCTTCCTCAAACAGCATGTCATCGAGCAGCGCACCGTAGTCCGGTTCGGTGATGTTCGACGACACCTGCATCGCTCGCGAGGTCAGGCCGATCTTGTGCCCGACCAGCTTGCGCCCGCCCTTGATCTTCTGGGCGACCCAGGCGCGCTGGATGGCGTAGGCGTCTTCGATCGTGATCGCCGGATGCTCAAGGGAAAACTGGCGTACCTGTTCGCGGCTGCGTTCGGCATGGTCCAGCTGGGCGGCGGCTTGCAGGATGAGCTGTGGATCAAGCATGACAAGGGTCTCTTACTGAGGGTTGACGATGGCAGCGTTGGTGCGCAGCACCAGCAGGCCGCCAAGGGCGATAAACAGCGCCAGCACGTACAGGGCGAGGCTGGCGCTCTGGGTGGTGTCGCGCATCCAGCCGATCAGGTACGGCGCAAGGAACGAGGCAATGCTGCCAAACGAGCTGATCATGGCGATCCCGGCCGCCTGGGTGCAGTTGGACAAGAAGGCCGGCGGCAGTTGCCAGAACATCGGCAGCGCGGCGCTGGCGCCCATGCCGGCGACGATCAGGCCGCCCATCACCACCAGCGAGTTGCCCGGTGCCAGGCCGGCCACCGCGATCCCCGCCGCCGCCATCAGCAATGGCACACACAAGTGCCAGCGGCGTTCGCGGTTGCGGTCCGAGGAGCGTCCGCAGCCGATCATGAAGAAGCAGCCGGCCAGGTACGGCACGGCGCTCAGCAGGCCGACCTGGCTGTCGCGGCCGATGCCGGCGCCATGGATCAGGGTGGGCATCCAGAACGCCAGGGTGTTGACCGCCAGCATCACCGCAAAATAGATCGCTACCAGCAGCCACACTTGCGGGTCGCGCAGGATGCCGCCGAAGGAGGTGATGGATTTGCGCTTTTCCTCGGTGCTCAACTGTTCGCGCAATTGTTGTTTCTGCGCAGGCTCCAGCCATTTCACCGTTTCAAAACTGTCCGGCAGGTACTTGAGCACCACCAGGCCCAGCAGCACCACGGGTGCGCCTTCGATCAGGAACATCCACTGCCAGCCGCGCATCCCGCCGAAGTCGTGGAAGTTCTCCAGGATCGCCCCCGAGAGCGGCCCGCCAATCACCCCGGCCATGGGCACGGCGATGGCGAACAGGGCGGTGATCTGCGCACGTCGGCGCGCCGGGTACCAGCGGTTGAGAAACACCAGGATCCCGGGGAAGAAACCCGCTTCGGCCACGCCCAGCAAAAAACGCAGGACGTAGAAGCCGGTGGAGCTTTCGATCCACAGCATGCTGGTCGACAGGATGCCCCACACCACCATCAGGCAGGCGATCCAGCGCCGTGGCCCAACGCGGTCCAGGGCAATGTTGCTGGGCACGCCGAACAGCGCGTAGGCGATAAAAAACAGACCGGCCCCGAAGCCATACACCGTGTCGCTGAAATGCAGGTCGTTGCTCATCTGCATCTTGGCGAACCCGATGTTGATCCGGTCCAGGTGGGCAAACAGGTAACAGATCAGCAACAACGGCATCAGGCGCCAGGTGACAGTGCTGTGGGTGCGATCATGCTCGGCAAGGGTGACGCTGTGGGCGGTATTGGCTGTGCTCATGATGTTGTACTTTTTGTCTGAGAGGCCGTTGGGGGAGGCGGGGGGTCAACCCGCCTGGTTGCTTAAAAACGCGTGGATGTTGTTCTGTTTGAAATTCAACTGCGGGTGCAGCTCGACCATCTCGAAGGACAGCGCCAGCAGCCGTTGTGCCTGCAGGGCGGCGAAGTGCTCGGTGATCACCATGAACAAGGTTTCAGCCACCGCCTGACGGGTAGGCAGGTCGCGACCGTGGCCGACCTTGAGGGTCATATGGACGAAGGCGTAGTCGTGCTTGCCATCGGCCATGCGCCAGGTGTCCAGGCGCACCGCGCGGCTGCGGATGCCGCCGAGGGGGAACACGCCACTGTCTCCCAGCACCTGGTGGACCTTTTCAAACAGCCCTGGCAGATCGGCCTGGTGTTCGAGGTTGTCGGTGTATTCGGCGATGAAATGCGGCATGCAAAGCCTCCTTCTGTAGGCGATTAATGTGGGCGCTGTGTTGCCGGGCGAGGCTGCGCCCACATCTGCGGGTGTTGTATTCAGAGCGGGAAAATGGCGTTGATCTGGCCGGTGCCGGAGCTGCCGAACGGCTCGGTGATGATCTCGGCCGGGCGGTTGTACTCAGGCCCGCCGAGCAAACCCAGGAGCATCGCGGTGTCGTGCATCTTGCCCTCGCCAAAGCAGTGTTCGGCGTAGTCCGGGAGCATCGCGCAGAACTCCTTGAAGCGGCCTTCGCGCCACATCTGCACCACGTGCATATCCACTTGCTTGTCGAACTCGCGGGTCCAGTTGTGGATGTTGGCTTCGGCTTCGCGGTCGTCGGAGAAGCGGTGCGACAGTGACCCGGAAGCCAGCACCAGCACCTTGCGATCACTCTTCTCGATGGCGCGGCGCACGGCGGCACCGAAGGCGAAGCTGTCTGCCAGGCGATGCCAGGCGCACCAGGCGGCGATGGAGATCACCTTGAATTTCTGCTCTTGGGGCACATCCATGTGCATGTAGCGCATGGGCACCAGGGTGCCGTATTCCAGCTCCAGGCTCGGGATGTTGTGGTTCATGGTGCGCACCCCGGCCAGGTTGGCTTCGGTGGCAATCAGTTCACCCAGTTCCGGGCAGCCGGGGTAGGCGTACTCCATGTTCTTGATGAAGTGCGGCAGCTCATTGCTGGTGTAGGTACCCTGGAAGCGCTCGCCACCGTTGACGTGGTAACCGCTGTTGACCAGCCAGTGCACATCGAATACCACTGCGGTGTCGGCCCCCAGTTCACGGGCGCGGCGCCCGATCTCCTTGTGCCCGGCAATCGCCGCCTCGCGGCAACCGTGGTGCTTGCCCGGCAGTTCCGACAGGTACATGGAAGGCACGTGGCAGATTTTCGCCGCCAGGACTACTTCACCCATGATCATTCTCCTGATTTCATTATTCTTGTTGGTGCGCTACGGACCCTGTAGTAGCCAGCCCCGGCGGGTTATACGCCCCAGCGCGGGATGTGGTGGCTGCCCATGGAAATGCACACGTTCTTGATCTCGGCGAACACTTCGAAGCTGTACTGGCCGCCTTCACGACCGGTCCCCGAGCCCTTGACCCCGCCGAACGGCTGACGCAGGTCGCGCACGTTCTGGCTGTTGATAAACACCATGCCGGCCTCGATGCCACGGGCCAGGCGATGAGCCTTGCCGATGTCCTGGGTCCAGATATAGGACGCCAGGCCATACTCGGTCTCGTTGGCCAGTTGCAGGGCCTCGGCTTCGTCCTTGAAGGGAATCAGGCACACCACCGGGCCGAAGATTTCTTCCTGGGCGATGCGCATGTTGTTGTTGACATCGGCGAACACGGTGGGCTGGATAAACTGCCCGCGTGCCAGGTGCGCCGGCAGGTTGGCCGGCCGCTCCAGGCCGCCTGCAACCAGGTTGGCGCCTTCTTCGAGGCCAATCTTGATGTAGCCGGTGACTTTGTCATAGTGGGCTTGCGTGATCATCGAGCCCACCTGGGTGTTCGGGTCTTGCGGGTCACCGACAATCAGGCGTTTGGCGCGGGCGGCGAACTCGGCGACGAACTGCGGGTACACGCTCTCCTGGATAAACACCCGGCTACCGGCGGTGCAGCGCTCGCCGTTGAGCGAGAAGATGGTGAACAGCGCGGCATCCAGGGCCCGTTCGAGGTCGGCGTCTTCAAAAATCAGCACCGGCGACTTGCCGCCCAGCTCCATGGAGTACTTTTTCAGGCCGGCGGTCTGCATGATTTTCTTGCCGGTGGCGGTGCCGCCGGTAAAGGAAATTGCCCGCACATCCGGGTGACGCACCAGGGCATCACCGGCGGTGGCGCCGTAGCCCTGGATCACGTTGAGCACGCCCTTGGGGATCCCTGCTTCCAACGCCAGGCGTCCCAGTTCGTTGGCGGTCAGCGGCGACAGCTCGGACATCTTCAGTACCGCCGTGTTGCCCAGGGCCAGGCACGGGGCGGTCTTCCAGGTGGCAGTCATGAACGGTACGTTCCATGGCGACACCAGCGCGCACACACCCACCGGTTGGTACAGGGTGTAGTTGAGCATCTGGTCGTCCACCGGGTAGCTGTGGCCGTCCATGCGCGTGCAGACTTCGGCGAAGAAATCAAAGTTGTGCGAGGCCCGAGGGATCAGCACGTTCTTGGTCTGGTGGATCGGCAGGCCGGTGTCCAGGGTTTCCAGTTCGGCCAGGTGCGGTACGTTCTGCTCGATCAGTTCGCCGAGCTTGCGCATCAGGCGCGCGCGCTCCTTGGCCGGGGTGTTGGCCCACTTCGGGAAGGCTTCCTTGGCCGCAGCCACGGCCTGGGCGACTTCTTCGGCGCCACCGCTGGCCACTTCACCAATCGCCTCGCCGGTGGCGGGGTTGTAGTTGATGAAGGTGTCTTTGCTTTCGACCTCACGGCCGTTGATCCAGTGTTTGATCATGGGGTTCAAGCCTCTTTCCGGGCGGCGAAAAAGTCCGCCTCGCTGACAATTCGGTTGACCAGGCGGCCGACGCCTTGCACTTCCACCACCACTTCATCCCCTGGCACCACATCGGCCAGGCCTTCGGGGGTGCCGGTGGCGATCATGTCGCCGGGTTGCAGGGTCATGAAGCTGGACAGGTATTCGATCAGGTAGGGGATATCGAAAATCATGTCGCGGGTGCTGCCTTCCTGGCGCAACTCACCGTTGATCCAGGTGCGCAGGGTCAGGTTGCCTGGGTCCGGCACATCGGCCACGTCGACCATCCATGGGCCGACCGGGGTGGTGGCGTCGCGGTTTTTCACACGCAGGTTGGGGCGGTAGTAGTTTTCCAGGTAGTCGCGGATCGCGTAGTCGTTGCACACGGTGTAGCCGGCCAGGTACTCCAGGGCGTCCTCGCGCTTGACGTTGCGCGCCGGCTTGCCGATCACCGCCACCAGCTCGCACTCGTAGTGCATATAGGCGATGTTGTCCGGGCGCCAGGTGATCTGGTTGTGCCCGGTGTAGGTGCCTGGCGACTTGATAAAGGCCAGCGGCTCGGTCGGCGGGGCGAAGGCCAGCTCGGCGGCATGGTCGGCGTAGTTCAGGCCCAGGGCGAACATATTGCCGGTGGCCGGTGGCAGCCACTCAACCTGATCTTCGGCCAGCAGCCGGCCATCGGCCAGGCGCACAGCGTTATCGGCTTCGACGTGGACCTGATGGACCTGGCCTGCATAGCGGATACGGGCGTGTTTCATGGGTGTTCCTCGGCCTGGATGTGGTTGACCAGGCGGCCCAGGCCGCTGATCTCGACTTCGACGGTGTCGCCGGGCTGCACATCCACCCGGCCTTCAGGCGTGCCGGTGATCAGCACATCGCCCGCATGCAGGGTCATGAACTCGCTGATTTCGGCGATCAAGCGGGGAATGTCGCGCACAAAATTGGCCGTGGTGTTCTGCTGGCGCAGCTCGCCATTGACGAACAGCTTGAGGCTCAACTGATGGGGGTTGGCGATCTGCTCGCGGGCCACCAGTTCAGGGCCCAGGGCGCAGAACCCGTCGCGGCACTTGGCTTTGACGGCGGGGCGGTAGTAGCTGTCTTCCGGCAGGCTGAACTCATTGACGATGACGTAGCCCGCCACGTGCTCCAGGGCATTTTCCACGCTGACGCGGCTGGCGCTTTTGCCAATCACCACGCCCAGGGCAGGGCCCGGTTGCAGGCGTTCGCCGTGGGGCTGGAGCACGATGCCGTCATGGCTGTTGCGGGTGTTGGGGGTCTTGATAAACAGCACCGGCTTGACCGGCGGCTTCTGGTACGGCGGCTGCTCGAATTCGGCGAGACGCTGGTTCAGCAAGCCCTGGTAGTTCAGCGCGACGCCGAACAGGGTGCCGCTGGCAACATCATGCAGGGTACGGCTCATGGATTTCTCCTGGCGATGGCGACTGCTCTGGAGGCAGTTCGTTAATGTGTTAACGTTATAATTAATATGTTAACTACCGTCAAGCGTGGCAAAATCATCGGGTGCAAAAAACAATAAAGAGGCGCCTGTGAAACCGATCCCCAACATCAACATCGGCCAGGTCTACGACCAGCGCTACAGCGATGCCGACGTGCATTACGACCGGCTCGGCAACCTGGCGGGGTTTTTCGGGCGCAATATGCCCGTGCATCGGCATGACCGGTTTTTCCAGGTGCATTACGTCAAGAGCGGCGCCGTGCGGGTCTACCTCGACGATCAGCAGTACCTGGAATCCGGGCCGATGTTTTTTCTCACGCCGCCCACGGTAGCCCATGCCTTTGTCACCGAAGCCGATGCCGACGGCCATGTCCTGACCGTGCGCCAGCAACTGGTACGGGCGCTGATTGATGCCGACCCGAGCCTCGCGCCCGGCCCGCAGATACCGCCCGCCTGCGTCGCGCTGGCACGCCTGGCACCCACGTTTGAGCCCGAGATCAAGCGGCTGGAGTGGCTGTTCGACGAGCTGTGCAACGAGGTCAACAGCACGGGCGCCGGGCGGGCGACAGCCCTGGAAAGCCTGACCCGCCTGATCATGATCAGCCTGCTGCGCCTGTGCGCCAATTCCCTGGAAGCACGCCCGGCGCGCCACGAAGACTTGCGCATCTTCCATCGCTTCAATGAACTGATCGAAGACCACTATTTGCTGCATTGGCCGCTGTCGGCGTACGCCGAGCACATTGGCGTGACCGAGGCGCGGCTCAACGACGTATGCCGGCGTATTGCCGACCTGCCGTCCAAGCGCCTGGTGCTGGAACGGCTGATGCAGGAAGCCCGGCGTCTGCTGCTGTTTACCGGCAGTTCCGCGAATGAAATCTGCTACCAGTTGGGGTTCAAGGACCCGGCCTATTTCAGCCGGTTCTTCCAGCGTTATGCACAGATGACGCCGGGGGAGTACCGCCTGCGTCAATCGGGCCTGCGTTGATCACCACAGCGCCAGGCTGTAGCCGACGATGATGCGGTTTTCGTCGATATCACTGGTCAGGCCGTTGCTCGACCGCAGGGTCGCGTTACGCAGCCTGACGTTGACGTTTTTCAGCGGCCCGCTCTGCACGGTGTAGGTCAGGTCGGTATCGCGCTCCCATTCGCGGCCATTGCGCACGCTGGCGGTCTGCACATGGCTGCCGTCCACATAGCGCGTCATAAAGGTCAGCCCCGGCAGGCCGAGGGCGGCGAAGTTGTAGTCATAGCGCGCTTGCCAGGCATCGGTCTCGGCCTTGGTGAACACATTGATGGTTACCAGGTTGACCGAGTAGGGGTCCATGCCGGGGTAGGCGAAATCGCCATGGCCTGACAGGTTCTGGTAGCCCAGGCCGAACTTGTGCGCCCCTGTCGACAGGCTCAGCATGCCGTTGAAGAACCGGTTGTCGATGCGCCCGCCATCCACCCGCGAAGCGCCGCGCAATTCATGGCTGCCCTGTTCGCGGGTATCGAAGTAGCGCAGGTCGCTGCGCAGGCTCATGCCGTTGCTCAGCGGCAGGTCGTGCACCAGGCCGATGAAGTGCTGGCGGTAGATATCCTGCATCTGTGCGTAGTAGTAAGTCGTCGCCAGCTGTGGGGTGATTGCATAGGTGCCGCCGGCCAGGTCCAGGTGGCTGCTGTCGACGCCGGCGTAGCTCATCGCGTCGTTGCTGGAAGAGTCGCGCAGGTTCTGTTTTTCCAGGCGGCCGAGGTTCAGGGTCAGGCCGGCGATGTCCTGGGAGGTGAGCAACTCGCCGGTATAGGTCGAAGGCAGGAGCCGGGTGTCGTTGTAGGCGGCCACAGGCAACTGCGGCTGCAGGGTGCCGGCCTTGAGCACGGTTTTCGAGACCCGCACCTTGGCCGTCAGGCCCAGTTCACTGTAATTGTCGACGGGCTGCTGGCTGGCGCCATACGGCAGCAGCCCGGTGCCACGGCGGTCGCGGCTGGAGTCGAGCTTGACCCCCAGCTCACCCAGGGCATCCACGCCAAAGCCCACCCGGCCTTCGGTGTAGCCCGACTCCAGGCGCAGCACAAAGCCTTGGGCCCACTCATCGGCCTTGTTCTGCGGCGCGTGGGTTTGGCGAAAGTCGCGGTTCATATAGAAGTTGCGCAGGTCGAGGCTGGCCTTGCTGTCCTGGATAAACTCGGCGTAGGCGCTCAAAGGGCTGAACGTAGCGCACAGGCCGGCGCTGGCCGCCAGGGGAAGGAGGCGCAAATGCATGACAGATTCCTTTTGTTGTTTTTGTAGGTATCGCCCTTCGGATCGCTGAAGGGAGTGGCATATTGTTAACATGTTATATTTATTATAGGTAGACAATTTGCGCTGCTTTAAAATAATTCGTGTCGAGGTTAACGAGTTTGTGTGGCGGCCGGCTTGCATGCCCGTGGAGCCGACCCTAAGCTTCGACGCTTCGATCTCTTTTGTGCGTGAGCCATGTCCACTCCCAGACCTTCCCTGACGCTGACCCTGCTGCAGGCCCGCGAAGCCGCCATGGCGTTTTTCCGGCCGTTGCTCAATGAACATCAATTGACCGAGCAGCAGTGGCGGGTGATTCGGATCCTGCGCCAGCAGGGCGAACTGGAGAGTCATCAGTTGGCGCACCTGGCCTGCATCCTCAAACCGAGCATGACCGGCGTGCTGGCGCGCCTGGAACGCGACGGCATCGTGCGTCGGCGCAAGTCCAGCGAAGACCAGCGCCGGGTGTTCGTGACCCTCACCGAGCAGGGGCAACAGTGCTTCGTCGAGATGAGCGCGGGGATGGAAAGCAACTACCAGAAGATCCAGGAACAGTTCGGCGAAGAGCAATTGCAGCAACTGCTCGACTTGCTCAACCAGTTGAAAAACATCAAGCCCTAAGCTGTTGCCGGCGATGGCGCCTCATACCGCGCCGCACACAGGTTGAACACTCATGGAAAGACGGCAATTCAGCGGCGGGATGAAAGGCAAGAACCTGCGCTACCTGAACGAAACCCCGGGCCAGGCCCAACGCCAGGTGCGTGCAGGGTTTGTGTTGCTGGAACACTTTTCCCTGCCGGCCTTCACCCAGGCGCTGGACACCCTGATCACCGCCAACCTGCTGCGCCCGGGGTTGTTCACTTCACGCACTTTCGGCCTGGACGAGCAGGAGGTGATCAGCGACCTGGGCCTGGTGATTCGCCCGGACGCGCGCCTCGACCATAACGCCCTGGGCGACCTCGATCTGTTGGTGATTTGCGGCGGCTATCGCACCCAGCTCAAGGCCGGTGAAAGCTTTATCGAACTGCTCAAGGCTGCGGCGCAACAGGGTGTGGTCCTCGCCGGCTTATGGAATGGCGCGTGGTTTCTGGGCAAGGCCGGGGTGTTGGACGGCTATCGCTGCGCCATTCACCCGGAACATCGCCCGGCCCTGACGGAAATCGCCAAGGCCACCCAGGTCAGCAGCGAGCCCTATGTGATTGATCGCGACCGCTTGAGCGCGTCCAGCCCTTCGGGCGCGTTCCATATGGCCCTGGACTGGATCAAGAGCCTGCACGACAAGGCGCTGGTGGAGGGCATTGAAGATATCCTGGCGTTTGAGGAGTCGCGTTACCGGCGGATCAAGCCCGCCGAAAATATCTGCGTGAGTGCGCCGCTGCGCGAGGTGGTGCGCCTGATGGATGCCAACCTCGAAGAACCCCTGGCCCTGGAGCAACTGGCGGTGTATGCCGGGCGCTCGCGGCGCCAGCTGGAGCGCTTGTTCCGCGAGCAGTTGGGCACCACACCGCAGCGCTACTACATGGAGCTGCGCATCACCGAGGCCCGGCGCCTGCTGCAGCACACCGAACTGTCCCAGGTCGAAGTGCTGGTGGCCTGCGGGTTTGTGTCGCCCAGCCACTTCAGCAAATGCTACAGCGCCTACTTTGGCTACCGGCCTTCAAAGGAAACCCGGCTGGTGAAGTAACCCCCCCCATTTCTACGCGGAATGCGTCGCCGGTTTGCTCGCCGGTGCGCGCTTGACGCAATGCGCCAGCGCCTGCTCGATATCCGCCAGCAGGTCTGCGATATCCTCCAGCCCCACCGATAAGCGCACCAGTCCTTCGGCAATCCCGTGCTGGGCACGTTCCTCCGGGGTGTAGGTGGAGTGGGTCATGCTGGCCGGGTGCTGGGCCAGGGATTCGGCGTCGCCCAGGCTCACTGCGCGGCTGAACAGCTTGAGCGCGTTCATGAAGCGTTTGCCGGTGGCGATGCCGCCCTTGAGTTCAAAGGCAATCATGCCGCCCGACAGTTTCATCTGACGTGCTGCCAACTCGTATTGCGGGAAGGAGCGCAGGCCGGGGTAGGTCACCGACTCGACTGCCGGGTGGGCCTGCAAGGCCTCGGCCACGGCCTGGGCATTGCTGCAATGGCGATCCATGCGCAGGGCCAGGGTCTTGAGACCGCGCATCAATAGAAAGGCGTCCTGGGGCGACAGTACGGCCCCGGTCAGGTCCTTCAAGCCCTGCAGGCGAATGCGCTGCGCCAGGTCATGGCGGCTGACGGCGATCCCGGCAGTGATATCGCCATGCCCGCTGAGGTACTTGGTGGCCGAATGCACCACCACATCCGCGCCCAGTTCCAGCGGGCGTTGCAGGTACGGGGTGCAGTAGGTGTTATCAACCACCATGGTCACGTTGGCTTGCTGGTGAGCGATCTTGGCCACGGCGGCAATGTCGATCAATTGCAGGTTGGGGTTGGCCGGGGTTTCGCAGTAGATCATGCGGGTCGCGGGGGAGAGTGCGGCGCGCAGGGCGTCGAGGTCTGCCAGGTCGACATGGCGCACCTTGATGCCGAACTCACCAATGCCATGGTGCAGCAGGGCGAAAGTACAGCCGTACAAGGTCTGGCTGACGATCACCTCATCGCCGGGGCGTAATAGGGTCCAGAAGGTCGCCGCAATCGCGCCCATGCCGGAACTGAACGCCACTGCGGCCTCACCGCCCTCCAGGGTGGCCATGCGTGATTCCAGCAGCGCCAGGGTCGGGTTGGAAATGCGCGTGTAGAAGTGCCCGCTTTCTTCACCGGCAAAACACCCCGCGCCGTATTCGGCGGTCGGGAAGGCAAAGGTCGCCGACAGATAGATCGGCGGCACCAGGGCACCGTGATGGTCTTGCGCATCGTAGCCGTAGTGAATGGCACGGGTAGAAAAGCCGAATGTGTTGTGTTTATTGTGCATGTCGGACACTCCTTATTTCCTACAATGCTATGCTCATAACCGAGGCAGAACGTTGCCTACTTTGCCGAGAAAAGCCTGTGGCGAAGGATGAAATCCCATAAAAATAACAACTTGAGGCAAGACATGCCCAGTAGCCTGGACCGTACCGACAAAGCCCTGCTCAACGCCCTGCAAGGCAACGCTCGCCTGACCGTCGCCGAACTGGCCGAGCGCGTGTCCCTGACCACCTCGCCCTGCTGGCGAAGGGTCAAGAACCTGGAAGACAGCGGCGTGATCAGCGGCTACCAGGCGATCCTTTCGCCCAAAGCCCTGGGCTACGGGGTTACGGCCTTTGTCAGCATCATGATGGATACCCATTCCAAGGAAATCGCCCGGGCGTTTGAACAGCGGTTGCTGGACATCCCGGAAATCGTCGCCTGCCATAACGTGTCCGGCCGCTATGATTTTTTGCTGGAAGTGGTGGCCAGGGACCTGGAGTCCTTCGGCGAATTTGCCCGTGAGGTGTTGCAGACATTGCCGTGTGTGAAGGAAATCTACTCGAGCTTTTCCTACAAGTCGGTCAGGCCGTTGCGGGTGATTCCGTTGCCGGGGTGATGAGGCGCTCATGGGGATTGCGCAAGGCCGTGGTGCTTTCCTGCCGGCTTAAGAGATAAATCGTATTTCTTGCTCCGCTGTGACCCTTCAAGCCCATACGGTACTGCCGGATGCTAAAGGGCAGGGGGGCGATGTCTGGTTTGTAAGCAATGATAAAGATATGTCCGTGCCCAAAGCCCAGCTTGGTGATGCCGGTCGCCATACGCTCATCCATGAACTGGGCCACGCAATGGGGCTTACGCACCCCGGCAACTACAACGGCATTCTCGAACGTTCGAAGATCGACTCCCATGAAGACTCTCAAAGCCATAGCGTCATGAGCTATCGGGGCGAACGCACGACCTATGCCAATCATGGGGGCTTTCGGGCGTCGGCTCCCCAGCTCGACGATATTTACGCTTACCAATCCAAATATGGCGTCAATCACCAGACCCGCAAAGACGACACCACGTATGGCTTCAATTCCAATACCGGTCGTGACTTCCTGAGCGTCAATACCAAGCACGACAAAATGGTCGCCGCCATTTGGGACGGTGGCGGCAATGACACGCTTGACTTCTCGGGCTACAGCCAAGACCAGAAAATCAGTCTTGAAGAGGGTACGTTTTCCGATGTGGATGGCCTAAAAGGCAACGTTTCCATTGCTTATGGCGCCACTATCGAGAATGCCAAGGGTGGGACAGGCAACGATTGGCTGGTGGGCAACGCCGCGAATAACGAACTGCGCGGTGGCGATGGCAACGACTCCAGCGCCACGGCACCGGACCGGATCCAGGACTTTGTCAGCGGCGAGGACAAGGTTGACGTGTCAGGTATCAGGGCGCAGCTGGGTGATAAACCGTTGCAGTTTGTCAGCCGTTTTACCGGGGTGAGCGGTGAAGCCATCGTCGCCTATGACCGACAGTCGAACATGAGCACGTTGCAGATTTCGGGAAAACCCAGCCAGCCGGCCTTTGTCCTGGAGGTGCAGGGAGAACTGCAGCGCAGCGATATCGTGAGCTGATCGCTAAAGGTGTCCAAGGGCGGTGGGCCAGTCCTGGCTGTTCAGTACACCCAGCACCTTGAGCTTGCCATGCGCATTGATTTGAACGAACAGTGAGCTGCCATATTCGGCGCCATCAGCGTGGGGGTAACCCAGCACCCGCTCCAGGTCACCGATGCATTCGCTGTGGGTGACCAGCAACAGGTTGCGCCCAGGGCGTTTGCGTACCGGCAGATCGTGGGCGAGGGCCGTGCCACATAAGGTCAAGCGGTCGGGCAATATCTGGGCATCGCCGAACATGAGTCGCGAGGTTTGCACGGTACGCGTGGTAGGGCTGCTCACCACATCGCTGTGGGACATGCCCAGGGTGTGGAACGCGCTACCCACGGCGACGGCCGAGACACCGCCGGGGCGGCTCAAGCCATCCGCAGGGCCCAGGCAGGGGTTGCCAGAGCGGTCGCAGCGTTCTTCATGGCGTACCAGCACGATCAGGTCGCCACTGCGCCAGGCCGCCAAGGCCCCCGAAGTGACCAGGCGATTGTCGATTCCCAGGTTCGGCGGCGTGGTTGGCCAGAGCATTGCGCCCATCACCACCAGGCACAGGGCGATGAGCGCAACGAAGCGCAGCCATAACTGCTTGAAGGTTTTCGCCCGGCCCTCATCCGGGCAATTTATGTCAACCACACTCTTCACCCTGACACCTGAGATACAGCCGTTTGTGTTGCTGGGCAATTTAGGGGGCAGGGCGTGGTCGGCCAGTGAAAGCGATGTGAAAAAATTGCCTGGGTGGCGAGGGATAAGTCCCTCGCAACAAGGTCAGTTTCTCCTACAGCACTGATCACATCCTCCTTACATCTATTTGAAAAAATACTGTACAGATATACAGTATTATCCTACAGTCCATCCCAGGTGAACGGATTTCACCGCGCACCGACGCCACAATTTTTTAACTATGGATGGATAAAAAATGAAATCGAAAAAAGCCTTTATGCTGGGCGCGGCCATGGCGGCCTCCTGCTTCGTTTCGGCCTTTGCCCTGGCCGAACAATACCCTTCGCAAGCCCCAGCCAAACTGTCCGCTCAGGCAGTCAAGCAAGCGGTCGATCAAGTGCTTAAAGTGGGGGGCAAGGTCCAGTCGTCGAAATTGTCGGTCGAACTCAAGCAAAAACTCAAGGCGGCCAAGGCAGCCAAGCCCAAGGCCCTGGCGAGCAAAGCCACAGCCAGCGCTGCGCCCTTTGAGGCGGTGATCGGCGAGTTGCAAAAGCCGCAGCAGGATCAACTGCAAGGCGCAGCGATCGCGGCTTTTACCCCACAGTTCCCGACCCTGGATATCAACACCCTGTACACCCTCACCGGGGTAGAGACCGGGGCCGAAATTGCCTATCACTTCAACCTGCCGAAAAACGCTCGCATCCAGGTCCAACTGCTGAACCAGAGCGCCGGTACCGATATGTCGTTGAGCCTGTTCCATGACGATGGCCAGGGCAACCTGACGCTGCTGGGCACCTCTGATAACGCAGACAGCACTGATGAATACCTCAACGGCGTGATGCCTGCCGGCGATTACTACTGGTACATGGTGGCCAAAGCCGCGAGCAATTCGCAGTTCAGTTTTGGCGTGGCGGTGGACAGCAATATCGACGCCTTCGAGCCCAACGACACCGCGCAAACCGCGTTCGCCCTCCCGGATGCCCTGAACCAGGTGACCGGCAACCTCGACAGCGTCAACGATGTCGATTACTTCGACTTCACCGCGCTGCGCGGCCAGGGTGTGGGCATGTTCCTTGGCGATGACGGCGAGGGCACCCGCGACCAGTGGATCTTCGAGCGTTTCGATGGCAACAATTGGGTGGTGATCCAGCCAAACAACACCTCCACCTACCCTAACCTCACGCCTGGCTACACCGTCAAGGTTCGGGTGCGGGCCAACCCGGCAGTGGCGCTCAACCCGCAGGCGCGATACCTCTTGTCTTTTGGCTCGGCGCCGCGACTGAACCAGAGCAATGTGAATGGCGATAACGTGGTGCGCATTCCCAGTTCGATCATGCAACTGGCAACCCAGGCTGCCCGTAGCCTGAGCTGGAGCACCCAATGGTCGGACAGCACCGGTGAGCCGTTGCGGGGTGTGACCCCGGTGCTGCGGGTCGACAAGCGTTTCGATAACACCATCAACTACCACTGGGTCAATTACGAGGCCAAGACCGGTATCACCGGCGCGGCCTCCGGCAATGTCGACCTGGGCACCTGCTCCGGCGATCTCAATGCGGTCTACCCGGACAGCTCGTCCGGCCAGACCTACAACTGGCGGACCTGGTTCAACATGGGCGGCTGGCGCATCGAGCTCAAAGAGTTCCCCGGTGTTGGCGTGGGCGGCAACATCACGCAGTACGTAAGCCTGGGGCATATCTGCAGCCAGACCATCGTGCGCTAACCGAAAACGGCTTGCCGGCGATCGCCGGCAAGTCGGCTTCTACAGCGCCAGTTTCAGTGGCAAGCGGGCCATGCTGGTGTTCTTCAGCGAGCCCAGGTACAGCCAGTCGCCATGCTCGCGCGCCGTGGTCACCGGCGAATAGTTGCCGGCACTGCCATCCTGCAAATTAGCGATCACCTGGCCATGCACGTCCAACCCCAGCACAAAGGCTTTGCGCTCCACGGGCTTGGGCAGCACCAGCAGCGCACGGACCACCATCTTGCGGACCGCCGGGTAACCGGCCAAGCCATCAAGCAGCGGGTTACGCGGTGAATACAGGGCTACCCAGAACCGATCCCGGCCGTTGAAGGTGAGGTTGTCCGGCAACCCTGGCAGGTTGTCGATAAACAGGTCATGGGTGCCCGCCTTGTCGCCCTTGAGCCAATAGCGACTGATGCGATAGGCCCCGGTCTCATTGACCAGCACATAGGCCTCATCCGGCCCCAGCGCCACGCCGTTGGCAAATTGCAGTTGATCGAGCAACACCTCGGTCCGGCCGTTGCTGAAGTCATAGCGCAACAAGCGGCCATCGCCACCATGCTCGATCACCGCCTCACCATCCTGGCCATAGCCCCAGCGGCTCGACGCGTCGCTGAAGTAGGCGTAGTGCCCGGCCGCATCCACCGTCACATCATCGGTAAAGCCGAAGGGCAGGCCATTGGCGCTGGTCGTCAGGCTGGCCAGTTTGCGCTGGTCGTCCAGTGCCAGCAGGCCCTTGACCCCGTCGGCAATGATCAGCCGCCCGTCCGGGTGTTGCGCCAGGCCCAGCGGCCGCCCCCCGGTATGGGCCAGCACCTCCAGGGTCTGGCTGTCGGGTGCGGTGCGGATGATCCGCCCGTCATGCAGGCCGGTGATCAGAAAACCCTTGGCATCCACCAGCAACGCTTCAGGCCCGTCGATGCCCTGGGCACCGATACGCTGGACGTCCTTCAGGCGCTGGTTTTCGCTGTAGGGCCCATCCTTCAGCGAGGGGGCCTTGGGTGGTGTCCAGTTGACCGGTTGCACCTGGGTGGGCATCAGCAGCAGGAAGGCCACGACGACGATCAATACCAGGAGCAGCAAGTGGCGGATTTTTTGATTCATGGTGTGTCCCGAGGGGCTTTGGAGGGGGGCGTGACCGGCTCCCAGTGCAACGTGCCGAACAGATAGTCCATCAGCGGCAGCACAATGTTGAAGTTGCGCCCTTGCATCAACTCACGGCGGTGGTGCAACGCATGGAGCTGGTGCATGTGCCGGATCCACGGCAGGCGTGCCAGGGGATGGTCGGAGGGCAGATGTTCACAGGCATGGAAGGTTTCGTAGAGCAGGTAACCGAGGATCATACACCCGGCGAACAACCCCGCCACGTTGGGGTTTAACTGCTTGAGCAGCCACCAGGCGGGGAGGGTGATGGCAAGGCTATGGACAACGATCAGCCAGGCGGGAAACAGGATCACCCGCCAGTCCCTGGGGCTGTCGTAGGTCATATGGCCAGGGGTGAAAAAACTGTGGTGATCGCCGGTGTGGCGTGCATAGAACAGCTTGGCGACAGCGTGTTTGTGATGGCCCAGGTGGCGGTGGACGAGGTAGATGCACAGGTTGAAGAACACCAGGGTCAGGGGGATGGTCAGCCATTCCCAGGCCTGAATGTGCTGGGTGCTGCCCCAGGCCAGGAGGATGCAGGACAAACCGTAGAGCATTACAAAACCGGCATGCAGCCACGGGTTATAGCGTGGGTGAACAGCGGCACGGTAGCGTTCGCGAAAGGCCTCGGTGGGATGGGTCATGGCGTCGCTCGTTGTATTTTTTGTTGGTGAGTGAGCTTAGTCCGGCCTGAGGATTTTGCGAGCTGAGCTAGCCCCTGTGGGCGCTGGCTTGTCGGGTCGCCGCATCGCTGCGATCGCGCCAGTAAGAACACCTCGGGTGTGCGCCTTAACGACCCACGCGAGCATGCCCACACCCACAAGGGATATCGCAAGGGGCTTGCACCCACCGCATTTCCTTGCTAGCTTCTGGCAAAATGTTAACGATAACATTTGCTCTAAAAATAAAAACAAAACAGAGAACCACGCCATGAAAATGCTTCGCAAAACCCTGTGTTTGTTGGCTTTAAGCATCTCCACCGTCGCCCTGGCCGACACCAAGCCTGCCCCCATGCGCATCGGCGCTTCCTTCCAGGAAATCAACAACCCGTACTTCGTCACCATGAAAGACGCCCTGCAAGAAGCGGCGGCGACCATCGGTGCGCAATTGATCATCACCGATGCCCGCCACGACGTGTCCAAGCAGGTCAGTGACGTGGAAGACATGCTGCAAAAGGGCATCGACATCCTGCTGATCAACCCCACGGATTCGGTCGGCGTGCAGTCCGCCGTCAAATCGGCCCACGCCGCGGGTGTGGTGGTGGTTGCAGTGGATGCCCAGGCCGAGGGGCCGCTGGATTCCTTTGTCGGCTCGAAAAACTTCGACGCCGGCTTCCAGGCCTGTGAATACCTGGCCAAGAGCATCGGCGACCAAGGCAATATCGCGATCCTCGACGGCATCGCCGTGGTACCGATCCTCGAGCGCGTGCGCGGTTGCAAGGAAGCCGTGGCCAAGCACCCGCAGATCAAGATCGTCAGCATCCAGAACGGCAAGCAGGAACGTGACCAGGCGCTGAGCGTGACCGAAAACATGCTCCAGGCCCAACCCACCCTCAAGGGCATTTTCAGCGTCAATGACAACGGCTCCCTCGGCGCACTGTCGGCCATCGAAGCCAGCGGCATGGATGTCAAGCTGGTCAGCGTTGATGGCGCACCGGAAGCGATCAAGGCCATCCTCAAGCCAGGCAGCAAGTTTATCGCCACCTCGGCGCAGTACCCCCGCGACCAGATCCGCCTGGCCCTGGGCATCGCCCTGGCGAAGAAGTGGGGCTCCCATGTCCCCGCCAGTATCCCGGTGGACATCGCCCTGATCGACCAGGCCAAGGCCAAGGATTTCAGCTGGTAAACCGTCCATGCCCCACGTCAATCGTGGGGCACAGGGCATCCTTCTGAACGAGAGGTCGGCGGTATGAGCAGTCTTTTGCAACTGGAAAATATCTGTAAGCGCTACCCCGGGGTGCAAGCCCTCAAGTCCATCAACCTGCAGGTGGAACGCGGTGAAATTCATGCCTTGCTCGGGGAAAATGGCGCGGGCAAATCGACCCTGATGAAAATCCTCGGCGGCGTCGAGCACCAGGATGAAGGGCGCATTCTGATTGACGGGCAGGCCCGGCACTTTGCGACGTATCGCGATGCGATTGCCGCCGGTATCGGCATTGTCTTCCAGGAGTTCAGCCTGATTCCCGACCTCACGGCCGTGGAGAATATTTTCCTCGGCCATGAGCTGAACAACCGCTTCGGCCTGCTGCGCAAGCGCGATATGCATGAGGCGTCCCAGGCATTGTTTCAGCGCCTGGGGGTGAGCATCGACCTGCAATGCCCGGTGCGGCGCCTGAGCGTGGCCGAGCAGCAGTTTGTCGAAATCGCCAAGGCCCTGGCCCTGGAAGCGCGGTTGCTGGTGCTCGACGAACCCACCGCGACCCTGACGCCGAGCGAGGCCGAACTGCTGTTCGAGATCATGCGCGAACTCAAGCGCCAGGGCGTGGCGGTGATTTTTATCTCGCACCATCTGGAGGAGATTTTCCAGGTGTGCGACCGCATCAGCGTGTTGCGCGACGGCGGCAATGCCGGCGTCACCGACGTGGCCGACAGCGATATTGACCGCCTGGTGGAGATGATGGTGGGCCGCAAGCTGGAATGCAGCTTCCCCGCCAAACCCACCGCCGCGCGCGGGCCGCTGCTGCTGGAGGTCAGGGATATCCAGTTGCAACGCAATGGCCCCCACAACCAGTTCCACCTGCACCAGGGCGAAATCCTCGGCTTTGCCGGGCTGGTCGGTTCGGGCCGTACCGAGATGGCACTGGGGATGATGGGCGCACTGCCGTCGGTGACCAAGGATGTGTGGTTGCGCGGCGCCAAAATCAGCCTCGACGACCCGGCCCAGGCGTTGGCCCACGGCATCGGCCTGCTGCCGGAAAGTCGCAAGAGCGAAGGCCTGATCACCGATTTCAGCATTCGCGAAAACATCTCCATCAACAACCTGCACAAGTACCAGGGCGCCAGCGGCCTGATCGACAAGGGCAAGGAGTGCGCCAGTGTCGAAGCGTTGATGCAGCAACTGTCGATCAAGGCGCCGAGCGGCGAAAGCCGGGTGTTCAACCTGAGCGGCGGCAACCAGCAGAAAGTGGTGATTGCTCGTTGGATCAACCATCACTGCGATGTGCTGGTGTTCGATGAACCAACCCGTGGCATCGACGTCGGCGCCAAGGCACAGATCTACGCGCTGATGCGCAAGCTCACCGAGCAAGGCTACGCAATCATCATGATTTCCTCCGAACTGCCGGAAATCATCGGCATGTGCGACCGCGTCGCCGTGTTCCACAAGGGCGCCATCGTCAAGGTACTGGAAGCGTCCGCCGTCAACCCACAAGAGGTCATGCGCCATGCAACAGGGGGCTCAAGTGAATACGTCCATTAACCGCGCAGGTACCCAGGGGCTACGGCTGAACCTGGCACGACTGGTGCGCTCGCCGGCGTTCTATCCGTTTATCGGGCTGCTGGTGGTCACGGCGGTGATGATCGTGGCCAGCGACAACTTCCTTACCGCCAGCAACCTGTCCAATATCGGCCGCCAGGTGTCGATCAACGCGATCATCGCGGTGGGCATGACCTGCGTGATCCTCACCGGTGGTATCGACTTGTCGGTGGGGCCGGTGATGGCCTTGTCCGGCACCCTGACCGCCGGGCTGATGGTCGCGGGCCTGCCGCCGGGCCTGGCGATTGGCGCGGGCCTGTTGATCGGCGTGGCCTTTGGTATCGGTAACGGGCTGTTCGTGGCGTACCTGCATATGCCGCCGATCATCGTCACCCTGGCGACCATGGGCATCGCCCGGGGTTTTGGCCTGATGTACACCGATGGTTATCCGATTTCCGGGCTGCCGGAGTGGTTTGGTTTCTTTGGCCGCCAAAGCCTGCTGGGCATCCAGGTGCCGATCCTGATCATGCTGGTCACCTACCTGATGGCCTACGTGCTGCTGCAACACACACGCATCGGTCGCTACATCTACGCCATCGGTGGCAACGAAGAGGCGGTGCGCCTGTCCGGGGTGCGCGCGGCGCGCTTCAAGTTGCTGGTGTATGGCATCAGCGGCCTGACCGCAGCGATTGCCGGGCTGGTGTTGACCTCGCGCCTGATGAGTGGCCAACCCAACGCCGGCATCGGTTTCGAGCTGGATGCGATTGCCGCAGTGGTCCTGGGCGGCGCCTCGATTGCCGGTGGGCGCGGGGTGATTGTCGGCACCTTGCTCGGCGCCATGCTGCTGGGCGTGTTGAACAACGGCCTGAACATGCTTGGGGTCTCGCCCTATGTGCAGAGCGTGATCAAGGGCGCAATTATTCTGCTGGCGATCTTTATCAGCCGTCAGCGCCACAAGTAAAAAACCCAGCACCTCAACGCGGCCGCCGTGGCCGCGACGGGCTCTCTCATCTTCAATAAAGGTCAGTACATCATGGATAAGCACAGCCAAATGCAAGCCGTCGTCTGCCACGGCCCGAAAGACTACCGCCTGGAGCGCATCAGCAAACCCCTGGCGCGGCCCAATGAACTGGTGATCCGCATTGCCGCCTGCGGGATCTGCGCCAGTGACTGCAAATGCCACTCGGGCGCGGCGATGTTCTGGGGTGGCGACAATCCGTGGGTCAAGGCGCCGGTGGTGCCGGGGCACGAGTTTTTCGGTTACGTGGAGCAAGTGGGCGAGGGCGCCGAGGAGCACTTTGAGGTCAAGGTCGGCGACAAGGTCATCGCCGAGCAGATCGTGCCCTGTGGCAAGTGCCGCTTCTGCAAGTCCGGCAAGTACTGGATGTGCGAAGTGCACAACATTTTCGGCTTCCAGCGCGAAGTGGCCGAAGGCGGCATGGCCCAGTACATGCGCATCCCCAAGACCGCCATCGTGCACAAGATTCCCGAGTCGGTGTCCCTGGAGGATTCGGCGTTGATCGAGCCCATGGCCTGCGCGATCCATACGGTCAACCGTGGCGACCTGCAACTCGATGACGTGGTGGTGATTGCCGGTGCCGGCACCCTGGGCCTGTGCATGGTCCAGGTGGCTGCGCTGAAGACCCCGAAAAAGCTGGTGGTGATCGACATGGTCGACGAGCGCCTGGAGCTGGCGAAAAAATACGGCGCCGATGTGGTGATCAACCCGGCCCGTGACAACGCCCGTGCGATCATCAAGGGCCTGACCGACAGCTACGGCTGCGACGTGTATATCGAGACCACTGGCGTGCCGGCCGGCGTGACCCAGGGCCTGGATTTAATCCGCAAGCTGGGGCGGTTTGTCGAGTTCAGCGTGTTCGGCGCCGAGACCAGTGCCGACTGGTCAATCATCGGTGACCGCAAGGAACTGGACGTACGCGGCGCACACCTGGGGCCGTATTGCTACCCGGTGGCCATCGACCTGTTCGAGCGCGGCCTGGTGACATCCAAGGGCATCGTCACCCACGATTTCCCCCTGGATAACTGGGCCGAAGCGTTCGACCTGGCCAACTCGGTGAAGTCGATCAAGGTGCTGCTCAAGCCGGGGCAATAAGTATGAAATACGTGATTGGCGTGGACATTGGCACCCAAAGCACCAAGGCGCTGTTGGTGGATGGTGAGGGTCGGATCATTGCCCAGCACAGCCAGGGCTATCGCGTGGACACGCCAAAAGTGCGCTGGGCCGAGCAGTGGCCGCAGGTCTGGCTGGACGCGGTGGAGGCCTGTGTGGCCGGGTGCATGGGCAAGGCCGGGGTCGTCAAAGAGCAGGTCAAGGCGCTGTGCATCAGCAGCCTGTACGGCGGCTCGGGGATAGCCGTGGATGCGCAGATCAAGCCGCTGCACCCATGCCTGATCTGGATGGACCGCCGCGCCGGCGAGCAGGTGGCCTGGGTCCGCGAGCAGGTTGACCTGGAGCGCCTGTTCGCGGTCACCGGCAACTCCCTGGACAGCTACTACGGCTTCACCAAGATGCTCTGGCTCAAGCAGCACCAGCCTGAAGTCTGGGCCAACACCCGCTACCTGCTGCCGCCCAACAGCTATATCAATTACTGCCTGACCGGTGAGGTGGCGGTGGATCACAGCAGCGCCGGCAATATCGGCGGGGTCTATGATGTGGCCGCGCGCGGCTGGTCCGTCGAGATGCTGGCGGCGCTGGATATCCCGTTGGCAATGATGCCCGAGCGCTTGCTGTATTCGGGCGAAGTGGTGGGCGGTTTGCTGCCGGAATGGGCTAGGCGCCTGGGCCTGGCGCCGGGCATGCCGGTGCTGGCCGGTGGCGTCGATGCGGCGATGGCGACCCTGGCGGCCGGCGTCACCCGGCCGGGCAACCACGTGGCGATGATCGGCACCAGCATGTGCTGGGGCTACCTCAACCAGCAGGTGGATGCCCGCCATGGCCTGGTGAGCATGCCCCATGTCTATAACGGCCAGCAGGACCTGTACATCTTTGGCGGCGCGATTACTGCCGGTGCCTCGGTAAGCTGGTTTCGCGAGCAGTTCTGCCAGGCCGAGGAGCAACAGGCCCAGGCCACCGGCCAAGACAGCCTGTGGCTGCTGGAACAGCGCGCGCGCGAGATCCCGGCGGGCAGTGAAGGGCTGTTGTTTTTGCCCTACCTGATGGGCGAGCGCAGCCCGGTGTGGGATGACCAGGCCAGCGGCAGTTTTGTCGGCCTGAACCTCTATCACAGCCGCATCCACCTGTACCGCGCGGTGCTCGAAGGCGTGAGTTTTGCCCTGCGGCACAATATCGAGGCGGGCATGCGCGGTGCCCATTCCCTGGACCCACGGTTGATCGTGGTGGGCGGCGCGAGCCATTCGGATTTGTGGATGCAGATTATCGCGGATGTCACCCGCTACCCGGTGTACACCATCGTCCAGGAAGTGGAGGCGGCGCTGGGCGCAGCGTTGTTGGCGGCGCATACGGTGGGGCTGGTGGATAAGGCGCAAATGGACAAAGGTTGGGTGCAGTTGCAGCTGCGGGCCGAGCCTGGGGCTGAAAATGTGCAGGCATACGACCGCGCTTTTGCCGACTACCTGAGGCTGTATCCGGCACTCAAACCGATCATGCACAGCCTGCAAATGAGTTAAGTGAACACAGACCAAGATTTGGGAGCAGGCAAACCAGCTCCCACAGGGGTTCTCCATTGCATTCGAGACCGTCATCCATGACCACCACCTTCGACTTCAGCCACCAGCGCATCCTTGTTACCGGCGCCACCAGCGGTATTGGCCGGGAAATCGCCCTGCAACTGATCGCCAGCGGCGCCCAGATCTTTGCCATCGGCCGCGATGCCCACGCCCTGTCCCAATTGGGTTGTGCAACCCTGTGCCTGGACATCGCCAACAGCGCCGCCCTGGATCTGGCCCTCAAGGACTTGCCGCCCATGCACGGCCTGGTCAATTGCGCCGGGATCTCGCGCCTGGAACCGGCAGCGGCGATCAGCAGCGCCGCCTTCGACCACGTGATGAACGTCAACGCCCGCGCCGCCGCGCAAGTCGCCAGCCGGGTAGCGGCGGCGATGATCGCGGCTGGTATCGCCGGCAGTATCGTCAACGTTTCCAGCCAGGCCTCGTTGGTGGCGCTGGAGGATCACCTCGGTTATTGCGCGTCCAAGGCTGCCCTGGATGCGATCACCCGTGTGCAATGTGCCGAATGGGGACGTTTCGGGATCCGCGTCAACAGCGTCAACCCCACCGTGACCCTCACGCCGATGGCGCAACAGGCCTGGTCCGACCCGGCCAAGCGCGACCCGGCCCTGGCGGCGATTCCCCTGGGGCGTTTTGCGCAACCCCGGGAAGTGGCGTTGCCGGTGCTGTTCCTGTTGAGTGAGGCCGCGAGCATGATCAGTGGGGTCAGCCTGCCGATTGATGGCGGCTACACCAGCCGCTAGCCGTTCTCCAGCTTGCCGGCGATCACCACCTTGTCCCGGGGTTTGTGCGGGTCTTGCAGGCGGTCGAGCAACAGGCGCACTGCACTGCTGCCGGCCAGCGACGCATCGTGGGCCACGCAGGCAATCGGCACGCCGAAGATATCTGCAAACGGCAGGCGGTCGATGCCGCAGATGGTCAGGCTGTCGTGGGGGATATTGTGCATGCGCAAGGCGCGCAGGGCGCCGAGGGTGATCAACTGGTTGAAACCCATGATCGCCTCCGGCGCGGGGTGCGCGGCCAGGTAGTCGAGGGTGTGCAGGTAGGAGGGCATCAAGGTGTAGTCGCCGGCGCACACTTCGACCTGCACCTGGGGATGCTCGGCGAGCACTTCGCGCAGGCCCTTGAGGCGCTCCACGGTGATGCGTGAATGCTGCGGCCCGGTCAGTACCAGCAGGCGCTTGAGCGCCGGGTTCTGGCGCAACAGGTACTGCGCGGCCTCGATCCCGCTGTGGTAGTTGTCCAGCACCACGCGGCTGAACGGGCTGTCGTGGATCGTGCGGTCGAGCAGCACCACCGGGGTCTTGCCGTTGCCCAGGCGCTCCAGGTAATCGGGCTGGTAGTCGGGCTCGTCGGAGACCGGCGACAGGATAATCCCCGCCACGCGATAACCCAGCAGGGTATCCACGGCCTTGCTTTCCAATTCTTCCAGCTCGTCGGTGTCCACCAGCATGATGGTGTAGCCGTGCTTTTTCGCCTCGCGGGAAATCGCCTTGATCATTTCGCTGTAGAACGGGTTGTCCACCGACGCGGTGATCACCCCGATGATCAGGCTTTCGCTGCGCTTGAGCCCGCGAGCAAAGGCGTTGGGCACATAGTCCAGCTCCCGCGCCACCTCAAGGATCCGCGCCAGGGTGGCGGGCTTGACCAGGTCAGGTTTGCTCAACGCCCGCGACACCGTGATGGTGGTCATATTGACGCGTTTGGCGATGTCGCTGATGGTGACGGATTTTTTCTTGTTCATCGGCAGGTGGGACCAGGAGAAAACATCAGGAGGCTACCATGGGCATCGGTTCAAAGCACCGGATCCCAACGCTGTGACCAATCGCTCTCGGCCTTGACCACCCCGCGCAGCAGCACCAGGGCCTGCTGCAGGATCGCCGAATCACGCTCACGCGAGTACACCAGGTAGGTCGGGAAACTGAACTCCGGGGCCTTGGGCACGCGCTCCATCACGCCGCTCTCGAGATAGCTCTGCACCACCCGCGTGCGGAAATAGCCGCTGCCACCGTTCTCCAGGATGTACTGCAAGGCCAACGGTCCCAGGTTGAAACTCACAGCCGCGCGGGCCTTGTCCGGCAGGGCGGCGTCGTGTTGCTGGCGAAAGCCCGCGCCCCAGTCGATATACACATAGGGATCGGGGCGGGTGGCCAGGCGCACTAGGATCAGTTTTTCCTCCAGTACCTGCTCCACTTGCAACCCCGGCCAGTACTGCGGCTGGAACACCAGCGCCGCATCCAGCACCCCCAGTTCCAGCTGGCGCAACAGGTACTCCCCGTCACGCACTTCGGTGCGCAGCGCATGGCTGGGGATGTGTTCGCGCAGGGCCTTGGCCCAGCCGAGGATCAGCGGGTTGCACAGGCTGACTTCGCCGCCGATATGCAACACATTACGATAGCCCTCGGGTAACGGCAGGTCGCGGCGTGCGGCTTCCCAGGTTTGCACCAGTTGATTGGCATACACCACGAATGCCTCGCCATCGGCCGTCAACCGCGCCCCGGCGCGGTTGCGCACAAACAGGGTGCTGTCGAGCTGGCTTTCGAGCTTTTGTACCCGGGCGGTGATGGCGGTCTGGGTAACGTGCAGTTTCTCGGCGGCAGCGGCCAGGCTGCCGCAACGGGTGATTTCCAGGAAAGTGCGTGCCAGTTCGATGTCCATGTCGGCTCCGAGGCAGGAGCGAGCGTGCTCGCGAAAAGTGTCAACGATACCACGCACCTCTTCGATGAGTGCGTTGCTCCAGGGCTCAGCGCGTGCGCGTGGGCTCACGCTCTCCTTAAGGAAAGGCCTATGTCTGCTCGCTGTGTGCAGGGCTAGTTTGGGATGTGCCCAGGCGGGCTCGCCCCCCGGCATTTCTCACCACTTCACTGCACCAGTGAAAAGGAGACGCAACATGTCGACTTCAACAACGTTTAACCCTTCTCCCTTTGCCAGCAATACCGTGACTCACTTGGATCGTGTCCTTCACCACGATCAACGCGGTGGCGAACGCACAATCAACGGCAAACCTTCATATACCGTCGAGCAGGCCGCCGATGAGATAACCCGTGACAATTCCCGTTGGCACGATACCAATGGCGATGGAAAAACTGATGTCACCTACCAGTTTCGAACGACGGCCGGGCCGTTTTTTCGGGCATTGGGCCTGAGTGGGTTCAGTGAGTTCAATCAGGCCCAGAAGGATTCAGCGCGGCAGGCCATGGACCAATGGTCGGATGTGGCGAATGTGCGCTTCACCGAACAGGGTCAGGGAGCGGTGAGTGAGGGCAATATCAACTTTGGAAACTTCAATGAAAGCGCTGACGGCAAAAACGCTTTCGCGACGACGCTGCCTTCTGAAGCGACACAGCGATATCTGGCGGCAAACCCGCGTATTCCACGGTTCGGTGCAGCCTCTGAAATATGGCTGGCCGGATCGGATGAGGTCCATACAGCCCCCAGCCATTCCAACGACGGGCACAGAACCACCGCCCACGAACTGGGGCATGCCCTGGGGTTGTCGCACCCGTTCAGAAGCCTTCCTACAGGTTCGAGTTACGCGACGGCTACCTACGCGGAGGACACCAGCGGGCATAGCATCATGAGCTACTGGAGTGAGCAGCATACTGGCCAGTCCTTCGTAAAAAACGGCATCAACTACCAGCCCTCTACACCGATGGTGGATGACATGGCCGCCATCCAGAAACTCTACGGGGCGAACCACGAAACCCGGACGGGCGATACCACCTATGGCTTCAACTCCAATGCCGACCGTGAGGCTTATCGTTTGAGTTCATCCAGAGACGCTCCGGTGTTTACAGTCTGGGACGGTGGTGGTGTAGACACGCTGGATTTTTCTGGGTTTAGCGATAATCAGGTGATCAATCTCAACGAGGGCGCACCGTCGGATGTCGGCGGGATGAAAAAGAATGTATTCATTGCCAAGGGCACGACCATCGAAAACGCCAAGGGTGGGGCGGGAAACGATATTTTTATCAGCAACCTTACCCAGAACATATTGACTGGCGGCGGTGGCAGGAACTCCTACCTGTTCTTGAATGCGCAGCAATCGACACCGCAGAGTCCTGATCGAATCACCGACTTCGTGTCGGGCAAGGACAAGATCGACGTGTCCAACCTGCGGGCGACGGGGCCAGAGGCTACTTATGTGGATGAGCGTGACGTTTCAGTGGTTGATGAAGCGCTGCATGGAGTTGAATCAGCGCCGAGGCGTGACATTGCGGAAAAACCCATGAGGTTCGTCAGCCGGTTTACCGGTGAAGGTCGACAGGCCATTTTGGAGTACGACGCTCAAGCCCATCAGTCCACGCTGCAGATTGACCTGAACGGTGATCGTCGCGCCGACTTCCTGCTCAAGATTGATAGTGAGCAGCCTTTGAAGGGCTCCGATATCAAAGCCTAATCCCGCAGCAACCTGTAGTCGGAGCCGGTCAGCCGGCTCCTGCAGGTGATCGCGTTTCAGGTGGGCGTATGCGGTGCTTGCAAATGCTGGGTCGGGAACGCCCTGGCATACGCCTGGCATACCCGCAGCACCTGTTCATCGGCAAACCGCGCCCCCACCACATGCAAGCCCACCGGCAAACCATTGGCCGCCAGCCCGCACGGCACCGAGGCCGCCGGTTGCTGGGTGAGGTTGAACGGATAGCTGAAAGGCGTCCACTCCATCCACTCGCCCAGCCCGGAGCCCGGTGGCACGTTATGCCCGGCGTCAAAGGCGGTGATTGGCAGCATCGGCGAGACCAGTAGGTCGTAGTGCTCATGGAACGCCGCCATGCGCGCCACCAATGCCGCCCGGGCCTCCAGGGCGGCGCTGAAGTCGGCCAGGCCGAGGCGTTCGCCCTGTTGCGCAATGCGCAGCAGGCCGGGGTCGAGCAGCTCGCACTGGGCGTCGGTCAACTGCCCGGTCAGGCGCGCCGCGCCGGCACACCACAGGGTACTGAACACCTCCAGCGGATCGCTGAAGCCCGGGTCGATCTGTTCGACATGCGCCCCCAGTTGCACCAGGCCCGCGACCGCTTGGGCGACCACCTTGGCCACCTGCGGATCGACGTCCACGTAACCAAAATCCGGGCTGTAGGCGATACGCAGGCCCTTGAGGTCCGTGCCCGGCGTGAGCCATGGCGTGTTGCGCGGCGCGCCGATCAGGCCGTCCCGGGCATCCGGTTGGGCCACGGTTTGCAGCATCAGCACTGCATCTTCCACGGTGCGGGTCATCGGCCCCAGGTGCGAGAGGATCGTCATCGAGCTGGCCGGCCATTGCGGTACGTAGCCAAAGGTCGGCTTGATCCCGAAGGTGCCGGTAAAGGCGCAGGGAATGCGGATCGAGCCGCCAGCATCGCTGCCCTGGTGCAACACGCCAAGGTTCAGCGCCGCCGCTGCACCCGCGCCGCCGGACGAACCACCGGCTGTGGTGCGCGTGTCCCAGGGGTTGCGGGTGATGCCGTACAGCGGGTTGTCGGTGACGCCTTTCCAGCCGAATTCCGGGGTGGTGGTCTTGCCCAGCAACACGGCGCCGGCCTTGCGCATAAACGCCGAAAACGGCGCGTCAACGTCCCACGGCCCGGTGGCGGAGGAGGTGCGTGAGCCCTTGCGTGTGGGCATGCCTGCTGTCAGGGTCAAGTCCTTGATCGACGCCGGCACCCCGTCCAATGCCCCGCAGGGCGCGCCCTTGAACCAGCGTTGCTCCGAAGCCCGTGCGGCGTTCAAGGCGCCCTCGGGGTCGACATGGCAGTACGCGTTGACCACCGGGTTGTAGCGCTCGATGCGCAGCAGAGTGTCTTCGGTCACTTCCACCGGCGACAGGCTCTTATTCCGGTAGCGTGCCAGCAGTTCTACAGCCGTCAGGTTGGCGATCTGCGTCATGCTGCGTCACCTCCCTGTTGCGCGGCATTGACCATGGCCCGCAGCAGCACCGCGCAGCCGGCGGCCAAATCATCCGGCGCGGCGTTTTCGATTTCGTTGTGGCTGATACCGCCTTCACACGGCACAAAAATCATCCCGGCCGGGCCCAGTTCAGCGACAAAAATTGCGTCGTGCCCGGCGCCGCTGACAATCTCCATGTGGCTCAGGCCCAGTACCTGGGCGGCATCGCGCACGGCGTTGACGCAGGTCGGATGAAAGTCCAGCGGCGGGAAGTCGGCGGTGGGCGTCAATTCATAGCTCAAACCATGCTGCTTGGCTGTGGCTTCGATCACTTCACGCACTTCATCGACCATGGCCTGCAGCTTGTCGGCATGCAGGTGGCGCAGGTCGATGGTCATCTGCACTTGGCCGGGAATCACGTTGCGCGAGCCCGGATGCAGGGTCAGGCAGCCGACCGTGCCGCAGGCATGGGGTTGCTGTTGATGAGCAATGCGGTTGACCGCACTGACCACCTGCGCGGCACCCACCAAGGCGTCCTTGCGCAGGCGCATGGGCGTGGGGCCGGCGTGGGCCTCGACGCCGGTGAAGGTCAGGTCGAACCACTTCTGGCCCAGGCAGCCCATGACCACGCCGAGGGTGATGGCCTGATCTTCGAGGACCGGGCCCTGTTCGATATGCGCCTCGAAGTAGGCGCCCACCGGGTGCCCGAGCACCGCACGCGGGCCGGCGTAGCCGATGCGCTGCAGCTCGGCGCCCACCGACAGGCCTTGCTCATCCTGCTTGTCGAGGGTTTCCTGCAGGTCGAATTTGCCGGCAAACACTCCCGAGCCCATCATGCACGGCGGGAAGCGTGAGCCTTCCTCGTTGGTCCATACCACCACTTCAATCGGTGCTTCGGTTTCCACGCCCAAGTCATTCAAGGTGCGGATCACTTCCAGGCCGGCCATCACCCCATAGCACCCATCGAACTTGCCGCCGGTGGGCTGGGTATCGATATGGCTGCCGGTCATCACCGGTGGCAGGTTGGGGTTGCGCCCGGCGCGGCGGGCAAAGATATTGCCGATCGCATCCACGCTGACGCTGCACCCGGCCGCTGTGCACCACTGCACAAACAGGTCGCGGGCCTGGCGGTCGAGGTCGGTCAGGGCCAGGCGGCATACGCCGCCCTTGGCCGTGGCGCCGAGTTGGGCCAGGTCCATCAAGGATTGCCACAGGCGGTCGCGGTTGATCAGCGGGGCATTGCTCTGGAGCGGTTGCGCAAAACTATTCATCAGCAGTCTCCGGTCAGGCACTCAGGGCCAGGTAGCGGTTCTTGATCGTCGGGTCGGCGCGAAACGCCTCGGCGCTGCCTTCGTAGACCACGCGGCCCTGTTCGAGTACGTAGTGGCGGTCGGCGAGCTTGTCGCAGACCAACAGGTTCTGCTCCACCAGCAGCACTGGCAGGCCGTCGTCCTTGATCTTGCGCAGGATCTTCACCAGTTCGTCGACGATCACCGGAGCCAGGCCCTCGGTGGGTTCATCGAGGATCAGCAGCTTGGGATCGTTGAGCAGGGCGCGGGCGATGGCGAGCATCTGCTGCTCGCCACCGGACAACGCATGCCCGGCGTTTTTGCGCCGCTCCTTGAGGCGCGGGAACATCGTGTACACGTCCTCCATCTGCCAACGGCTGGTCTTGCGCACGGCAATGCGCAGGTTTTCCTCGACCGTAAGCAGGCGGAAAATCCCGCGGTTCTCCGGCACCAGCGCTAATCCCTGGCGGGCAATTTCAAAGATTTTCTGCCCCACCAGCGGTTTGCCGTTGAAGTGAATCTGCCCCTGGCGCGGGCAGATAATCCCCAGGATGCTGCGCAGGGTGGTGGTCTTGCCGGCGCCGTTACGGCCGAGCAGGGTCACCAGTTCGCCGGGATTGACAGTCAGGGACACGCCCTCGAGGACGTGGCTCTTGTCGTAGTAGGAATGGATATTGTCGACGGTCAGCATCAGGCGGCCTCCCCCAGGTAAGCACTGCGCACGCGCTCGTCGGCGCGCACGAATTCCGGTGTGCCCTCGACCAGGATCTGCCCGTGGCTCATCACAGTGATGCGTTGGCTGATGGACATGACGATGCTCATGTTGTGCTCGATCAGCAGCACCGTATGGTCGCGGCCCAGGTCGCTGATCAGTTGGGTCATGATTGGGATATCGTCGATGCCCATGCCCGACGTGGGCTCGTCGAGCATCAACAGCTTGGGCTTGGAGCAGATCGACATGCCCACCTCCAGCACACGCTGCTGGCCGTGGGACAGCTCGCCGGCCAGGGTCTCGGCGCGGGCGGTAAGTTGCAGGCGCTCCAGGACCTGGTCGGCCATCTCCAGGTGTTCACGCTTACTGTCCACGCGGCGCCAGAAGTTCAGGGCACGTGCGCCGTCACGGCCCTGGGCGGCCAGGCGCAGGTTTTCGCGCACGCTGAGGTTCTGGAACAGGCTGGTGAGCTGGAACGAACGCGCCATGCCCAGGCCGACACGGCTGTGGGCCGGCTTGCGCATCAGGTTCTGGCCGTCGAAATGAATCGCCCCGGCGGTGGCCTGGCGTTCGCCGGTCAGGCAGTGAAACAGGCTGGTTTTGCCGGCGCCGTTGGGGCCGATAATGGTGTGGATGGTGCCGGCTTCGACCTTGAGGTTGACGCCGTTGACGGCATGGAAGGCGCCGTAGGCCAGTTCCAGGTCTTTGGTTTCCAACAGGATGCTCATAGCAGCTCCTCCTTGGTCACGGCGGCGGCCTTGCGGCTGCCACGCACACGTTCGAACAGCGCCGACAGGCCGCCCCACAAGCCTCCGCGCATAAAGATCACCACCAGGATCAGGATCACCCCCAGCAGCATCAGCCAGCGCGGCCACAGATCGGAGAGAAAGTCCCCCAGCAGCACGATGGAACCGGCCCCCAGCAGCGAGCCGAACAGCGAGCCGGTGCCGCCGACGATGGTCATGATCAGGATGTTTTCCGACATCACCAGGTCGATGTTGGACAGCGGCACAAAGTGCAGGAGCATGGCGTACAGCGCCCCGGCGATCCCGGTGACCGCGCCAGACAGCACAAACACGAGGATCTTGAAGTGGCGCGTGTCGTAGCCGATGGCCGAGGCGCGGGTTTCGTTTTCGCGGATCGCCATCAGCGTGCTGCCGAACGGCGAGGCGATCACCCGGCGCGCGCCGATAAAGATCAGCAGGAACAGCACCGCGACAAAGCCATAGAACACCCGGGCGTCGGCCAGGGACAGCAGCACTGTGTCACCGATACGGATTTCCGGGCGCGGCACACTGAGCAGGCCGTTGTCGCCACCGGTCCAGTCGCTCAGGGTGTAGGCCAGGAAGTAGGCCATCTGGCTGAAAGCCAAGGTCAGCATCACGAAATAGATGCCGGTGCGGCGGATCGCCAGGGCGCCCACCAGGAAGGCCAGGAACCCGCCGACCAGGGCCGCGCCGAGTAGCGCGCTGAACAGGCCCAGTTGCAGGTGGATCATCAGCAAGGCGGCGCAATAGGCACCGGCGCCGAAGAAGATGCCTTGGCCGAACGACAGCAGCCCGGTGTAGCCCAGCAACAGGTTGCAGGCCAGGGCGGCGAGGGCAAAGATCAGGATCTCGGTGGCCAGGGTTGCCGAGGGCAGGATCAACGGCAGGCCGATCAGTACCGCCAGCACCCACAGCAACATGGCCTTGGATTGAGTTTTAGCAAACGGCAGGGGATTTTTCTCGCTCATGTCAGGCTCTCCCGAACAGGCCGTAAGGGCGTACCAGAATCACCACGGCCATGGCGCCGTAGATCATCAGGCTCGCGCCTTGGGGCCACAGGGTGGTCATCAGGCTCTGCACCACGCCCACCAGCAGGCCGCCCACCAGGGCGCCGCCGAACGAGCCCATGCCACCGATCACCACCACCACAAAGGCGATGCCGAGGATCTCCGGGCCGACAAAGGGCTGGGCGCCACGCAACGGTGCAAACAGCACCCCGGCGATCCCGGCCAGGGCCACGCCGAGGGCGAAGGTCATGGAGAACAGGCGGAAAATATTGGTGCCCAGCAGCGACACGGTCTCGGTACTTTCACTGCCGGCCCGCACCAGGGCGCCAAAGCGCGTGCGCTCCAGCAGTAGCCACAGGCCCAGGCCCACCAGCCCCGAGAACACAATCAAAAACAGGCGGTAGTAGGGATACACGAAGTCGCCGACCACCAGCACCCCGCGCAGCAGTTCCGGCACGGCGACGCTTTTGCCCACCGGGCCCCAGATCATCACGCTGGCTTCCTGGATGATCAGCGCGATACCCAGGGTCACGAGGATCTGGAACATGTGCGGCAGGTGGTAGATCCGCTGGATCAATAATCGCTCGATCAGCCACGCCAGCGCGGCCACCACCAGCGGCGCGATCAGCAGGGCCAGCCAGAAGCTTTCGGTGAGGCTGACGGCGGTGTAGCAGATGTACGCCCCCAGCAAAAAAAACGCGCCGTGGGCGAAGTTGACGAAGTTCAGCAGGCCGAAAATGATCGTCAGCCCGACCGCAATCAGGAAGTAGATCATCCCCAGGCCCAGGCCATTGAGAATCTGGAACAGGTAAAGATTGAGCATGCAGGAATCCTCCAACAGGCGGCCGCGGTCAACGGCCCTGTCGTGTGTTACCGGTGAAAGTGGGCGGATCAGCCGAGCTTGCAGCCCGTGGCTTCTACCGGTGGGAACGACTGGCCGGAGCTGAGGACTTTGGCCAGGTCATCCTTGTCGGCCATGTCGCCCGTGGCCTTGCCCACCAGCAGGTAGTAATCCTTGATCACCTGGTGGTCGCCGGCGCGGATCGTTTCCTTGCCGGTCGGGCCGTCGTAGCTCAGGCCCTGCATGGCCTTGGCCACGGTGGGGCCGTCGAAGCTGCCGGTGGCCTTGATGGTGTCGAGCATGACTTTGGTGCTGATGTAGTCAGCGGCCAGCGGGTAGGTGGGGTTGATCCCGTATTTGGCCTGGGTCAGCTTGACCAGCTCACGGTTGAGTGGGGTATCGACCTGGTGCCAATACTGCGCGCCGAGGTACACGCCTTCGAGTACATCACTGCCCAGTTCCTGGAACTGGTCGAGGCCGGCGGACCACACCAGCAGCACTTTCATGCGCTCCTTGATACCGAAGTTGACGGCCTGGCGCAGGGTGTTGGAGGACTGGCTGCCGAAATTCAGCAACACCAGCACGTCGGGCCGGGCGGCGATGGCGTTGGTCAGGTAGCCGGAGAATTCCTGTTCCTGCAATGAGTGATAGCTGTTGCCCACATGCTCCAGGCCGTTTTCGGCCAGCACGCTCTTGGCGCCTTCGAGCAAGGCTTCGCCGAACACGTATTGCGGGGTGATGGTGTACCAGCGCTTGGCCTCGGGCAGCAGCTTGATCAGCGGCACCAGGGTTTCGCGGATCGCGCCATAGGTGGGCACCGACCAGCGGAAGGTCGCACTGTTGCAGTCCTTGCCGGTGACTTCGTCAGCGCCCACCGGGGTCATGAACACACCGCCAACCTTGTCCACTTCCTTGGCCACTGCCAGTGCCGAGGACGACAGGGTGCAGCCCTGGAAGAACCGCGCGCCGTCCTGGCCGATCGCCTCCTGGACCTTGCGCACCGCCTTGCCGGCGTTGCCTTCGGTGTCGATCACCTTGTAGTTCAGTGGGCGCCCGAGGAGTTCGGGGTACTGGGCCACCGCCAGGCGTGAACCCATGTCGGCAAACTTGCCATAGCTGGCAAAGGCGCCAGACATGGACTTGAGGCCGTAAAAGGTAAACGGTTCGGCGGCGAATGCACTGCGCACGCCCAGCGGAAGGCTGAGCGCGGCGGCGGCGGTGAGGCTGGCTTTCAACAACGTACGACGCTGCATGGGGTGACTCCCTGGTTTAGTTATTGGCAGGAGTGGCAATGGCGATACGGTGGAGCACGGCCTGTGGGCAGGCCTTTTTTATTGAGGTGAAACACGGTCAAAACTGTAGGCGCAGGCAAGCCAGCTCCTACAGGGGATTTGGGGTGTTTTCAGGAGTGGTCGAACTCCAGCAAAAAGTGTGGGCTGACCTGGCCTTCCAGCGCGGTCATGTGGTGTTCGGCGTCGCACATGTGTTCATGCATCAGGCTGCGCACGGCGGCTTCATCGTTGGCGCGAAACGCGCTCAGCAGTTGCTTGTGATAGTCCAGGTTGGCCGCGTCGAATTGCTTGCGCTTGGGCTTGTAGGCTTTTTTCAGCACCACCAGGTCGCGCAGCAGGTCGTTGAGGAACTGCGCCATAAAACTCAGCAGCGGATTGGGGCATGCCCTGGCCAGCAGGTTGTGGAACTCCAGCTCCGCCAGGCGCTGCTCGCGCTGGCCGGCCTCGCTGTCTTCCGGCGCACTGCAAAAGTCCACGTTGTCTTGCAGGGCGCGATAGTCGTCTTCGCTCAAGCGGCCCAGCACTGACACTGCCAGTTCCACCTCGATTACCTTGCGCAGTTGATACACCTGCTCGCCATCCAGGTGCTGGAAGTGCAGGTAGTTGCGCAAGGCGCGGCTGGCCGGCTCCGTGCCGGCCTGGTTCAGGTACGCGCCACCGGTAGGGCCGGTGCGGGTGCTGACCAGGCCTTCGACCTCCAGGGCCTTGAGCGCTTCGCGGGCCGAGCCCTTGGAGCATTGGAAGCTCTCCATCAATTCGCGCTCGGTGGGCAAGCGGTCGCCGGGCTTCAAGGCATCGGTGACGATCGAGCGCTTGACCGACTCGACAATCACATCGGAAAGCTTCTGGCGTTTGCGTCGCAGGGGGCGGCTGAGCATGGTTTTCTATTTATCGTATTAATGCGGATAAATAGCACTTAATAGGGGTTGGGGCGGGGCGTCAACGGCAGGGGTCGTTTTCAGTTAAAACAGGTCGTAAACCACGTCCATGGGCCCCATGTGGGAGCGGGCTTGCTCGCGAATGCGCTGTATCAGCCGACATATCCATCACTGGCCCACTGCATTCGCGAGCAAGCCCCCTCCCACAGTTGATGTGTCGTGCTCATAAAATCTGAGCCTGGCGCAGTAATTGCCTGCCATAGCGCTCCAGTCTTTGTGCAGGAGCACCCGAGCATGCAATTACGAGCCTTGCGGTATTTTCACGAGGTGGCGCGCTGCGCCTCGTTGCGTAAGGCGGCCGAGCGTTTGTACGTCACGCCCACTGCCGTCAGCCGGCAGATTGAACACCTCGAACACTTCTTTGGCGCCGCCCTGATTGAGCGCGGCCCGCGCGGTATCCGCCTGACGGTGGAGGGTGAGTGCCTGGCCGAGCAGGTCACCAGCACCCTGCGCGGCCTCGATCAGGTGCGCGATGTGATCGCCAGCCGGCAGAGTCAGGTGGCGGGTAACATCAGCATCCATGTGTCAGAAAGTATCGTTTCCACAGTGCTGGCGCCGGTGCTTGCGGCGTTCTACCGGGCGCACCCCAAGGTCACCTTCAATATCGTGATCGCCAGCGCCTCGGCCACCCTCGACGCCCTGTGCAGTGGCGAGGCCGACCTGGGCCTGGCGTTCTATCTGCAGGAACGGGCCGATGTGGAAGTCACCGCACAATGCGAGTTGTGGCACCGGGTGCTGGTCAGTGCCGAGCACCCCTTTGCCCAGCGCGACAGCATCGAACTGCGCGAACTTGAAGGCCAGCCCCTGGCCATTCCTGACTCGGCGTACGGCGTGCGCCAGGCCCTGGAGATGGCAGCAAAAAAACGAGGAGTGACGATCCAGCCGGTGTTTACCACCAGCTCCCTGGAAGTGCAGAAAAGCCTGGCCCGGCAACGGGCGGCGGTGTTGATCCTGCCCCAGGTGGATGCCGACGCCCGCGACCTGGGCGATGGCCTGGTGGCGGTGCCGATTGCCGATGAGCACCTGGGGCGAATCCGCATCGACCTGTGCGGGTACCGCAACCGGCCGCGCTCGGTGGCGGTGCTCAAGTGCCAGGAAATGCTGGCCAGCGCGATGCAGCGTTGTGCGCTGGTGGACTGAAGCCTCAGTTGCCCAGGCAGTCGCTTGCCGGCGGTGGCTGCCTGCCGTGTGCCAGGTAGGCACCCGCCCAACGATTTACGCAGCGGCTGGCATCGACGACGGAACTGCCCTGTAGATAAGGCCCCTTGAGCCGCAATGTGGCGGGCAAGGATTCGAACGCCGGGGTGGCAGCCTCATCGGGCTCTACCAGCACCATGCGTTCGATGCGATCGGCAAACAGCCCGGCGTAGCCGGCACCGAGCACGTTGCCTTGGGCGATGCCCAGGAAGCTGATCCGTTGCTCACCCAGTTGCTGGCGTACGAAATCCATGTCCCAGGCCGATTGCTCGTTGTCGGCTGCTGTGCGGGCGTTGCGCGGGCTCAACTCGATGACATCGTAGAACTGGGTCAGCGTGCGGTACGCCTCGGTGTTGTAGTACTTCCAGACTGTGGCCAGGTGCACCGCGAACACCCCGCGCAAATCCGCTTGTGCGGTAGCCGGGCGGGTGAAGATCACACCCCGACGCTCCAGGGGCTGACGGGCACCGACCCGGGTGAGGGTCAGGCGCAACGTGCGTGTGTCCGCGGCCTGATGGTTTTGCGGCACGGTGACGATGCCGCACTGGGTGCGTGCCATCACCTCCTGGTCAAGGGCCCGCCCGGGCAGGCGCGGGCAATCCACCAGCCACTCGATACCCGGCGGTGCGGCATGGCCAGGGGAACTCAAGAGCATTAACCATCCACTGATGACGCAAAGCGCTGCTGCTTTCAAAGGTTTCATCCGCGTTCCTGGGTAACCGTCCGTAGGGGACAGGCTTTTTACCAAGCGCGGCGGCGAGCCAATGCCGGAGCAGTCTCATGCAGGGTGTAAGAATTCTGAATATTACCCGTCGGCATTGACTGGTGCCGACGGGCGGGTGTCAGAACAGGTTGATGGGGAAGTTGCCGACGATCCGGAACTCGTCGTAGCTGCCGTCAATTTGACCGCCGCTGGCGCGGTGGTTGTAGACGATGGTGCGCAGTACGGTGTTCTTCAATTTCCCCGATTGCACCACGTAGGCCAGCATCAAGCCGTTTTCATTGTGCTTGGCGTTATCCAGGCCGCGCACGTTATAGCCGGTGTTGTGGCCGTTGCGATCCCCCTCGTAGTGTGTGCCGTCGATGCCCCAACCCTTGGCGTGCCACAGGCTGGCGGTCAGACCGGGCACGCCGTAGGCGGCCAGGTCGAGGTCGTAGCGCAGTTGCCAGGATTTTTCGTTGGGGCCGTTGTAGTCCGAGTACAGCGAGTTGGCCATGTAGTTGCCGGTGGACTCCCACACATAGTCGAAGTACTCGTTGCCGAACACCTGTTGCCAGGCCAGGGTCAGGCTGTGGGCCTGGTGGTTGGCGGTCACGGCCAGGCTGGCGGCGTCGTTATCGATGTAACCCAGGCGCTGCTGGCCGGAATCCTGGGTGTGGTAGTAGTGCAGGGCGGTCTTGAGCGCCACCGCGTTTTTGTCGCCGATACGGTGGGTCAGCCCCAGGTAGTACTGGTCCCACATGTCCTCGAAGCGCGAGCCGTAGAGGCTGGCTTCCAGGCCGTAGCCCGGCTTGAGCGTGGCCCCCAGGTAGCTGATGCGCGCGCCGCTGTAGGCGCGGTTGCCAAAGGTGGTAGTCAGGCGTTCGGCGCCGGTGCCGGTGCGCGGGATGGCCCGGTCGAAGCTGCCGCCCTGCACCGACAGCCAGTCCCGTTCGTTGCTGTACAGGCCCACGCCCTGGAAGCTGGAAGGCAGGGCGCGGTTGTCCTTGTAGCGCAGGATCGGGTTATCGGTCATCAAGCGCCCGGCCTTGAGCTCGGTGTTGGACAGGCGAAACCGCACATCGCCCACCCCCAGCCGGCTCCAGGTCGGGATCGCATCGCCGTCGCTGTCCACCAGCACGCGGTCACCGCCATTGGCCACCTTGCCATGCCCGCGCTGCAGGTTGACCGCGCTGAATACGCCGACATCGACCCCCACGCCAATCACGCCCTGGGTGTAGCCGGAGCTGTACTTGAGCATGGCGGTCTGCACCCAGGTTTCGCGCACGCGGGTGCGTTCGATGCCGGCGGGTTTCTGGATGCTCAGGTAGGTGCTGCGCTGGGTGTGCTGGTTGGAGTAGTAGTGACGCAGGTTCAGGTCCAGGCTGCTGCCTTCGATAAAGCCGGGGGCGCTGGCCTGGGCGTTTTCTTGAGCAAAAGCCTGGGTACCGGACGCCAGGGCGGCGGCCAGGAAAAGACGTGGATACATGGTGAATCCCCACACAAAGAAGAGTAAGGCGACCGCTGAGGCCGGGCACAGTACCTGTGGCAAGCAGTCTTGCCACAGTAGGGATAAAGCGATCAGCGAACCGGGGCTTCTCTGAGCCGGGTTTCGCGGGCCGGGGTGCCGGGCAGCACAGGCCGGGTTTCCTTGGCGAACCAGGCGGCGGTGAGGCACACCAGGTTGGCGATCAGCAGGTACCACACCGGTGACATCGGGTCGCCCGTGGTGCCGATCAGCCAGGTGATGATGATCTGTGCGGTGCCGCCAAACGCCGCCACACCAAAGGCGTAGACGATAGAGAAACCGGTGGAGCGCACGGATTTGGGGAAGCTTTCCACCAGCAACACGATCAACGCCGCGCCGCTCATGCCATGCAGGCCGGACAGCAGCGCCAGGGTCAGGAGGAAGGTCGACGGGCTGGGGTGTTCGGTCATCAATTGCAAGGCCGGGAACAGGATCAGCAACAGCACCACCCGGGGCGTCATCAGGATCACCCGGCGCCCGAAACGGTCGCACAACATGCCGCCAGCCACTGCGCACACCGCCATGGCCGCACCGGCCACCAGGGTCGAGAGCATGGAAATACTGGTGGGCAGCTTCAGCTCAGTCAGGGCAAAGGTGGTCATGTAGTTGAGGAAGTACTGGGTGATGGTGCTGCCCGAAAGGATCAGCAGGCCCAGGACCAGGGCGCGCCGATGCTTGCCGCAGACTTCGCGCACCAGGTCGCCGGTGCTGGTGGTTTCGCCCTGGCCGTGGAAGGTCTCGGCCAGGTTGCGGCGGATATAGATACCAATCGGCAACACCAGCAGGCCAAACACGAACGGCACGCGCCAGCCCCAGCTGTTGAGGTCTTCGGGGGACATGACTTTGGTCAGGGTGTAACCCACCAGCCCGGCGGCCATGGCGGCGACGCCCTGGGCGACCACTTGCCAGCAGGCATAGGTGCCGCGTTTGTGCGGCGGCGCGGCTTCCAGGATATAGGTGGTGGCGGGGCCGGCTTCACCGCCCCAGGCCAGGCCCTGAATCATGCGGGTGACCACCAGCAGGATCGGCGCGGCAATCCCGATGGTCTCGTAGCCGGGCAATATCGCAATACTGCCGGTGCCCACCGCCATCATCACCAGGGTCAACAACATCGCCGGCTTGCGCCCCACGCGGTCGGCGTAGGCGCCAATCAGCACCGCGCCCAGGGGCCGCACGATAAAGCCGATGCCAAAGGCTGTGACCGAGAGCATCAAGCTGACGAAGGCGCTGTCGGACGGGAAAAACGTATGGCCGATCATCACCGCGAAGGTCGCGTAGACCCCAAAGTCGAAAAACTCCACGGCATTACCCAACACCACAGCGAAGATGCTCTTGCGACCGGCGTCCGGCGATGGCGTTTCGGGTGTGTGCTCGGGACCCTCGCGAGTCAATTGTTCAGTGTGCATACCAGCCCCTCGATTTTAGTTATAGGTCGTCCAGACCCCGGCCTTGGGGCCAGGGAACGGGCGTGTGGGTGGGCAGTTCAGTTACAGCGTCAAGGTCAGTTGGGGTTCGGCCATTGGTGGATTGCGCCACGCCAGCTCTCATAGGTTTTTGCGATTTGCAGCAGCCAGATATCGGCAAAACGCGGTGCGATCATCTGCAGGCCGATGGGCATGCCATCGGCGGCGAAACCACAGTTGATCGACAGCGCCGGTTGCTCGCCCATGTTCCAGGGCACGGTGAACACGATGTGTTCGAACGGTAATTGCGGGTCATTGCTCGGTGACGGCCATTCGGCGGGGAACGCGTTGACCTGGTTGGTGGGCGACAGGATCAGGTCCAGGTCGCTGAAGGCCTGGGCGGCGCGGCGGCGCATCTCGAAGGTCTGGTTGAACCCCTGCACCGCCTGCACGCCGCTGATGTCGGCACCGGGCGCGGCCCAGTCGCGGATGTACGGCAAGACCTTATCGAATTGCTCGCTGCTCAACGCCGACAGGTCGCCCCATTGCCGGGCGCGCCAGAATTGGTCGAGGCCGTCGAGCTGGGCGCGGTCCATGATCGGCGGGATCAGCGTGACCTTGGCGCCATGGGCTTCGAACAGGCGCGCGGCGTGTTCCACCGCCTCACACACGAAACCTTCCGGTTGCAGGCCGGCGCCGGGTTCCAGCATCAGGCCGACGCGCAGGCCCTTGACCGACAGCGGCTGGTTGCTCCACTCGCTGGTGAGCGGCGGCAGGCTGGTGGCGTCGCGGGCATCGGGGCGGGCCAGGTGCTGCATCATCAGCACGCAGTCGTCCACCGTACGGGTCATGGGCCCGGCGGTGCGCCCGGTGTAGTAAGGGTCAATCGGGATACGCCCCAGGGTCGGCTTGAACCCCACCAGGCCGCACCAGGCGGCGGGCAAACGCACCGAGCCGCCGATGTCGGTGCCGATATGCAGTGGCCCGTAACCGGCGGCGGCCGCAGCGGCAGCCCCCGAGCTGGAACCGCCGGTGTTGTTGGCAGTGTTCCACGGGTTGCGGGTGATGCCATGGAAGCTCGACAGGCCGGAGGAGAGCATGCCGAAATCCGGGACAGTGGTCTTGGCCAGCACAATCGCCCCGGCTTCCCGCATCCGCGCGGCGGGCGGGGCGTCCCTGAGGGCCGGGGTCAGGCGGGTGGCGGCACTGCCGAGGGGAATCGGCGTGCCTTCGGTAGCCACCAGTTCCTTGATGGTCACGGGCACGCCATCGAGCACCCCATTGGGCTGGCCTTTGTTCCAGCGCTCGGTGGAGGCCTGGGCTTCCCGGCGCACCTGCTCGGGATCGAAGGCATACAGGGCGCGGATCTGCGGCTCCCAGCGGTCGATATGGCCCAGCAGGTGATCGTAGTAGTCGATGGGGGAGAGCTGGCGACTGGCGAAATGCGCCAGCAATTGCGCGGCCGTGAGGTCGTGAAGGTCGGTCATTGAGCGCTTCCTGGTGATGGGCCCTGGGGCTCATGGCGGGTGGCTGTTGGACCCGACTATATAAACCCTGGGGGGCAGCGACCATCACATTCGAAGCGGTGCAGTGTTGCGTTTTTGTGTGCACTCAATTGTCACGACTGTGGGAGCCGGCAAGCCCTAATGCCCGTCAGTTAAGCGCAGATCCCCTGTGGGAGCGGGCTTGCTCGCGAAAGCAGTAGGTCAGTCAACATCAATGTTTGCTGGGCCGACGTCTTCGCGAGCAAGCCCGCTCCCACACTGGATCAGCGCAACAATGGCTCGATGGCTTGCCGGACCCGTGGATCGTCACAGTGCGCCACATTGAAACGCATAAACTCGCCCATCCCCGACTCATACCCAAACAACGCCCCCGGCGCCAACACCATGCCGCGCTTGAGCCCGGCCTCGGCCAATTGTTCAGCGTTAACCCCGGCCGGCAGGCGCGCCCAGAGAAACATCCCGGCCTCATACCCCATGGGCAGCTCACAGCCACAGCGGCGCAACCACTGTTCCACCCGCGCACCGGCTTCCAGCAGGCGCTGGACCATGCGCTTGCGGTGCCGCGCATAGCTGCCCTCGCTGAGCAGGCGGTAGACCAGTTGCTCGAACAGCTCCGAGGTCACGCCGCCGCTCATCAACTTCATATTGGTCAGGTTGGCCGCCAGTTGCGGTGCGGCCACCACATAGCTCATCCGGGTATTGGCGCTGAGGGTTTTCGAGAAGCCCGACAGGTACGTCACCTGCTCCAACCCGGCAAGTGCCGCCAGGCGGGGCGGCGGGTTGGGGTGCAGGTCGCCGTAGAGGTCGTCCTCGATGATATGGCAGTGATACTGACGCATCAGTTGCAGCAAGCCAAAGGCCTGGGCTGCACTGAAGGAATGGCCGGTGGGGTTGTGCAGGATGCTGGTGGTCACATACAGGCTGGGCCGGGCCTCGGCGAGCAACTGCTCCAGGGCCGTCAGGTCGAGCCCGTCCGGGCCACGCGGCAGTGTCAGCACCTTGACCCCGTGCAGTGCCAGGTTGGCGTGGAAGTTGAAATAGCACGGTGCATCCAGCAGCACCGTGTCACCGGGGCGCGCCAGCAGGCGCATCAACATGTCCAGGCCTTGCAGGGTGCTGGGCGTGGTGATGATCTGTTCCACCGGCACCGCCAGGCCATCGCCCTGCAGTTTTTGTTGCAGGGCCTGGCGCAGGGGCAGGAAACCCGCTGGCGTACCCATGCCGGCAACCCGCAGGGAAGGGGCCCGCACCACACTGCGCAGGGCCTGGCGCATGGCTTCGGAATCGAGCCAGTCTTCGGGCAGATGCCCGCCACCGGGGCGTAGCTCGCCCTGGCCGGTCAGCATGGGGCGGCGCAGCACACTGAGCAAATCCTGGGGCAGCAGGTCCACCCAGTTGCTCGACGACGGCTGCGTCTGGCGCTGGGCCACAAAGTGCCCACGGCCTTGGCGCGAGGTCAGCAGGTGTTGGCCGCGCAGACGGTCCAGGGCTTCATTGATGGTGAATTTTCCGACACCCAACTGCGCCCCCAGCTCACGCACCGACGGCAGTTTGCTGCCAGCGGCCAATTCGCCTTGTTCGATGGCACGGGCGAATGCCTCGACGATCTGCTGGACCTTGGGGGCGTGCTCATGAAAGTGGATCTGCGGAAGGGCCATCGCGACGTCCTGAAGTTTGCCGGTCACTTTACCGGTAAAGCCTGCGTGAATAACCGCCGAGTTTACCTGCCCGACACGGAATTCGCGCCCTAGACTGCGCAACATTCCTCCCCGCCGCGAAATTACCCACCATGGTCACCGCCCTTACGCTGTCTTCCTTTCTGTATTTTCTGGTGTTGTGCAGCACCCTGGCCTTCAGCCCCGGCCCGATGACCTTGCTGCTGCTGAGCCTGGGTCTCAAGGACGGCCTGCGGCACTCCTTGCCGGCCCAGTTCGGCGCCAGCGTGTCGTACCTGATTTCGATCCTGGTCTTTGCCGTGGGCTTTTCCGAGCTGATCAAGGGCTACCCGCTGATTACCCAGGGCATCCAACTGGTGGGCGTGGCCTATATTCTGTACCTGGCCTACAAGCAGTGGACCAGCAGCGGCGTGCAGATCACCGCCGCCGGGCACGGGCCGGAGACGCCCCGCGGCCTGTTCGGCAAGGGCTTGCTGACCGGCCTGTCCAACCCCAAGGCAATCATCCTGTTCAGCGCCGTGTTCCCGCAGTTTGCCGCCGTCGGGCAGGACAGCGCCGCTGGTGACATCGCCATCCTCGGCCTGACATTCCTGATCCTGCAATTCGCCAGCGGCTGCCTGTATTGCTACTTCGGCCAACGCATCAAGCATGTGCTCGAGTCGCCGCGCAAACGCGTGCTGTTGCAGAAGGTCACGGCAGTATTGCTGCTGGCGGTGGCGATGTTGTTGGCCCGCGGTTTCTCCAGCTAGTCCGCTGGCGTCAAGGGTTTGGCAAGGCGATTGGCGTCTGCAGTAACTGTCTGAGCGGTACTGGCTATTTGCCTTTGCCCTGATAGACTTTCAGCATTCATCCAGGATCAGCCAGATCATGTCAGCCGCAGGAGGAAAAGGACTTCCGCTCGCCAAACGCCTGTACAAATCTCGGACCCTGGGGCTGACGCTCGGCTTTGTCTGTGTATCGGCCGGCATGTACCCACTGGACCCGCCTGGCTGGGTCTGGGCCTGGATGCTGATCAACGCCTTCGCCTGGCCGCACCTGGCCTACCAAATGGCGCGCCGCGCCGAAAACTCCCTGCGCGCCGAGCGCCGCCACCTGTTGGTGGACTCGTTTTGTGGGGGCTTCTGGGTCGCTGCCATGCACTTCAACCCGCTGCCCAGCGTCACCACCCTATCGATGATGACCATGAACAACGTCGCCATCGGTGGCCTCCGATTTATGCTGATGGGGTGGGTGGCCCAGGCACTGGGCATCGGGGTGGCGCTGCTGCTGTTCGCCCCGGCCTATATCGCCCTGACCACGCCCGCCCAACTCTACGCCTGCTTGCCGATCCTGATGCTCTATCCGCTGGTCCTTGGGTGGATCTGTTATCGCCAGGCCATCACCCTGGCCCGGCATAAACGCGAACTCCTGGCCCTGAGCCGCACCGACAGCCTGTCCGGGTTGCTTAACCACGGCGCGTGGAAAGACCAACTGGAAATCGAATTCGCCCGCTGCCGGGGCGGCCAGCAGGGGGCCGCCATTGCGTTGATTGATATCGACCATTTCAAGACCATCAACGACACCTACGGCCACGTAACCGGCGATATCGTGCTACGCCAGTTGAGCAAGATCCTGCGTCAGAACCTGCGCGCCACCGACCTGGCCGGGCGTTACGGCGGCGATGAATTTTGCGTGATCCTGCCGGACATGCCCCTGGGCCACGCCACCGAAATAATGGACGCCCTGCGCGACCGCTTCAGCTCCCTGGGCTACGCCCAGGACCCCACCCTGCGCGCCAGCCTGAGCATCGGCCTGGCACCGTATCAAGCCTCCCACGACGACGCGACCAGTTGGCTGAATGACGCCGACCAGGCGTTGTATGAGGCCAAAAGCGGCGGGCGCAATCGGGTGCGGTCGATGCAGGGAGGGTGGGTGCGGTCGGTTTGAAGGGCCGCCGCCATCTCCGGCAAGGACACAACTCCCCATTAATCAGCATCAATAGTTGGTGTTAGTTGAATTTTTCATAGTCCTCTGCACCTAAAGATGCCAGCCACTGCTTAAAAAAATCGATTTGGTCTTGAGGGTTGTTTGTAAGATTGCTCTCTTCATAGTCAAATATATGAACTATGTCTTCGTTTGAGGCTTGTTTGCCCAGCGTCATTTCGTATGCGACAAGCCCAGCGGACATTTGTGAAGCCATTCTGGAAGGCATAACATTTATTTTTGCCCCCTTGCATAAGAATGTTATATGAGGAAAGTCCGATCTTATTTTTGCAAGGCAAACATAAATGTCTTTTTCCTGATAGATTTTTTTATGATTATCAGCCTCCGAAAATGTCATTGTGAGTTTCTTGGAATCGTACTTTACGATTACCTCCGTAAGTGTATTGTCGATTCTGGCGATTATTTTTTTTGTGGTCATTCTATTTCCTATTCGGATTTGGAAGTGAGTAGCCTACATAGCTTCCATTGGCCTTAATGGGCGTGACGCCTATTATATCTTCTGGGTCTATTCTTTGATGAATGGCGAACTCTTTCTCTTTTGGATAAGGGGTCGCTTTTCCTAGTTCTATGTTTAAGTCATGTCCCGCTATACTTTTAAGAACGTATAAGTAGCCTTTCTTGGTTTTGTAGCCTGTTGCGAATTCGATTCCTACAGCTCTAGATGCAGACGTACTAATGAAGATGCTTGGAGGGTCGTCACTGTCAAAAGCGTGTAGAAGAAGATCTTCACTATTTCCTTTGCTTTTGAACCCCTCTTTGAATACTACGTCCGGATGGATTTTATCTCCACGAAAAAGGTACTTGTCATCTTCGTCTGGGGCTGGCGGTTTGGGCTCGTTTTTTTTTGTGGACGCCTTTAATGACGGGTCGTCAATGCCATTTGTCGGCGTACATTCACGTTCGCCCGGACATGAGTTCAACCCCAACGGATCCACCCACCCCGTAGGGTTGGGCACATACAAATACCCGTTCACCCCACCCGCCAACTTCACCGGGTCGGGCGTCAGGTAGCGTCCGTTATCCGGATTGTAGTAGCGATGCCGGTTGTAGTGCAGCCCGCTTTCCCGGTCGAAATATTGCCCCTGAAAACGCAGCGGGTTATCGACGGTGCTCTCGTCCAGCCGGGTGATTTTTCCGTAGGCTTGGTAATGGGCTGACCAGACGATTTTGCCGTCCGTGTTCGTCAGTTCCTGCGGCGTACCCAGGTGGTCCAGTTGGTAGTGGAACGCCTGGGTATTGGCCGGACCAAAGCCTTCCAGCAAGGCCAGCGGCCTGAAGCTATCAGGCTCGTAGAGATAGCTGCGATGCTGCCCCGCCGTGTGCTCGGCGATGACTTTGTCGCCTTGCCAGAAAAACTCAGTGGTTTTGCCCGCCACGGTTTTGCTGATGCGCCGCCCAAATGGGTCATAGCGATAACTGGCCTGGCTGCCGTCCGGTTGCGTCACGCCGATCAGGCGGTGCTGGCAGTCGTAGCGGTATTCGGTGACTAACTGCTGCGCGCGGCCACGGCGTTCGCGTATGAGGTTTCCGAAGGCGTCGTAGTCGTAATGCCGGTCGCCTTGCAGTA